>WGDP01000243.1 GCA_015493215.1 Bacteroidales bacterium | reverse complement strand
ACTATATATTGGTTAAAACATCAAACCATGAATTGGCCCTAAAGTATAAATAAGCACGTAAAACTTTGACAAACTCAATATTTTTTGTACTTTTGCCACCGTTTTGAACATGAGGAAAGATTTAGGAGGGGACAGAGCGTCCCCTCTTTGCGTAAATATATGATAACAGAAAAACAAATAGAAAAACTGGTTGCTGAAAACCTTGAAGGCTCCGACCGCTTTTTGGTCGCCCTAAAAGTTAGTAGTACCAATGTTATTCAGGTGTTTATCGATGCCGACAGCGCCGTAACCATCGACCATTGTGTTGCACTGAGCAGGCACATCGAAAGCCACCTTGACAGAGAAACCGATGACTTTGAACTAAAAGTAATGTCGGCCGGCGCCGACAGGCCTTTTTCAATGTTGCGTCAGTACAAAAAAAACATTGGCAACAGCGTTGAGGTTTTAACCGGCGATGATAAAAAAATAAGAGGGGTGTTGTTGGAGGCTGATGACGAAGCCATTAAAATTCAGGAAGAAAAAACAATAACCCGTGGAAAAAGTAAAAAAACAGTTTTGGGCGAAACGCTCACGCTTCCCATGCCGGAAGTAACACAAACTAAAGTAGTAATAACTTTTTAATGATAAAAATTAATCTGTCATTAAGAAAAGCAAAATAACATGGATAAGATAAATCTTATAGAAACATTTTCAGAGTTTAAAGAGCTGAAAAGCATCGACAGAGAAACCCTGATGCGTATTTTGGAAGATGTTTTTGAAAGCATGCTTAAAAAGAAATTTGGTGAAGATGCCAATTTCGACATCATTGTTAATGTTGACAAAGGTGATCTTGAAATCTGGAGATTTAGAGACATTGTGGAAGATGGTGCCATCGAAGACCCCAGTGTTGAAATTGAGTTGTCGGATGCCATTAAAATTGAACCCGACTTTGAAGTGGGTGAAGAGGTTGCCGAATTAATCACCTTAGCCGATTTTGGCCGTCGCGAAATTCTTTCTATTCGTCAAAATCTTGTATCTAAAGTTTTGGAATACGAAAGAAATGCCGTTTACACTAAATATCGTGAAAAGGTAGGAGAAATAATTGCCGGTGAGGTGTATCAAATTTGGAAAAATAAAATTTTGGTACTCGACGAAGAGGGGATTGAACTAACTCTTCCCAAATCGGAGCAGATTCCATCCGACTTTTTCCGTAAGGGCGATACTTTACGCGCTGTGGTATCGAAAGTTGACCTGAAAAACAACAACAGCAGTCTCGATATTATTTTAAGCCGTACCTCTCCTGTTTTTCTTGAAAGACTTTTTGAAGCTGAGGTACCCGAAATTTATGACGGACTGATTACCATTAAAAATATTGTAAGAGTACCGGGTGAAAGAGCCAAAGTGGCTGTTGAGTCGTACGACGACAGAATTGATCCTGTTGGCGCTTGTGTGGGCATGAAAGGTTCGCGTATCCATGGCATTGTAAGAGAACTGCGAAACGAAAATATCGATGTTATCAACTACACAACCAACACGGCACTTTACATTCAACGTGCCTTAAGCCCTGCAACCATCTCATCCATTACATTGGATAACGAAACCATGAAAGCCGAAGTTTACATGCGTCCCGACCAGGTTTCGCTCGCCATTGGAAAAGGGGGTTATAATATTAAGCTGGCAGGTAAGCTTACCGGATATGAAATTGATGTATATCGCGATACGGATGTTGATACAGAGGATGTTGACCTTAAAGAATTTAACGACGAAATCGATCAGTGGATTATCGACGAGCTTAAAGCCGTGGGTTGCGATACGGCAAAAAGTGTACTGGAACTGAGTGTAGAGGAGTTGGTTAACAGAACCGACCTCGAAGAAGAAACCATTGACGAAGTGGTTAAAATTCTTAAAGCCGAATTTGAATAGAAGGAACGTGTTTCCGGAGTAAAACGATAAGTTTGATGTTTCAATGCTTATCAGATAGATGAAAATTGTATTTTTACCCGTTTCTTAACCGAAACCAGAATAGTTAAATAAAGATAATTTATGGCTTCATTAAAAACAATGAGACTTAACAAAGCCGCAAGAGAGTTTAACATAAGCACTCAAACCATTGTCGAATTTCTTGGCAAAAAGGGATTTGCTATTGATGCAAAACCCAATACAAAGCTGGAACTTGAAATGATGGAACTGCTTGAAAAGGAATTTCAAATTGACAAGCAGGTCAAAGAGGAAGCGCATGAAAAGGGATTGGACTATGGTAACAACGAAACGGTTACTATAAATGATATAAAAAAGCAGAAAGAAGATGCTTTAAGTGAGGAATATCAGGAGGAGTTATTTATCCAAAGTGGCACCAATTTTACTGAACCCGAGCCGGTTGCAAAACCCGAGCCGGTTACTGAACCTGAACCTGTTGCAGAAGCCGAACCTGTTGCAGAAGCCGAACCTGTTGTTGAGACTGAACCTGTTGTTGAGACTGAACCCGTTAAAGAAGAACCTGAGTCGGAAACCAAACCTGCTGTTGAAAAGGAAGAACCTGTTGAAGCCACTGTTGCTGATGAAGCTACCGTTAAGCCTGAGCAGCCTGTAGAAGAGAAAAAAGAAGAAAAACCCGCTGCTCCTGTTTCGGAAGAACCTGTTGGGGAAACATCTGATAAAAAAGACGATACGGTAAAAAAAGTACAAGCCGAAAAAGCGCAGGCTCCGGCTAAAGAGGAAAAAGTTGAAGATGAAGCCAAAAAAGAAGAGGAAGAAGGATTAAAAATCCTGGGTAACATCGACCTGAACGCCATCAATCAAAAAACACGTCCTGCTAAAAAAACAAGAGCACAACGAAAAAAAGAGGCCGAAGAGAAAAAAGCCGCAGAAGCCGACAAACGTAAAAGTACTAAACAAAAAAAAGAACCAGTAAAAAATACTGCACCCGACAAGCCGGCTAAACACACTAAACAAGAGCATGAAAAGCCTGCTAAGCAAGTGACCCCTAAAGAAGCTCCCAAGCCTGCAAGCAAGCCCAAAGAAAAAGAAAAGATAGAGTTTCTTAAAACCAACTATCAAAAAATTGACGGCCCCACTATTTTAGGAAAAATTGAATTAAAAGAAGAGCCTAAACCCGGTAAGAAAAAGAAAAAACCGGTGGCATCTTCAAAAGACCCTGTTAGCGGAGGTGGTAAAGGAAAAAGGCCTCGCAAAAGAATTGCCACCGGAGGAAAACCCGGTCAGCAGACCACGCAGGGAGGAAAAGCCAAAGCACATCGCGATACAAGAAAAAAAGGTGGACATAAAAGAGCACCTAAAGCAGAGCTTACCGAAGAGGAAATCCAAAAGCAGATGAAAGAAACACTTGCCCGCCTGCAAGGGGGTGGTAAGTCGAAAGCATCAAAACACCGCCGCGAAAAAAGAGGGCATATCGCCGACGAAAGAGCATCAAAACTCGCTAAGGAAGAAGCGGAAAAAACTGTTCTAAAAGTTACTGAATTTGTAACCGTTAGCGAGTTAGCCAACATGCTGGATATTGGCGTAACCGACATTATTAAAACCTGTTTCGACCTCGGTATGGTGGTTTCCATTAACCAGCGTCTCGATGCCGAAACCATTCAGTTTGTGGCTGAGGAGTATGGCCACACAGCCCAGTTTGTTGACGTTGACAGCGAGGTAATTTATGTTGATGAAGAGGAAGACGACCCGGCTTCGTTGGTACCCCGTCCACCTATTGTTACGGTTATGGGACATGTTGACCATGGTAAAACCAAACTGCTCGACTATATTCGTCATGCCAATGTTGTTGCCGGTGAAGCAGGAGGAATTACACAGCACATTGGAGCCTACGAAGTAACCATGCCCGATAACAGAAAAATTACTTTCCTTGATACACCCGGCCACGAAGCATTTACTGCCATGCGTGCCAGGGGAGCCAAAGTTACCGATGTTGCCGTTATTGTAATTGCTGCCGACGATGCCGTAATGCCCCAAACCAAAGAGGCCATTACCCATGCACAAGCTGCGGGTGTACCCATCGTGTTTGCTTTTAACAAGATTGATAAAGAAGGTGCAAATCCCGAAAAAATTAAAGAGCAGTTGGCCAATATGAATATTTTGGTTGAAGATTGGGGTGGGAAATTCCAGTCGCAGGAAATATCTGCCATTAACGGACAGGGTGTTGAAGAGCTGTTGGAAAAAATATTATTGGAATCGGAAATGCTTGAACTTAAAGCCAACCCAAACCGTTTGGCCAGTGGTACTGTTTTGGAATCGTTGCTCGATAAGGGCCGTGGTTATGTTACCAACATTTTGGTTCAAAACGGAACCCTTAAAAAAGGTGATATTGTATTGGCAGGGCCTGTTTACGGTAAGGTAAAAGCGCTGTTTAACGAAAAAAACAGGTCTGTTAAAGAGGTAGGGCCTTCAATGCCTGCACTTCTTTTGGGATTGAACGGAGCACCTCAGGCCGGCGACTTGTTTAATGTAATTGCCGACGAAAAAGAGGCTAAAAACCTCGCCACAAAACGCCAGCAACTTATTCGTGAACAAGCCATTAGGACCAAAAAACATATTACCCTTGATGAAATTGGCCGCCGTCTTGCCATTGGCGACTTTAAAGAGCTGAATATCATTGTTAAAGGTGATGTTGACGGTTCCATCGAAGCCCTTTCGGATGAGTTGTTGAGACTCTCCACCGAAGAGGTTCAGGTAAATGTTATTCACAAAGCTGTGGGTGCCATTACCGAAACCGATGTACTGCTTGCCTCTGCGTCCAACGCCATTATTATTGGTTTCCAGGTTCGTCCGGTGCCACAAGCACGTAAGTTAGCCGAAGCCGAGCAGGTTGATGTAAGATTGTATTCCATTATCTACCAGGCAAAAGAGGAAATTGAGTCGGCTATTAAAGGAATGCTTACCAAGAAAACAGAAGAAAAAGTTGTTTGTAACCTCGAAGTTCGTGATACCTTTAAAGTTACCAAGGTGGGTACCGTTGCCGGTTGTTATGTGCTTGATGGCAAAATAAACCGTAATACCAAAGTGCGGTTAATACGCGATGGTATTGTTGTTTACTCAGGAAACCTTGGCTCGCTTAAACGTTTTAAAGACGATGTTAAAGAGGTTGCCACCGGGTACGAATGCGGCCTGAACATCGAAAACTTTAACGATGTAAAAGTGGGCGATATTATTGAAGGCTACGAAATCGTTGAGGTTGATTAAGAACCGCAAAAACCTTTGAATGGAAATTATTTGTTTCCGTTTCCTGTTCCGAATTAATGGTAATTTCGAGAGGGGCGACTTCATTGCTCGTATTGTTCCTTGAACGGTTAGGTGAGCAGATGTTTTGTGGAAATTGTTAGTATTTATAGCATATCCTACCCCTACACAGCATAGCGGTTTATAATAAGAACCAGTGTCAAGTCATATACTTCCGGCTGCAAAACTATTTCGTCTTCCAATATTTATTTTAACCGCCATTTGCCATTCAGCCTCATATTCCAGAGTTTTAGACTTTCCTCTTCGTTTTGTAACGTTTCTTTTTTAAAGGGTTTGCTAAGCGGTTGGCGGGTAAAGCTTTCAAGTGTATCCGAACGGGTCATAAGTGTGGCGGGTGAGGTGGTATAATCGTAAACCTTTTCCGTTTGTAAATAGGAATAGTTTTTTTTGCCGGGTACTAAAACCATCCCCAGTTTTTGAATATCAACTACACTGATTTTTTTATCCTTTAACTGAAAAATAGTGTACTGCCAGGCTTCTTCTTCACAGTTTAACGAATCGATGACAATCAAGCTGTTTCCCTTTGAAAGCTGAACAACAGTGCCGTGGCAGTTTTCAAAGCTATAGTGGTTGGTGCTGTCTGTTTTCATGGTTGAAAGATCAACTTTTCCGGTTACAGGCAGCGCAACAACATTGGGTTTGCTCATGGCCTGCTTTTTATCAACCTTCTTAAAGGTTTTTACCACGTTTGATATTTTTTCTGTTTTATTTTTGGGCTGCTGTCCGCACGAGCTTAAAACAACAACAAAACTTATCAGGTAAACAATTCTTTTCATAATTGGCAATTGAATTATTGTAAATTTGTACTATCAAAAAAGCAAAATTAATAAAAACAGAACAGACGTGACAACGGATATTAGAATAGGAACCGGATTTGATGTGCATCGGTTGGCAGAAGGCAGAAAACTACTGCTGGGTGGCGTGGAAATACCTTCTCGAAAAGGCACTCTTGCTCATTCCGATGGTGATGTGTTGCTGCATGCTGTTATTGATGCGTTGTTGGGGGCTGCTGCTTTAGGTGATATCGGATTGCATTTCCCTGACACGGATGACAACTTCAAAGATATCAGCAGCATTTTTTTATTAAAAAAAACATGGCAACTCGTTAAAAAAAACAGATTTGTTTTAGGCAACCTTGATGCTACGCTGATTTTAGAAAAACCGAAAATTGCACCCTATATCCGTCAAATGAGAGTTGCGATTGCAGAAATCCTGGAAACGGAAATTGAAAATGTTTCAATCAAAGCTACAACCACCGAAGGCCTTGGTTTTACAGGAACCGGAGAGGGTGTGGCGGCACAGGTGGTTTTGTTGTTAGCTGCCATATGAAAATTACTTAGTTTTGTGCATTCATTTTAAAACTAAATCTTTGAAAATAGTTACAGTAATCGGCGCCAGGCCACAGATAATAAAAGCCGCCGCTTTGAGCAGGGCAATTTCCAACAGCTTTTCCAACACCATTGAAGAGGTGATTGTCCACACCGGGCAACATTACGATACCAACATGTCGCAGGTATTTATTGAAGAACTGGGAATACCCGAGCCAAAATACAACCTGAATATCGGAAGCTCGTCGCATGGTGTACAAACCGCCGGAATGATTGAAGGCATTGAGAAAATATTACTGGACGAAAAACCCGATTATCTGGTTTTGTACGGCGACACCAACTCAACCCTTGCAGGTGCCGTTGCGGCCGCAAAAATACATATCCCCATAGCCCACATCGAAGCGGGATTGCGCTCGTTTAACAAGTCGATGCCGGAGGAGATTAACCGCATTATGTGCGACCATGCTTCCACTTTGCTGTTCAGTCCTACCCAAACCGGCTTTCAAAATCTGTTAAAAGAGGGGTTTAACCCCGATAATAAACCGCCTTTTACACCTGATAATCCAGGGATTTTTCATTGTGGTGATGTGATGTACGACAACAGCCTCTATTTTAAATCGCTTGCGGCTAAAAACTCCAGGGTATTGGAAAATAATGGTTTAAAGGGTAAAGAGTTTGTTTTGGCTACCATTCATCGCGACAGCAATACCGATGTTCCGGAGCGGTTGACTTCTATTTTTGAATCACTGCTGGAAATTGCTGAAACCGATGCCATTGAAATTGTGCTTCCATTGCATCCGCGTACGGCAAAGTTGATGAAGTCCAATCTTTTGGGCGATGTTTACGGCCGTGTTAAGAACTCAAATCTGTTGAAAGTAATACCGCCGGTTTCGTTTCTGGATATGATTATGCTTGAGAGTAACTGCAAGCTGGTGATGACTGATTCGGGCGGTGTTCAAAAGGAGGCCTTCTTTTTTAAAAAGCCGGCCATTATTTTGCGCAGCGAAACCGAATGGAAAGAGATTGTTGAAGCGGGATGCGGCGTTATTGCCAACGCCGACAAGCAAAAAATATTAAGCGCCTGGTACTCTTTTATAAAAACCTATAACACATTAATTTACCCTGACATCTTTGGCGATGGAAAGGCTGCTGAATTTATTTGCCGTACCATGCTGAATGAATTATAAAGAGTGAGTAAAGGTGCTGGTTGCATGTGGCGCCCCTCAAATCCCAATTTCGTTAAAAAATCAAAACCTGTTACGTAACCAAACAATTATTACTAATTTTGCAGTTACTATGGACGATGAAAAATTCAGACAGGAGTTAGATGAGCTTTTTAAGCTGTTTAACCGGTTAATGGCTCGAAGCGATACGGAGAGCATTCCGGGAGTGAACAGTTTTATGCTTCAGCAGTTTCAAATGTTTTTTACAAACTACGAAACCATGAAAGACGATATTGCCCGTCAACTTCAGGGGCAGTTTGGCGATTCGGTAAAAGATATGGTTCATCAGCTGGTAATTCAGCTTCGTAACGAAGTGGGTGAAGAGGAACCTTTTCAGGTTGACACCTCTGTTGATGTACATATTACGCCTGTTAAGGAAGAATCCGAAGCTCAACATTCGTTGCAAGAACTTGATGAAATGCTCAAAAACCCCAATCTTACCGAAGAAGAAATTGACGAGCTACTCGACAAACGCTCTAAACTTAAAGGGTTCAGTTAATGAAGTGTACAAAGCCTGCATTTTTATGCAATTATCTTAAAAAGAAGAAACCCCTCAGCATTTTTTTCGACGTTGTTTTTATTGTCATTCTGGCATTGCTTATCTTTCCCGGAACAAGGAAAGAGACGGCAGCCTTTTTTATCCGATTGACATCATTGCCCCCCTCAACACTGGATGCCAACGAACAATTTACCATTAGTAAACAATCGGAACAATGGAGTGTTTACGATTTGTCGATGCATCCGGTTACCCTCGAAAAACTAAACGAAAAGCCTGTTTTTGTGAATGTTTGGGCTACCTGGTGTCCGCCCTGTATCGCTGAACTTCCTTCTATACTTGATGTATATGAAACCTATGGCGACCGGGTGAATTTTGTTTTGGCAACCAACGAAGGTTCCGAAAAAGTAAAAAGTTTTCTTGAAAAAAATAATTACAACAAAGCGCCGTTTTACCTTTACGACCGGCTTCCGGTTGAATTTCAAACAGAAAGTATTCCCACAACTTTTATTCTTGATAAAAACGGGAAAGTAGTACTTAAAAAAAAGGGCGCTGCACGTTGGAATACAGAAAAAATTAAAAAGCTTCTCAATGAGTTGTTGCAACATTAAATATATCTTTGCACTTTTAAATGTTTAAATTATGAAACACGGTATCATTATTATATCTTTTTTGCTTGCACTGTTTTCGGTGCAGGAGATGAGCGGGCAAATCATCAGCGAAAGTGCCAAACGCAAAGTAACCGTTGGTGTTGATGTTTACACCGACATCTGGATGAATCAGCCTGATTTAATGCGGACACGAACCATTAATCAGGGAGCCAATGTTTTTATGCAGTATAACTTTTTGCTCAACGAAAGCGGCTCGGTTGGCTTTGGTGTTGGCCCCGGAATTATGAGTCACAACCTGTACTCCAATTCAACCATCGGCGATATCAAGGGCGATTCTATTTTGTTTAGCCCCATCACAACGGATTACCGAAGAAGTAAAGTGAACGTGGTTTATTTTTACATCCCCATGGATATTAAATTCAGGTTTAAAAACGATATTAAACTAAGTGTTGGCTTTAACTTTGGTTTTACCATCGACAGCAAACAAAAATACTACGGCAACAGGCCTTCCGATGACAAACGGGTGCTTATTAAAGAGAAGAAAATTGAGCATCTTGATAAATATACTTACGGGCCAACCCTCAGGTTTGGGTGGAAATACATCAATGTTTTTGCCGAGTACCAAATTAACGGCATTTTTGAAAAAGGGTTTGGTACCGATAACCTGAACCCCATTTCGGTAGGTATTACTCTAACACCGTTTTAAGATTTGAGAAAGCATAAAAAAAAACTCCCGGCTACATTTAGTCGGGAGTTTTTTTATGCTCGATTTACGAGGTGATTGAAAGATATCGTTACAAATTAGAAATTATTTCGTAGGCATCTTTGGCAATCATAAGTTCCTCATCGGTGGGCACCACCATAACAGTAACTTTTGAATCGGGGGTTGAAAGCACAACCTCTTTACCTCTTGAATCCATTTTCGATTTATCCAGTTTAATACCCATAAACTCCAGTCCCTGTAAAATATTTTTACGGGTTTGTGTATCGTTTTCGCCAATACCACCTGTAAATACAAGCATATCAGCTCCTTCAAGGGTGGCAGCATAAGCACCAATATATTTTTTTACCCTGTAAGCAAACATATCCAGCGCCAGCTGAGCGCGATGATTTCCTTCGGCAGCGGCATTTTCCAAATCACGCATGTCGGATGAAATACCTGAAATACCTTGCAGCCCTGAAAACTTATTTATAAGCGTTCGGGTATATTCAACACTCAAGTCCTCTTTTTCAGCAAAATGCAACAGTGCACCAGGGTCAATGTCGCCTGTACGGGTACCCATAACCAAT
>WGDP01000242.1 GCA_015493215.1 Bacteroidales bacterium | reverse complement strand
GAAAGAACTTTATATTCGTTAAATGTTAGGAAGTTATTTACACTTTCGGCAAATTGTTTCATTGTAAAAGTATTTCTGTTTTCTATGATGTTTTCTATATAATCAAAAAATCCTGTAATACTCCTTTCCAATTTTTTGATTTCCTTTTCGGTTAAATAGTTTTTTGCAATACTTGTGTCTGATTTCAAAATGCGACCATCTGGCGAGTTTTTCCATGTTTTCAAGCCCATATAATCTTTTTTGGCATCGGCATTATTGTAAATTATTTCGCTTGCTGTTTGACCTGAAATTGCATAATGAAATTTATTTTGTATTGTAGCGTAGAAATCTTTTGTTAATTGAGAATTTTTGTCATAATCAATACTACATTCTGCAAATATATCAGTAATTTGCTGATATATTCTACGTTCGCTTGCACGAATAGAACGAACACGCTCTAAAAGTTCTCTAAAATAATCTTTGCCAAAATATTTACCGTTTTTAAGACGGTCATCATCCATAATAAAGCCTTTAATCATAAATTCTCGCAACAAATTAGTTGCCCAAATTCTGAATTGTGTAGCTTGTTTTGAATTTACTCTATATCCTACCGAAATAATTGCATCAAGATTATAATATTTGGTAGGTTTAGTTTGTGTCTTTCCTGCAATAGCGCCGTGTTGAGTGGTATGTTCCAAAATGGAACTAACCAAATTTTCTTGTAATTCGCCACTCTCAAAAATATTTTTTAAGTGTTTAGTTATGGCTGGGCGTTGAACACCAAACAAATGTGCAATACGTTCTTGCGTTAGCCATACATTTTCGTTATGAAAAAAGATTTCTACTTTCACATCTCCATTGGGTGATGTGTATAATAAAAATTCACTAAACTGGTCTTTTAGGCTTAATTCTTTCATTTTCCACTTTCCTCCACAATTTTAATTTGCTCACGAAATAATGATAATGATATTTTAAGGTGTTCGCGAATAACCATAATAAAGTTTTCTTTAATTAATTGAGTTTTCTACAATGGTGATTTCTTCTTCGGTAAGTTCGTAAAGCTTGTAAACCATTTGGTCTATTTCTTTATCGGTTTGGTTTCTTTATTTCAGATAATTTTGCAGGCGAGTAATTTTCTTTGAATTTCTTAAAAGCCTTCTCAACTTGCTCTTTATCAATATTAACAAGGTGGTTGTTCTCTACCGATTTCTGAAATATTTCCATTTATTTATTCAATTTTTAATTACAGTATAAAGGTATAAATTATCTCGGTGCAATGGAAATAAAATAGCTCTTTTGCATTTTTTGGTTTTAGAAGTCAGGTTCGTGCAAAATTACAAATGTACTATTTGTGTGGTAGCGTTTTTTTTCCTATATTTTTATAGCAAATTTATCATTTTATTTCGCCTTTCTTGCTCGTGCCTAACTACAAGCAAATCATGTCTATACAAAAATAAACTTTACAAATCCAAAAGAGCAGAAACAGCAATTACAAGTGTTCAATTAAATAAAAACAAACCTTAGTTTTTTTCATATATCTCATCCAACAGGTGTTTATAATTGGCCAAAATCACCTTACGTTTCAGCTTTTGGGTAGGCGATAAAAAGCCGTTATCAGGCGACCAGTCCTCGCAAACAAGCTTAAATTTTTTAACTTTCATCACCTTGTTCAATTCGCTGTTAAATTTTTCCACTTCTCTTTCGTAGCGGGCAATAACCTTTTGATTGCTAACCATCTCTTTGTAATCGGCTGCTTCAACGTGGTGGATTTTGCACCAGTCGGTAAGAAACTTAAAATCGGGAACGATTAATGCCGCCGTATGTTTTTCGTTTTCGCCCACAACCATTATCTGCTCAATAAACATCGACTCTTTAAAAATATTTTCAACCTGCTGAGGCGCAACATATTTTCCTCCCGAGAGTTTAAAAATCTCTTTTTTCCTGTCGGTGATACGCAACATGCGTCCTTCATCTATTTCGCCAATATCGCCGGTATGAAACCATCCTTCCGCATCGATGGCCTCTTTTGTTTTTTCAGGATCTTTAAAATATCCCTTCATTACATTTTCGCCTTTTACAAGAATTTCGCCATCTTCGGCAATTTTAACCTGCACGGAATCGGGCACATAGCCCACCCACCCAAATCGCACATAGGGATGATAAACATTGTTGGCGGCCACAAGCGGCGACGTTTCAGTAAGTCCGTAACCCTCCTGGACAAATATTTTGGCAGCCCAAAACACCCTGGCTAAGCGCGGCTGCAGGGCAGCACCTCCGGCAATAACTCCTTTGAGTTCGCCTCCCAACGCTTCACGCCATTTACTGAAAATGAGCTTATTGGCAATGGCTAGTTTAAAATTATAAAAGGCACTTCGTTTTGAAGGATCGGGATTAAACTTATCGCCCACTTCCAAAGCCCAAAAAAACAGTGATTTTTTAATTCCTTTCAACTCACGTCCTTTGTTTACAATTTTATCGTAAACCTTTTCAAAAACCCTCGGAACAGTGATAAAGGTGTTGGCTTTTATGTCGCGCATATCATCGCCAATGGTTTCAATATTTTCGGCATAATAAATCTGTAAGCCGTGATACTGCCACAAATAATTACCTGTGCGCTCCAAAATATGCGAAAGGGGCAAAAAACTCAACGCCCTGTCGCCGGGTTTAAGATATTGAATAAACTCGTCGGCCAGCTTAACGTTGCTAACAATGTTGTTGTGGGTAAGCATCACTCCTTTCGACAGCCCCGTGGTTCCGGAAGTATAGATAAGTGTTGACAAATCATCAGGCTGAACCTCGTCTCTTCTTTTTTCAAGCAAAGGGCGTAATTCCGATTCTTTACTTTCGCCCAATTGTTGTATCTCTTTCCAGTTTTTTACTCCGTCCACCTCATCAATGGTGTATATCTCCATCAGGTTTGGGGTATCATCAAAAACGGGCTTTAATTTATGATAGAGCGCTTCGGAAGCAACAAACAGCAACTTCGACTCCGAATGTGATAAAATATGACGATATTCCGTTTCGCTGATGGTGGGATAAATGGTAACCTGCACACAACCTATCTGCGAAAGGCCTGTTTCCAAAAAATTCCATTCGGGCCGGTTGTTGGTAACAATGGCTACCTTATCGCCCTTTTCAAGCCCTGATGCCAGCAATCCAAGACTGATTAAATCAGCATTCTTTCTATATTCCTTAGTGCTGAAGGTTTCCCATTTTCCTTCTCGTTTTACTGCCAGTGCAATATCGTGATTGAATTTTTTTTCGGCATTACTTAATACGTCAAAAGTTCGTGTTACCATAAAAGTAGTTGTTAATTTTTCGCAAGTCAAATATACGAAAAAACCACTCGATAGGACAAACCGTCGATTCAACACGTTTTAAACCTTAACAAATGTTAGAAATAACAATGATTTTAAATAATTAACTAATTTTGTTTCATAAATAAGAACAATGATTTACATCACACGCAGAGAACGGTTCAATGCAGCGCACAGGCTGTTTCGTCCCGATTATTCCGACGAAAAAAACATGGAGGTGTTCGGAAAATGTTCAAACCCCAACTGGCACGGACACAATTATCAGCTCTTTGTTACCGTTAAAGGTAATCTGAACGATGAAACAGGTTTTTTAATCAATCTGAAAACGCTAAGCAAAGTTATTCGCGAAAAAGTAATTGCCAAAGTGGATCATAAAAACATTAATCTTGAAGTTGATTTTATGAAAGGTAAACTGGCATCAACCGAAAACCTTGCCATTGCCATCTGGAATGAGCTGGAAGACTCCGTTAAAAACCTGAATGCCACACTGCATTGTGTAAAAGTTACTGAATCGGAAAACAATTATGTTGAATACTTTGGTGACAAATAATACCCTTGTCTTGCCAAATTGACATTGGCACCCTATTTGATTCACCCCAAATAAAATTTATAAAATGAATAAAAGAAAAGAGATGTTGGGCTATGAGCGCATTGACACTTTTGCTCCCGATAAATTGGAAAAACTTGAATACCATTATCACGAAATATTAAAACTGATTGGTGAAGACCCTGAACGCGAAGGGTTGCAAAAAACACCCTATCGTGTGGCCAAATCCATACAGTTTCTTACCCAGGGTTACGACCACAATCCCAAAGAGATATTGCTTTCGGCCAAGTTTAAGGAGGACTATCGTGAAATGGTAATTGTAAAAGACATTGAAATTTTTTCGATGTGCGAACACCATATGATTCCGTTTATCGGTAAAGCACATGTTGCCTATATTCCCAACGGTTACATTACCGGATTAAGCAAAATTGCCCGTGTGGTTGAAGCTTACGCGCGCAGGCTTCAGGTTCAGGAACGGCTTACCACTCAAATTAAAGAGGCCATACAGTCAACCCTGAACCCGTTGGGAGTAGCTGTTGTTATTGAAGCCAAACATTTATGTATGGCCATGCGCGGTGTACAAAAGCAAAGCTCGGTAACCACAACATCCGATTTTACAGGTGCTTTTGAAAGAATAGAAACCAGAAATGAATTTATAAATTTAATTTCAGCAAAATTATCTTAAAAATAAGGAGGATTAATTATGAATAGTTTTCAAAACAATCAATACGGAAATTTAAATCAAAAAGCCGAAGCATTACCCGTTTCACGAACCTTTGTTTCGGGGGTGTTTATGTGGATGTTTGTGGCATTGTCAATTACGGCACTTACAGCCTGGTGGTTTGCCACTACTCCGGCTTTACTGCAACTTTTAATTGACCCCAACACCGGTGGCATGACCATTACGGGATGGGTGGTAATGCTTGCCCCCCTGCTTTTGGTGTTTGTTATGTCGGGAGGTGCCAGCCGGATGTCGGCAGCTACCATGCTACTATTGTTTGTTGTTTTTTCAATTTTAATGGGAGCCAGTTTAAGCTTTATATTTTTAGCCTATACAGGTGCTTCCATTGCAAAAACATTTTTTATAACAAGCGGCATGTTTGGCGTAATGGCGGTGGTGGGTTATACCACTAAAACCGACCTTACAAAATTTGGCAGCATCATGTTTATGGGGCTGATTGGTATTATTATAGCCAGCATTGTAAACATGTTTATGCACAGCGGGTCAATGGATTACATCATAAGCTTTTTGGGTGTATTAATATTTACGGGGCTTACTGCTTACGATGTTCAAAAAATTAAACGCATCGGTGCGCAGGTGGACGGTTATACTGCCGACGACAACGTTAGAAAAATGATGCTTTTCGGCGCTTTGTCATTATATCTCGACTTTATCAATTTATTTCTATTTTTGCTGCGTTTTTTCGGTAATAGAAAGTAAAACACTTAACAACTTAATATGATAGCTTACGTTTTTCCCGGACAGGGTGCTCAGTATATTGGAATGGGAAAAGATCTTTACGACAAATCGTCTAAAGCCAAAGACCTTTTCAATAAAGCAAACAATATCCTTAAATTTAAAATTACGGATATTATGTTTGACGGAACCGAAGAGGAACTGAAACAAACTAATGTTACACAGCCTGCCATTTTTTTACACTCGGTAATTTTAGCCCACCTGCTTGGTGATGATTTTAAACCCGACATGGTGGCAGGCCACTCACTGGGAGAATTTTCGGCACTTGTAGCCAACAAAACCCTGTCGTTTGAAGACGGTTTGATGTTGGTTTCAAAACGAGCTTCGGCCATGCAAAAGGCCTGCGAATACGAACCTTCTACTATGGCTGCCATTATTGGCCTTGACGATGAAATTGTGGAAAAGGTTTGTAAAGAAATTGAGGAGGTGGTGGTTCCGGCCAACTACAACACCCCCGGCCAGCTGGTTATTTCGGGTTCGGTGGCAGGTATCGACAAAGCCATCGAAAAACTTAACGAAGCCGGTGCAAAACGAGCTTTAAAACTAAAAGTGGGTGGTGCTTTTCATTCTCCGTTAATGGAGCCTGCACGTATTGAGTTGGCCGAAGCCATTTCGTCAACAAAATTCAGCCAGGGTATTTGTCCCATTTACCAAAATGTTACAGGACAACCTGTTAACGACCCTGAGATTATTAAAAACAACCTTATCAAGCAGCTTGTGTCGCCGGTTCGTTGGACGCAAACCATGAAAAATATGCTTGCCGACGGAGCCACCAAAATAATCGAGGTAGGCCCGGGAAAGGTGTTACAGGGGATGTTTAAAAAAATTGACCGTAAGTTGGATACCGAAAGTGCAGGGATGTAGTTAAATCCCTTCCATCAATGCATCTGGAAGCTCAAACTCAACTTCTCTGACAAATTGGATGCTCTTCATAATTTCGTCGTGCATAATTTTGTCATCATCAACAAAAGCAACGCGTTGGCGATATTTCGCAACAAACTCTTCAAGAAACGAAGAGGTTTTATAGGGTCTTCTAAAGTCAAGAGCCTGTGCGGCATTAAACAGCTCAATGGCTAAAATACGTTCCAGGTTTTCAACTACTCTGTAGGCTTTGGTAGCACCATTGGCTCCCATACTTACGTGGTCTTCCTGACCCTGCGACGATTCAATGGTATCCACCGAAGCAGGAGTACAAAGTTGTTTGTTTTGATTTACAATGGAAGCAGCCGTATATTGCGGAATCATAAAGCCCGAGTTAAGGCCGGGATTTGCCACCAAAAACGAGGGCAGCCCTCTGCGCCCGTGTAACAGCTGATAGGTTCTTCGTTCAGAGATGCTGCCCCACTCTGCGGCAGCTATGGCAAGATTATCAAGCGCCAGCGCCAAAGGTTGGCCATGGAAATTTCCACCTGAAACAATTACATCTTCGTCAGGGAAAATGGTGGGATTGTCGGTTACGGCATTTATCTCGTTTGAAAAAACATACGCCACATAGTTAACCGAATCTTTGGAAGCGCCGTGAACCTGCGGGATGCACCTGAATGAATAGGGATCCTGAACATGCTCTTTCGGACGTTTAATCAACTCGCTGTCCTTTAAAATAGAGCGAAACCGCTCAGCCGTTTGAATTTGTCCTTTGTGATGACGAATTTGATGCAATGAATCCATAAAAGGTTCAATGCGCCCGTCGAAAGCATCCAGCGAAAGTGCTGCGATGATGTCGGCAAGTTCAGAAAGCCTGAATATTTTTAACAAAGAAGTAACCCCGTAGGCGCTCATAAACTGGGTACCGTTTAACAGAGCCAGCCCTTCTTTCGAATTTAGCTGCAAGGGCTTCCACCCAAACTTTTCCAACACGGTAGCGGCATCCATATATTTGCCTTCAAAACTAACCGCACCCAGTCCCAGCAAGGGTAACGACATGTGTGCCAACGGTGCCAAATCGCCCGATGCTCCCAACGAACCCTGCTGATAAACTATTGGAATAACATCGTTGTTAAAAAAATCGATAAGCCGTTGAACCGTCCTTAGATGCACCCCTGAATGGCCATACGAAAGCGACTGTATTTTTAAAAGCAGCATCAGCTTAACAACCTCCGACGGTACTTCGTCGCCAGTTCCGCATGCATGCGATTTTACCAGATTTTCCTGAAGCTTACCCAAGTCCTGTTTGGAAATGGATTTGTTATAGAGTGCTCCAAACCCGGTGTTGATGCCGTAGATGGGAGCATCCTGATTCTTAATCTTTTCGTCAAGATAGTTACGGCATTTTACAATTAACCCTTTCGACTCGTCGGAGAGTTCCAGCTTTAAGCCGTTGTGAAGAATTTCGTAAACCCTTTTAAAGGTTAATTTATCGGGAGAAATAGTATGAATCTTTTGCATCTGAATACCATTTAAAGATTACTTAAAGGACTATTTATTGAGCCTTTTTTATTTTTTTTACCAACTCATCCAACGTCAGTTTTTCCTGCTCGCCGGTTAGCATATTTTTCAAGGTATAATGTTTTGTTTCCATCTCCTGCTCGCCGATTAAAACCACAAACGGAATAGCCCGTTGATTGGCATACTTCATCTGCTTTTTCATTTTACCGGCATCGGGATAAAGTTCGGCACGGATACCGTTTTGCTGCAAGCTTACTAAAACTTCCAACGCATGGGCACCTTCCCTTTCACCAAAATTAACAAACATCACCTCCGTTGAAGTTTCCACCTCTTTGGGAAAAAGATTCTGCTCTTTCATCACATCGTAAATGCGGTCGGCACCAAACGAAACGCCCACACCCGAAACATCAGGAAGTCCAAAAATACCGGTCAGGTTATCGTAACGCCCGCCGCCACATATACTTCCAATGCTTACACCGTTGGCTTTTACCTCAATAATGGCACCGGTATAATAATTTAATCCACGTGCCAGCGATTGGTCAATTTCCACTTTCGACTTAACATTCAACGGTTTTAAATAGTTTAGCACCGTTTCCAATTCGGCAATCCCTTTCTCGCCGTCATCGGTATGACCAATCAGCTGTTTTAAGCAGTTTAGCTTTGAGTCGTTTGTGCCGCTAAGATTGATAATCGGTTCAAGGTTGTCAATCGAATCCTGTGTAATTCCCTTTGAAAGCAGTTCTTGATACACCTTTTCAATACCTATTTTGTCCAGCTTGTCGATGGCCGTGGTAATATCAATCAACTTGTCGGCGGCATCAATTGATTCGGCCATGCCACTCAACACCTTCCGGTTATTCAATTTGATGGTAACATTTACCTTTAGCCTGTTAAACACCTCATCAATTATTCTGATAAGTTCGACCTCGTTAAGCAACGAGTTGGAACCTATTACATCCACATCGCACTGGTAAAACTCACGATAGCGTCCTTTTTGAGGCCTGTCGGCACGCCATACCGGTTGAATCTGGTACCGTTTAAACGGAAAGGTAATATCGTTTCGATGTTGTACCACATACCGGGCAAAGGGAACGGTAAGGTCGTAGCGAAGCCCTTTTTCGGAGACAGCAAGTGCCAGGCGGTTCAGATTTTTAGCCTCGTAATCTTCCGCTTTAATGTTTTTGGTAAAGTCGCCTGAGTTTAAGATTTTAAACAACAACCTGTCGCCCTCTTCGCCATATTTCCCCAACAGGGTAGAAAGGTTTTCCATGGCAGGTGTTTCAATAGGTTGATATCCAAACTGTTTAAACACCTCCTGAATGGTGTTAAAAATAAAATTTCTGCGTGCCATCTCCAGGGGAGAGAAATCGCGTGTTCCTTTTGGTATGGAAGGTTTTTGTGCCATAATGTACTTTTTTACAGGCTGCAAAAGTAGTAGTTTTTACTTTGGATGAAACAGAAACAGGTTCATTTCTTGTCTCGTCGAAAAACCCCTGTACAAATGAATTTGTACTGGCGGGCTTAAACCTTCCCTGACAACTCCTTCCTCAAGCTCGTTCGGGTTTGCCCGTCCGAACGTGCTATCCGGCACGCCCGCCTGAATAACATAATACATTATTTTGTTATCGGCAGTAGCCCCTGTTATTGTTCTAAAATTGTTAAGTTATCAGGATTTCTTCTACTATCCCAAAGATGTAAGATTCTTATTTCGGTTTCAGTGTATCTATAAAAAATTTGGTAATAATCAACTAATAGAAAACGAATCTCTGAATTTTCAAGAAGTCTCCCCATTTGAGGAAACTTAATTAAGTTTTTTACTGCTTGCTTTAGTTCTCTATCAAGTTTTTTTGAGTAGGTCTTGGTGCCAATTCTTAAATACCAATAATCAAGGATATGAATTTTATCTCTGAGAGCGTTCTTTGACTATATTATTCTTCTAACCATTTGTCAATGATTTTATCTACTTGCTCGTTTGTATAAAATTCTCCTTCTTCAAATTGTTTTTCAGATTCTCTGATTCTCTGAATTTGAAACGCTGAAAGTTTTGGTAAGTCCGGAGAATTATATTTCCTTTCAATCAATTCTTTAATTGCAAGTAAAAACTCATTGTCATCAATATTTTCAATTCCCTCGTGAAGCTTACTTTTTATTTCCTCTGTACTCATTTTTTTTCTTTTTGCCAAATTTACAAAAAAAAAATACCAAGTTCCTTTGGGGTTGTAACCCAAATGACATAATACATTTATAATGTCGCTTTTACTCTCTTTTCAGGGAATGCTGGTAAGCGCACGCAATAAATGAAAAAAATAGAATCTCAACTAAAATATTTTACCGGTTTTGAAAAAGAATACTTTTGTAAAAAAGTTGTT
>WGDP01000241.1 GCA_015493215.1 Bacteroidales bacterium | reverse complement strand
CCGAAAGTTTTATTCCTTTAATTGATGGGGCAAAAGGAACCATCGAAGACAAACTGCACACGGTATCCATTCATATTGCTGACCAGCTTTACAAGGCAACATTGCTTATTGAACGGCGGGATGATATTTACCGGCCTGTCGAAATGGACAGAACACTTGCGGGAAACGGAAAAATTTTAGTAACCGGAGGTGGTGCTTTCAACCGTTTTCTTATGGAAGCATTGGAAGATATCGCTCCGTACAACTTTACTATTCCCGATACCATGCTCGTTAATTACAAAGAGGCACTTGTATTTGCTTTAATGGGTGTGCTTAAAATAAACGGCGAAATCAACTGCCTTGCATCAGCAACCGGTGCCCGTAGCGATAGCAGTGCCGGAACTGTTTACAAAATAGTACACTGATTATTATGATTTGACTAATCTGTTTTTTCTTATCATAAAAATCAGTTCTATCAGTCCAATCAGTGTACTATTAACCTAAGCTTAGTCAGCAGCAACCGATTCCTTTAAAACAAACCGGTCGTAAAAAAACAGCCCGATGATGGTGGCAACGCCAATGGCCGAAAATAATATCCATATTTTTTCGGGGTGGTAGTTATCCCATAAAAACCGCGTTAGCTGATCTGAGTTCATTCCCATCAGCTTTTCAGCCCTGTGCATATAATCGTTTTGGGTAAAATCTTTCGATATTTCAGGAATTGAAAGGCCTCGTGCGGCAACCTCGTGTTTGAGCAGGGTAATTTTATCAGACCAGGCCTGATAAACATCGCCCGAAAGAAAGCCTGTAATAAAGTTGCCGGCAGCCACCGGAAGAAAAGAGGTTCCCATATACAAAGCTTCTTTGTTTCGAGGAGCAATTTTTCCAATGTACTCGGTAAATTTTGGTGAAGAGGCCATCTCGCCAATGGCAAAAACAAATATACCAACCACAACAAACAAACCGTTATGCTGGCTGAAGGCGAGGCCTATGCCAATGGCATTTACAAAAATACCGGTCATGATACCGTTAACAGGCCGGAGTTTCATTACCAGAGCCGATATTAATATCTGGAAAACTACAATTGACCCGGCATCCAGCGTTACCATCATTTCGGGTGCAATGGTTTTTTCAGTAGTTCCTATGGCAGCAGCAAGACCCGGCGACAAGGAAGCGATGGCATCATAAACCACGCGCGTGTTAACCCATTGGTCGATAAAGTTGGGGAGCGTGTAAAACAGTTGATTAAACATTGTCCAGAAACCCACCATAATAATAAGAAACAGCAACAGCTTCATATCTTTTAAGGCTGTCCAAATATTTATCAGCGAATTATTAATTGATTCCAACAAGGGGTCTGTTGTCTTTTCCCGGTAGGGTTCTTTATAAAAGAAAATGACTAAAACAAGGTTGACTAAAATGGCTGATGCAGCCATAAAAAACACGATTCGCCATCCGTAAGCTTCACGTAACTTTGAAGAAAAGATTGGCCCCACAAGGCCTCCTATATTTACCATCATATAAAAAACCCCGAATCCAATGGAGGAGTTTCCGTCATCGGTGGTTTTTGCAATGGTTGCCGAAACTATGGGTTTAAAAAGTGCTGCACCCAGTGCCACCAGTAAAAAGGCCACATACACAGTAAAATAGGTTGTAACATAGCCCATAAACAGATAGGAAGAAGATAAAATAGTAAAAGCAATGATTAGCATCTTTTTATAGCCCACCTTATCGGCAAGGGCACCTGTAATTAAAGGGAGGAAATATAAGATTGCGGTAACGGTTCCCATGATAGAACCCTTTTGACTTTGTGTAAAGCCCAACGCTCCTTCGTCGGTTGATTTGGTTAAATAGAGTGCTAAAACAGCAAACAAGCCATACCATGCCCATCTTTCAAACAACTCCAATGTATTTGCTACCCAAAATGTTTTGGGAAACGATTTCATTACCTTTCCAAATTTGCTCATCTTATTAATATTAATGTTAATTGTTTCTTAAATCGGAAGCGCAAATATATAAATAATGTTGAAGCTTCAGGCCTAAGGTATCTCTATCGGTTACAGCCCGGTATTGTTCAATATTTGAAAAGGTGCCGCCCGCTTTTTTACGGGCATCAAAAATCTTTTTTGTAAGCTTATAATTGCAGTAAGGATGATGCAACAGCTGCTTAAAGCCGGTTTGGTTAATACAAATCTTGTGTATTTTATTGG
>WGDP01000240.1 GCA_015493215.1 Bacteroidales bacterium | reverse complement strand
TTCTTTCTATCTATAGATAACCCATTATGATTCCGTAATTTATTCTTCAAATTAGCAAAATGACCATCAATCGCATTAGTTGTTTTGGGAATTTTCAATTCTTTATAATCGTACCAGGTAAAAAGCCATGGCAGATTTTTTTTGACACTTCTATAAGCACTTCTTAAGCGTTTATGTGTATAATGAGTCTTTCCTGTTAGAGGGTTTTTAGTTCGTTCATTAAGAAAGGGCTCCCACTTGTTATACCAAAGTTCTAAAGCACCAATAAAACTTTCTTTATCTGTTCTTGAAAGGAGAAACATTACTTCTTTAAACTCAATAGAAGCAGGCATTCTGGGGTTCTTTGTAATATATCGCTGCGTGATGGCAACTTGATGAAACTGGCACATTTGCACTGGAATATTATTGAAAAGAGTAAACAGCCCTCTGCGACCATCACAGACAATTGCCATAACCTTGAACCCTCTTTCTTGTAATGAATTTATCCCTTGCTTATACAAAGCATTTGTTTCATATTTCACAAAGTATTTTAGGAGATTTTCTCCACTATATGCATCTTTAAAAAGCATAACTCCAAATCGACGACCAAAATAAGTAGTATCCATTAAAATTACGACTTCCCGAGGTTCCTTATAATAAAATCCTATTCGATATTTGTCTATATTTCGTTGAATGGTCTTAAGACTACAATTAAAGATTTGCGAAAGCTGTAAATAGGTTTGCTTACCTTCTGTATACAGCTGCCATACATCTTGAGGATTTATCCGTTTCCGATTCGAAAACTGCTTACCACAGCTTAAACATTTATAACGCTGATGGCCTTTATATTTACCATTCTTTTTGACATTTTTTGAATTACAGTAAAAGCAAGTTTTTGTCTCATAACTTTAAAATGCTGTAAAAATAATAATATCAATTATATACAGAGGTTTTAGCCTCAATTTTGTCCATTAAGCCGAATCGAACTATTTTTTCGTCGTTGGTTTCCGGTTCTGTCATTTCAGGTTAATTACAAAGTAAACTACTCCTTCAGCAGCTCTTCCAGCAACGCCTCATCAGCCTCTGCCTTTTCTGTTTCGCCAAGAGCCTGATAAATTTTATGCCTTGTGGTAATCGCACTAAAATCGCGACCATCCATTTCCAACGCATGGTTACAATCGGTCAATGCCTGTGCATATTTTTTAAGAGCATAAAAGGCATCGGCTCTGCCCACAATATAAAGTGATTCATTAGCTTTAAGGATACAGGCAGAGTCGAAATCAATCAGTGCCTGCCGGGCTTTATCCAACGTCAAAAACATCTCGCCACGACAATAATAGGCAAGCGCCATTTTAGGATCGAGTTCTATACTTTTGTTAAAATCGGCCAGCGCTTTTTCATATTGTTTTAAATCGAGGTAAGCATTGGCACGTTCAGTATAAGTGATGGCCGAATCGGGAAACAGCGTCAGATAAGCTGTGCAGCGTTTGATAATTTCCAATGGGTCTTCTTTTTCTGATTTTCTTTTACTGAGTTGCTCAATCGATGCTTCAGCATAAGCTGTCGAGTTACTTGAAAAAATATCCGGGTTACCTCCCGTGTTATAAAAATCATTTAAAAACTCCGCAAAACTTTCAAATGCAACATACCACCCTGAAGCAAGAGTGTCGTGAAAAGCGGCATATATTTTAGATTCTTCACCCTGCAACGACTGATCAACAAAAATCAGTTTTTCACCTTCGGCAGTAATACAAAACGGAATATAAGGATAAAAGCCCTCAAACCAGTCCGGACAATTCCAGGCTTTAATGTCCAGCGTTTCGTACGTTTCAATAATTTCATCAATGCTCAAAAACCGGGTTCTGATATTTTGAGCCTCTTCAAACTCTCCAGTCGCTATTAAAACACCAGTCTCATCATCGACAATAAATCCACCATCAAAATTCCTAAGAAAAAGTTTGTGAGAAGCCGGTAGTTTTACACCAAAGGCTTTCTCAAAAAGCTCAATCTTTTCAGTTGAATCTGGCGTGCCAAAATAGCCTCTTAATCTGTTTTTGCTGACAGCTTCATAAAGTTTGTAGATTATCTCGCTGACGTTGTTCTTAGGTTTCACTGGTGAGACTTATTTATTGATTTTAAAGGGTTTGTTATTTATTCATCAGGATGCAAGCGGGGAATATCATTACCGTAAGCACTCTTTTTTCGCTTAATTTTCGGCTTTTTTCGTTTGATGGTTTTCTTCTTATTGGTTTCCTGATGGTATGTTGGTTCAGGGCGACTTTTATTTTCATTTTCCCAATGGTAAAGTTCTGTTTTGAAGTCTTGTAATCCACTACCTAATATTGAACCGGCTGTTTCTTCCTCTTCCTCATCTCTTCTGTGCCGCCGCCTGCGCGATGAAAAGAAGAAAACAATGATTTTAAGAATAACATAAACTACCGTTACAAATACAATCAGCGAAAGAGTAATAATAGTAAAGTTGGCCATCATAAAGCTGAGCAGGCTGTAAACAACAATCCTCACCGGGGCATAAAAGCCATGCATTTTAAAGCTTTCAATGCAAATCAGTACGAATAGCACAACATACAGCAAAACAATGATGTTCATAAACATCACGAAGTTACCGGATGTAAAAAATCCGGTAATGCCCTTGTCCTCTAAAAATCTAAAAGAAAAATAGGCTGCCACGGCTGAGCGGCTTTTCAATCCTGCAACAAAAACCAATACCGAAATAAAAGAGGCTGTTTTTAGTGCCCACCAGTTGCGTTTAAAATAGTTGTCGTAAGCGATGACCAACGCGTAATAGTACTCGGGAATAACACCCATTGAAAACGGAATGCGATAGTACCATTGAAAGCCGGGGTAATTTGAATGATGCTTTTGTGAGAAATAATCATCCAGCCTGGCAGCACTTCGTAACCCGTAACGGATGGAGACCGCCAGCAGGAAAACAGAGACTGCAAAAACAACAATGGAAATCAGGAAGTTTAGCATGTTGATTTTACTCCTATTTTATGGTTAGAATATTTTTGAATTTTACAAAAGCGTAAATAATAACAACAAGGGCAAAAATTGAGACAATCAATAACCCTCCCAATAGCCCGGAGAAAAAATAGACGACGATTAATACCGAAAGCAGCAACATTCTGAGTATTGCGCTCATTTTAACATAATATTTAAAGCATAAAAAGGCATTGAGTAGCAGCAACAATGCAATCACTCCATAAATAATATAAGTTATTGTTGTTGCTTGTTCTGCTTCAGCATCAAAAGTCTGTATAAAAAAGATAACAAACCCGAGAATAAATGAGAAGAGAAAAAAACCGGTGGCGATTTTGCTGCCGTTGGCGAAACCGGTTTTGAGGGTAAAAGTTTTTTCAACTTTTGGATAATACTTTAACCCTACCATTAATACAACCAGCCATACCGCCAGAAACAAGTAATGATACCATTCAGAAAACGCGGAATTATTGCTGGTCATGCCCTTGCTAATTAAAAGTGAATGGTCGAAGTCTGTAATTCTTCAAATATAAACAAATTGTTTATTTGAAATTAAAATGATGGTTATTCGAAATAACTATAGACAAAATTGCTAATTTTATCGTCTTACAAAAAATTATTATGACCACTTTTCATCAGATTACGCTTATTTGCCCGCATTGCAAAAACAGACTATCGGATTTTGAGTTAATGTCGTATACTGTTTATAATTCTACCCGGTATCCTGATGGAAAAGTTGACATGAACCCCTGGCAAAACAGTGACAAGAGTATTGCCCTTTGCCCTGTATGCAACAAAGTGTTTTGGAGAAAAGAAGCCATTGCTGAATCGGAGGGAATACCTGATGAAACATTGCCATCGGCCGGTGATTTGTTTGATTTACCTTTTGCCATGCAGAACGACAGCAAAGAGCAATTAATCAATTTCTACCATAATTTATTGCAGACCGGTTTTGCCAATACCATTGATAAAAAGATTTACCTGCGGTTAAGAATCTGGTGGAAAATCAACGATTACAAACGATATCAAAAGCCGTTGTTCAAAGAGCTGCTTAAAGCCAAAACCATCAAACGAGCAAAGATAATATGGAGCAATCGTAAAGAATCGAATAGACAGTTTGCGAACTTCAAACCTTTGTTTGAAGAAAATCTGAAAAAGTTAGTATCAATTTATCAGCCCGAAAGCAAAGACGATTATGAGTATATAGCTGAAATGTACCGACAGATGGGAAATTATTAGCCCTATCCTTTTTCCCTCATTCTTCGATACAATTTTTCTCCTCTTACGCCAGGAAAAATCACTCAGAATAACTGTGCACACTGGCACACGCCAATCGAGTAATTGCATTCCCCGGGCTAAACCATATGATAGAAGCATCAATCTACACTTACCGCAAAAAGTATTTCCTATTTTAGACCGTCAACATTGAACTGTGACAATGTTACTATCAACCAGTTGAGCCATTGAACCATTTTCAAGGCAAAACGTGGTGTCTTCGTATCCCCACTACCAACCCCGTCTTTTTTGAGATAGCAATACGCTCTATGTTTGCGCTCAAAAATCAACAAGATGTTTACAATATCCTCCAGCAACAGGTTTCACCTCTATGTTCATCCCACTGATATGCGAAAAAGTTTTGACGGGCT
>WGDP01000239.1 GCA_015493215.1 Bacteroidales bacterium | reverse complement strand
GTGGTGAATCGCGAAGTGCCATCGGGAAAACTCCCCATTGAAGTGGGGTGCGTGGTGCAAAATGTGGGAACCACGGTGGCCGTTTACGAAGCGGTTCAAAAAAACAAACCGCTGTTCGAGCGCGTGGTTACCGTAACCGGAAAAGGAGTTGCAAAACCTTCCAACTTTCTGGTAAGAGTGGGAACGCCCATTGGCGAGCTGATAGAAGCTGCCGGCGGCCTTCCGGATGATACGGGCAAAGTAATCGGTGGCGGCCCCATGATGGGAAAATCGTTACTGTCGGTAGAAGCGCCGGTGGTGAAAGGTACCTCGGGTATTTTGTTGATGCGTCAGTCCGAATCGCACCGGAAGCCGGAACAGTCGTGTATCCGATGCTCAAAATGTACTTACGTCTGTCCCATGGGACTGGAGCCTTATCTCCTGTCGAGGGTGTCACGTCTCGGCAAGTTCGATTATGCCGAAAAAGAACGCATCATGGACTGTATCGAGTGCGGCTCATGCCAATATACCTGTCCGGCGGCTATTCCATTGCTGGACTATTTGCGGTTGGGTAAAAATAAAACAGGGCAGTTAATCAGGAGCAGAAACAAGAAATAGAATGAATTATGAATAGCTTTACGGTTTCAGGATCTCCGCATGTTCATGGAGAATACGCTACCCCCAAAATAATGTATGGCGTGGTGATTGCCATGGTGCCTGCCATGCTGGTTTCGGTGTGGTATTTCGGGCTTGATGCGGTCCGGGTGCTGGTGCTCGCTGCTGCAGCAAGTATCTTTTTTGAGTGGGTGATTCAAAAATATCTAATCAAAGGTCCCCTTACCATTACCGACGGTTCGGCGCTGGTTACGGGCATTCTTCTCGCTTTTAACGTACCTTCCAATCTGCCATCATGGATGGTGATTGTGGGAGCGCTGGTGGCCATTGGCATGGCAAAAATGTCCTTTGGCGGACTGGGAAAAAACATCTTCAATCCGGCATTGGTGGCCAGGGTTTTTCTGCTGATTTCATTTCCTGTTGAAATGACCTCATGGCCAAAGCCCCATGCCATCAGCAAAGGCCTCGCCGACGTTATTACCGGCCCAACACCTTTGGGAATTGTTAAAGAAGGGTTGGGAGCAGGCAAAACCATGTCGCAGTTAAAACCCGAGTTGCCAAACTACATGCAGGATTTAGTTGGCCAGATGGGTGGTTCCATGGGCGAGGTTTCGGCCATTGCACTGCTGCTTGGCGGTTTTTACATGCTTTGGAAAAAAATCATCACCTGGCATATTCCGGTGGCGGTATTGGGAACGGTGTTTATCTTCACCGGCATCCTGTGGGGATTTAACCCTGAAAGTTATGCCGACCCTGTATTTAATTTAATAACAGGCGGATTGATGCTGGGTGCCATCTTTATGGCAACCGATATGGTTACTTCACCCATGACCCACGGCGGACAGCTGCTGTTTGGTTTTGGAGTAGGCCTTATCACGGTTTTAATTCGTGTGTGGGGAGCCTATCCCGAAGGTGTTTCGTTTGCCATTTTATTGATGAACGCAGTAGTTCCGCTGATTAACCGGGGATTTAAACCCAAAAGGTTTGGCAGTAATCCGGGTGTTAAAATTGAAGCTTAACTTGTAAAATTTGTAACCATGGGATCAAAAAAAGAATCCACATTTATAAATATGCTTATCACGCTGTTGGTGATTGCTGTGGTGTCGGCAGCAACCCTTGGAGGCGTTTATGTGTTAACTAAAAAGCCCATCGCCCTTGCCAAAAAAAAGAAACAGGAAAAGGCCATAAAAATGGTGTTGCCCGAATTTGATAAACTGGAGAGTAAAAAAGTACCTGATGCGAGGGGGAACGATTCGCTGCTGTTTACCTATGCTACAAAAAACGGCAAACCAATTGGCGTAGCTGTGAATACCTATTCCGATAAGGGATTTGGCGGCATGGTTTATTTAATGGTTGGTTTTTTGCCCGATGGCACCATTAATAATACAGCTGTGTTGGCACATTCGGAAACACCCGGCCTCGGCACCAAAATGAAAACACCGGAATTTAAAGACCAGTTTATGGGTAAAAATCCTGCCTCGTTTAAGCTAAAAGTTAAAAAAGACAAAGGCGATGTGGATGCTATTACTGCTGCAACCATCAGCTCCAGAGCTTTTTGCGATGCCGTTGACAGGGCGTACCGGACGTTTAAAAAGGAATATAAGAAGTGAAAATGCGGAAATGCTTAAATGGGAAAATGCTTAAATGGGAAAATGCTTAAATGGGAAAATGCTTAAATGGGAAAATGCTTAAATGGGAAAATGCTTAAATGCTTAAATGGGAAAATGTATTAATGTGAAAATTAAATCTTAAAACAATGACTGAGAAGGAACAATTTATTGAACAACTTAAAAAGCGCACAAAAAAGTTAGCAGTTGATGTAATAGATTTGTGCAGTACATTCAAGAATGTAAAGGCATCAGGTGTGGTTACTTATCAACTTGTAAAATCATCTACATCAGTTGGAGCAAATTATCGCGCAGCTTGTAGAGCTCGATCAAAGAAAGAGTTTTATAGCAAAATATGTATTGTTGTTGAAGAGGCTGATGAAACAGAATATTGGTTGGAAATAATTGAGGATGCCAGACTGACAAGCAAGACGGAGGAATTAAACAGACTGCTTGCAGAATCGAATGAAATAACAAAAATAATGTCAAAAGCAAAAGATACAACCTACAAGAATAAGTAATGAAATATATTATATTAAATATGTAATTAGATGTAAATCATTTAATCATTTAATCATTCAAGCATTAAATCATTAAATCATTTAATCATTCAATCATTCAATCATTCAATCATTAACAACATGGGACAGATGCAAAATTTTACAAAAGGCTTTATCAGGGAGAACCCGGTTTTTGTTCTTCTGCTTGGCCTTTGCCCTACCTTGGGAACAACCTCGTCAGCCGTTAACGGCCTCGGCATGGGGTTGGCCACCACTTTTGTGCTTGTTATGTCGAACATGGTAATATCCATGGTAAAGAATTTTATTCCTGACAAGGTACGGATACCTTCGTTTATTGTCATCATCGCGTCGTTTGTTACGGTGGTGCAGCTTACCATGCAGGCTTATGTGCCTTCGCTGTATGAATCGTTGGGATTGTTTATTCCGCTGATTGTGGTAAACTGTATTGTGTTGGGACGTGCCGAAGCTTTTGCTTCTAAAAATAGTGTCGGCTCATCCATTATTGACGGACTGGGTATGGGCCTTGGTTTTGCTTTTGCGCTTACACTGTTAGGCTCCGCACGCGAGTTGCTGGGAAGCAGTGCCATTTTTGGTTTCAATCTTGCCAAGGGCGATTTGATGCTGGTATTTATTTTGGCACCCGGTGGTTTTATCGTTTTGGGTTACCTGATTGCACTGATAAATAAATTGAACAAATCTTCATAAAGGAGGGTAAAAAATGGAATATTTTGTAATAATAATAGGATCGATATTTGTTAGCAACATTGTACTGACCCAGTTTCTCGGTATATGTCCTTTTATAGGTGTTTCCAATAAACTTTCTACCTCCGTCGGTATGGGGGGTGCCGTTATTTTTGTGCTTACGCTGGCCACCATGGTAACCTGGATTATTCAGTACTATGTGCTCAATCCGTTTGGGTTGGAATTTATGCAAACCATCGTGTTTATTTTGGTGATTGCCGCTTTGGTGCAGATGGTTGAGATTATTCTTAAAAAAGTCAGCCCTCCGCTGTATCAGGCTCTTGGCGTGTTTCTTCCGTTGATTACCACCAACTGCGCCGTACTTGGTGTTGCCATTCTTACCATTCAAAAGCATTTTAACCTGCTTGAGGGAGTTACCTTTGCCGCTTCAAACGCCATTGGTTTTACCATGGCGCTGGTTATATTTTCAGGTATCCGCGAACATCTCGACCTGATGGAAGTGCCCAAGGGCATGCGTGGCGTTCCCATAGCCCTTGTTACCGCCGGTATTCTGGCGCTGGCATTTATGGGATTTACCGGAATGGTAAAATAGACACGCTTTAATGATATTTGATGCAGTCAAACCCCGGATGCTACCTGTAAAAATTATTCATTGTTTGTCATTCAGGCAGGCAACCTGAAAAAAAATATTTCGAGCGCTTTTTTACCGGAAAAGACTCAGAGAAGAATAACTGAAGCTACCTCTTTACAAACGGTTTTGTAACTATTCCGTGGTTTGTGTTGAATTTAACAAAATACAATCCTGATGGAATATCATCTAAATTGATTGTGCTGCTACTACCATTGATGAGTATGCTTTTAACCGGTTGGCCTGCGATGGAAAATATTTTTATATTTCTGTTTGTAAGCGATTCGGGAGTTAAAATCGTAATCGTTTCACTTGCCGGATTAGGATAGAGGGTTATCCCGCCTGCTGTCTCTTCATCAATGCCATGAACCTCTATTTCCGACCAGAAAAAATCATATTTTGAATTGTTTTTCCAGTTTCCGGTTACACTATTCCAGTTTTGATAGGTGTAATTTATCATAATATTATTGTCATTGTAATCTTCTATCGACCGGGACAAGTTTATCCATTGCTGTGTATCGTCGTCCCATGACTGAATAAGGCGTACGTTAAGGTTGCCATTATTATCATAAGATATAATTGTTCTTGAGTAGTTTTCCCAAAGTACCTGGTCATTATTCCATTCAACAGTAACCATGCTGTCAATTCTTCCCGATTCATTATAATAATAATTGAATTTCTCTGAATTTTCCCAGCTTTCCGATTCGGGATTCCACGATTGCACCAATAGTGAATCCATGTTTCCGGCTTCGTTATAGCCGTATTGCCTAAAGAACTGATTTACCCATTGTCCAAGATAATTGTCCCAATTCATGGTTAGCTCTGTTGCCAGATTTTCGTTATCGTAAGTGTAATAAAATTTTGCAATATTGTGCCAGCCATAATCGCTGCTCCAGGTTTGTTGTAACACCATAGTGTCGATATTATTTTCATCAAAATAATGCTTTTCGTGAAAAGTGAGATACCATCCATTGGTATTTACGTCTAAAGCATAGGTGTTGAGGACGTAGTAAAAACTATCGGCTACCATATTATAATTTCGTTTGTAACCATTGGTAAACTTGTTGTTCGAAAAATTCCATGTTTTATAAATCAAATCCAAAAGAATGCCCTCCTCGTTGTAGTTAAAATAAGTAGAGGTATCATTCCATGTTTGTGTATCACTATTCCACGGCTGCTCCAAATGTGTGTGCTCCTTGTTATTTGGGAAGTAAGTATTTGAAATATTGATGGCATTTGACCACGCTCCGTTGGCATCATTATAGAAATGATAGAGCGCATTGATTGCATTACCTGCCGAATCGCGTTGTACTACAACATGACGATAATATAAAATCCAACCATCATCGTTGGCAGGATCGCCAAGATAATAGTAGTTGGAATCTTCAACCCATCTCATTTCATCAGTATGATAGACTCCGTAATAGGGCTGAATTTTTTTATTAAGCCGATTGTTTTCTTTCGACGGAAAATATTTTCCGGGAATAGGCTGTTGGGCAAAAAGTCCTGTGGACATAAAAACGACAAAAAGGGCGATTAAAAATGTTTTCATAATAATTGTATTTAAAAAATAAAACAAAACTTTTATATCGATATCTATAATCTGTCTGATTTTCAGGATAGCCCAAAGATAACAAAAAATCAGGGTGTTGAATTAAAAAAGAGTTGTAAATTTATCAGCTCTAATTAAAAAAAATAAAAATGAAATCAGGTGAAGCCAAAGATATGGTTCTTGAAGCCGGAAAACGGTTGGTAAAAGAGGGGCTTGTCACCCGTTCGTGGGGCAATGTGAGCCTGCGTTTGGATAACAGATGGATGGTGGTTACCCCATCGGGCAAAAAGTATGAAGAGTTGTTGCCTGAACAGATGGTGTTGGTGGATTATTTTACCATGGAGTACGAAGGCGTTTTTAAACCCACTTCCGAAGCGGGGATGCATGCAGCAATTTATAGAAGTCGCGCAGATGTCAACGCAGTTATTCACACCCATCAGGTGTTTGCCACCACTGTTGCCGTTGCAGGCAAAGAGATTCCTCCGGTGGTTGATGACCAGGCACAAATTTTGGGGCCGTCGGTTCGGGTTACTACCTATGCACAGTCAAATTCCAACGAGCTTTCCAACCAGGTTGTTGCCGGCCTTGAAGGTAGAAATGCCGTGTTAATTGCAAACCACGGAGCCGTTTGCGTTGGCTGCACCATGGACGAGGCTTTTGTGGCAGCGCAAATTCTGGAAAAAACCTGCCGGGTATTTATTGGCGCTACCCTGCTGGGAGGGGCAAAACAGATAGCTTCCGAAGAAGCCGAACGTTTGCACAATGAGTATCTTAACGATTACTCATTACGATCGGAAGAGTAGGAAAGGTTGGCTCGGAAAAATATCTTAGTAGTACGTCATCCGGATTGCAAATCCGGACGAGCTTGTGGGAAATATCTTAGTAATCCAGACGAGTTTGTGAGAGATTTCTAACTATTTTCATAGCTCCGGGCTAAACCCCGGAAGAGTGAATATAGATTGTACATTCCCTCTCCCCCGGGGTTTAGCCCGGGGAGTTGCTAGCGCGGAGGTGACCGGAAAGATTGAGAGCACTATCTCCAAAGTTTTTTCAGATTTTCCTGCTTGAGTCGAAGTACGTTTGAGCGATAACATGGGCTGGAGGTTTTAGAGGTAAAAACCACTCCGGGTTGCAATAAAATATACAGCCTAAAATGGGCCATCACATATCCTACATACATCCCTTAATACGGCCCCCTTTTTTTATTACTTTTGCATCCTGAAATTTGAAATAGAATACAACTATGTTTGAAGGTTTAAATGAAAGGCTTGACAAGTCGTTTAAGATATTAAAAGGCCAGGGAAGAATTACCGAGATTAACGTTGCCGAATCCGTTAAAGAGATTCGTAAAGCTTTAATAGAGGCCGACGTAAGCTATAAAATTGCCAAAGAGTTTACCGCACGCGTAAAGGAAAAGGCACTGGGTTCCAAGGTGCTTACTGCTGTAAAACCCGGCGAGTTGATGGTGAAAATCGTTCACGACGAGCTGGCCGATTTGATGGGTGGTGAAAACGTAGGAATCAACCTGAAGGGAAGTCCCGCAGTTATCCTTATTGCCGGTTTGCAAGGCTCGGGTAAAACCACCTTTTCGGCAAAGCTGGCCAACTACCTGAAATCGAAGAAAACTAAAAATCCGTTGCTTGTTGCAGGCGACGTTTACCGTCCCGCAGCCATCGACCAGTTGAAGGTTTTGGGAGAACAGGTTAATGTGGAAGTCTTTTCCGAACCCGAAAACAAAAACCCCGTTGACATTGCCAAAAAGGCTGTAAAACACGCCAAACAAAACGGAAACAACGTTGTTATTGTTGATACCGCCGGACGTTTGGCTGTGGATGAGGAGATGATGAACGAAATTGCCGCCATCAAAAAAGCCATCGACCCGCAGGAAATTTTGTTTGTTGTTGACTCAATGACCGGCCAGGATGCCGTTAATACGGCAAAGGCCTTTAACGACAGGCTCGACTTCGATGGTGTTGTGCTTACCAAACTTGATGGCGATACCCGTGGTGGTGCCGCACTTACCATTAAAGCTGTTGTTGACAAACCCATTAAGTTTGTGGGTATTGGCGAAAAGATGGAAGCCCTCGACCTGTTCCATCCAAGCCGTATGGCCGACCGTATCCTCGGCATGGGCGACATTGTTACGTTGGTAGAAAAAGCGCAGGAGCAGTTTGATGATGAAGAAGCCCGGAAACTGCAAAAAAAGATTGCTAAAAATCAGTTTGACTTTAACGACTTCCTGAAACAGATAAAGCAAATAAAAAAGATGGGTAACATCAAAGATTTGATGGGCATGATTCCCGGAATGGGCAAAGCGGTTAAAGATATGGACATTGACGACGATGCTTTTAAAGGTATCGAAGCCATTATTTATTCCATGACCCCCGAAGAGCGTGCCAACCCAAAGCTGTTAAACGGTTCGCGCCGTAAACGAATTGCCAATGGCAGTGGCAGCAATATTCAGGAGGTAAACCGGTTAATCAAGCAGTTTGCCGAAACCAGCAAGGTGATGAAAAAATTAACTACCGGCGGCGGCAAAAATATGATGAGAATGATGAAGGGACGTAGGTAAAAGTCTTTAAACAAGTTCATTAAAAGCTCACACGATAAAAATTAAACTCATGGCAAAAACAAATAAAAGAGGTCAAATTCTGGATGGTAAATTGGTTGCCAAAGCTTTAAAAGAATCCATTAAAAAAGAGGTTGCCGAAATGGTTGACAGGGGCGAAGACGGCCCGCATCTTGCAGCCGTAATTGTGGGCAACGACCCGGCCAGCGAAACCTATGTGGCCAGCAAAGAAAAAGCTGCGCGTGGGGTGGGAATGGTGTCGTCGGTGTACAGATACCCCGAAGAAACCACCGAAAAAGAGCTGCTGGATGTGATTGACTTTTTAAATCGCGACCCTGAAATCTCCGGATTTATTGTTCAGCTGCCTTTGCCAAAACATATCAACGAAGATAAAGTGATTGAGCGCATCAAACCTTCAAAAGATGTGGATGGTTTCAACCCTGTTAACGTGGGCAAGATGGCCATAGGGCAACCCGGTTTTGTGTCGGCAACCCCTGCCGGAATTATGGAAATACTTCGTTACTATAAAATTGATACCGAAGGAAAAAACTGCGTGGTGCTGGGACGTTCTAACATCGTTGGCTCACCCATGAGCATTTTAATGTCGAAAAAAACCAATCCCGGCAATGCAACGGTAACCCTGTGCCACAGCAAAACGCAAAACCTGAAGGAAATTACCCGCAATGCCGATATTTTGATCGCTGCCATTGGCAGCCCCGGGTTTGTTAAAGCCGACATGGTGAAAGAGGGTGCCGTGGTTATTGATGTGGGCATACATCGCCTTGAAGATAAAACCGCTAAAAAAGGATATAAACTGGTTGGGGATGTTGATTTTGAAGAGGTTAAAAAGAAAGCGTCATACATAACACCTGTCCCCGGCGGTGTAGGCCCCATGACCATTGCCTCGTTGCTTAACAATACGCTTAAAGCCTATAAGTCGGAATATTACGGCTGACAGAGGTTGTTTGTGAAAATAATACATCATGAAAATCAAGCTTTTTTTTCTGTGGCTTATGGCAAGCCTCTCTCTGGTATCTTTTGGCCAGACAGCCGGCTGTACCGACCCGCAAGCCAACAATTTCAATCCCGATGCCACCGTTAACGATGGCAGTTGCTCCTATAACATTACCCTGTTTACACCGAAATTGTTGTACATATTGCCAGATGAGATTGACGAAACATCGGGTCTTGCCTTTTTTAACAACGGCTTGTGGACATTGAACGACAGTGGTGGCGAACCGGTGATTTACAGAATTGACACTGCCGATGGTGCCATCATCCAACGAATCAGAATTGGAAATGCCACCAATGTTGACTGGGAAGATATGACCGACGACAGCCTTTTTGTGTATGTGGGCGATTTTGGCAACAACTCGGGCAACCGTAAAGACCTGAAAATATACAAAGTAAAAAAAAGTGATATCCCTGCACAAGGCGATGCAACCGTACAGGCATCCATTATTAACTTTTACTACCCTGACCAGCCGCATAAAAAAATTACCAAACGCCGTTATAATAATTTCGATTGCGAAGCGGTAATGGCCGTTGACGATTCGCTCTATCTTTTTTCGAAGGATTGGCAGGATCAAAAAACAAGAGTATATGCCCTGCCCAAAGAGCCGGGCGATTATGCCGCCGCTTTGGTTGACTCGTTTAACGTTGCAGGCCTGGTTACTGCTGCCGACTACAACCAAAAGGATGGAGAAGTGGTTTTGCTCGGATATACAAACCAGTCGTGGATTCCTTTTACCTGGCTGCTTTTCGATTTTAAAGGACACCGGTTTTTCAGCGGAAACAAACGGCGCATCGACATGCCCAATATTATGACAACCCAAACCGAAGGGTTTGCTTACGTGAACGGAAAAAATGCAATACTCAGTTCGGAGCGCACACGACTTGGCAACCAAAGTGCCTATGCCTTTAATACGGGTAAATGGACGGGCATCCAGCCATCTGTTGTTATAGAAAATGGTGGTGATAAGTTTGATTTTGTTGTCAGCCCCAATCCGGTTGAAGGCTCTAAAATTAATTTGAACGTATCCGGTATTCCCGACGGACAGTACAAACTGTTGCTGTACGATTCAACCGGCAGGCTGCTTCAAATAAAAAAGAGTGGCCTAAAACGTAAAAAGGGCAAACTTATCATTGGTTTAAAAACCTATAAGATGTCTGCCGGAGTTTATACCATTAAGTTGATTAACAGCGATAACAAAGCCGTTTCAAAAACGTTTATAAAAAAGTAATGTCAGCAACAAACGATCTTTTTGAGGGCGGGCGAAAGCTGCCGGTTATGGAAACATTTTACACCTTGCAGGGAGAGGGTTTTAACATGGGTAAGGCTGCATGGTTTTTACGTATCGGCGGTTGCGATGTGGGCTGTAGCTGGTGCGATAGTAAAGAGTCGTGGAATGCCGATTTGTTTCCTCCGGTGGCGGTTGACCCAATCATCAATGATGTTGCCGCTGCTCCTGCCAAAACTGTTGTGATAACCGGGGGAGAGCCGTCAAACTATCCTCTGGACTACCTCACAACCGAACTTCATAAAAGGGGTGTTCGCACCATGGTCGAAACGTCGGGGGTAAATCATTTGAGCGGTGCCTGGGACTGGATATGTTTGTCGCCAAAACAGTTTTCGCCCCCGCTGGAGGAAAATTTTACGCGTGCCAACGAGCTGAAAGTAATCATTCAAAAGCCTGCCGATTTAAGATGGGCCGAGCGCAATGCCGAAAAGGTTAACAGCGACTGTATTCTGTTTTTGCAACCCGAATGGAGCGTTTCAAAAGATATTATGGAAACCCTTACCAACTATGTTATGCAACATCCGCAATGGCGAATCTCGCTCCAAAGCCATAAGTATATGGGGATTCCGTAAGCTT
>WGDP01000238.1 GCA_015493215.1 Bacteroidales bacterium | reverse complement strand
TTGTTGTAATCAAATTGGCCGTGGCCGTTGAGGCCAAACCTAACAATAACCAGTTTTTTTGACGGGATAATATAAACCCTTTGGCCGTGGTAGCCATCACAAAAGTAGGTGTCTTTAGGAGCATCGGGCAACTCCTTGGGTTGCAGCCAAAATTGTGCGCCATATTCGCCGTTTGAACCTTTTGTGGGAGTAGTTGTATAATCAACCCATCCTTCGGGAAGAATCCGCTCACCTTTTACTACCCCATCATGCAGATAAAACAGGCCGTAGCGTGCCCAGTCGCGCGCCGTGGCAAAAATGTAAGACGATCCCACAAATGTTCCGGAAGCATCGGTTTCAAAAACCACACTCTTCATACCCAGCTTATTAAAAATGGCCTTGCGGGGAAATTTCCAGTAATCGTTATCATTTTTAAATTGCCGGCGAATTATCAACGACAAAATATTGGTCGTCCCCGAAGAGTAGTACCACACGGAATCGGGTGGATAAACAGCAGGTTTGTTTAAAGCAAAGCCTCCCATATCGCCCTTTTGATAGAGCATAATGGTAGCATCCGAAATGTCGGTATAATCTTCAACCCACTCCAACCCGCTGCTCATGCGCAACATACTGTTTAAGGTGATTTTTTTACGTGAATCGTTTTGCCACTCTTTAACGGGGGCAGGCGCGTTAACATCAAGCTTACCCTGCTTTACCAGCACTCCAATCATCGAGCTGGTAACACTTTTGCTCATGGACCAACCCAATAAACGAGTGTTTTTTGTAAACCCTTTTAAATACTTTTCGGTAAAAAAGATGGTATCGTAGCAAATTACAACAGCCCTTGTGTTTCCGCGGTTAAAAGCACTGTCGAGTGCCACTTTTAATTTCTGTTTATCAACCTTAACAGCATCACCGGAAGGCAACACATCACCGTAGGGCCAGGCAATGGTATCGGGATTTTCGGGTAATTTTTTCTGGATTAAACGCTGGCTTCTTACTTTGGCTTCATCGCCGTCGGCAAGCAGGGTACAGCCAAGGCCTTCGCGGTAAATAGCCTTTTGTTTGGCAGTTCCCACAAAACTGCCTGTTACACTTTTATCGGCTTTGTTAACAATGTTTTTTGAAAGCGACAAAAAGAAACTGTTTAGCTCATGTGCTTCAACATCAGCCTGTGTTCTGTCGGTCATAAATACCCACGACCCAACCATTTTAGCAGAAAAGCCGGTGAAAATGGGAGCACGGTCAAGCAGGTATTTAGCGCCGTAGCCAACGCCCAGCACAACCACAATAAGAATGATGTAAAAAGTTTTTTTCATAATAAAGTTTAATTGATGTGTTTCAAAAGTAAATAATTATGGCAGACAACGGGAATATCTTTTAAAAAACAATAAAATTATGTAATCAATTAATTTTTACTTTTGCAGCATGTTATGTTGCGGCAGTAGCTCAGTTGGTAGAGCATCAGCTTCCCAAGCTGAGGGTCGCGGGTTCGAGTCCCGTTTGCCGCTCTTTTTTAACTAAAAAGTTTATCCTATGAAAAATGTATTCTTATTTTTTATGATTGTTGCCATGGCTATTCCTGCCACCGGCTATTCACAATTTGGTATTCAAAGCAAAATCAGGTCGAAGTACGAAAAAAAGTACAAGGAGATGGGTAAAAAACATGCCAAAAAGGGAATGGACAAAGCCGAAGACAAAGGAATGGAAGAAGCCGACAAAGGACTTGACAAAGCTGTTAAAGCTTCTGACACCACCATAACCAAAGTTGAAGAGGCACAAGAAAAAGGAGAAGATTACGCCATTTCGGGATTAAAAAAATATCAGGATTTTGCTGCAGGATATGAGGCCGATGTGGCATCAAAAGATCCTGCCGATTATAAAAAATACCCCTTTGAATCGGGCATTGTAAAATACAAGCTGGAAGGCTCGGAAGAGGGCGAAAAAATAGTTTATATGGATATGGGCGGTTACAAAATTGCTGAGTATAAAACCATTAAAAAGAGACGTAATAAAGAGGAAAAAGAGACGGTTATGCTAATTGGCTCCGATATGATTACCATTGATTATAAAAACAAATCTGCCGTAAAAATGCACAACCCGATGGCTTATCTTTTAGCCGACCCTGATCGCGACTGGCAAAAAACCGGTGAAAAAATGCTGATTAAAATGGGGTATAAGGTTGTTGGAAACGAAACCATTCAGGGAAAAAACTGTGCCGTATGGCAACATGGCAAGCAAAAATTATGGCTATGGAAAGGTATCACCCTTAAGTCAGTGGAAAAAGTTGGCGGTAAAAAAACCATCGAAACGGCTGTTGATGTTAAAACAAACGTAAAAGTACCGGCTTCTGCCTTTGAAGTTCCCAAAGGATTTGAACTTGAGGTTGTTGGCGCCGGCGACATGCTTCCACAGGTTACCGACGAAGACATTGACAGCCTCCGGCAAAAGGATGATAAAGATATGGATGAGGTGTTGGATCAGATTGAAACCATGTCCTATTCCGAATACAAAGCCAAGGTGCTTGAAGAAGACCCCAATACACCGGAGGATGAAATTCAGCAAAGCTATTTATACCTGAGACAGAAAGCCAAGAGGAGGCATAAAAAATAGATGGGTGCAGGGTAAAATTAAAGCACAATTCATCTAACATCTTATAAAATACAATTTTACAAAATAACTGAATAAAGTTGTTTTGTAGATGCTGTCCCTAAATCAAATTATTGCCATTTTTGTTGACAGAACCAGAATATGAAGAACTAAGTTTACACAGTTTTGTGGATACTGTCATTGTTACATTGCAATGGGATCTTCTATTTTTTTCTTAGTATTCATTAAACTTGCATTACGAAAATGACGATTTGCTTCATTTTTAATTCGATATGGCCTATTAAATGCCTCTTGTGATACTTTGAAATAGTCTGCCAATTTTCTAATTGTTTCTTTTGATAATCCCTTGTGATAATTCAATATTTTAGATACTGTTCCTTTTGATAATCCAAGTATTTCAACTAAATCTTTTGATTTCATATTATTCTCAGCCATAAGTGATTTGAGTAATTCAATTGGATCTAAATCCATTAATGAATTGTGTTCATTATCCCATTTTTCAATTAATAAAGTTAATAATTCTACTTCATCTTGCAAATTTTGATTTTCCAAACAAATTAACTTCTCAAGAATTTCACAATACTCATTGTATTGTTCCTTGGTTTTTACTATTGAATATTTTAATCCTTCCATTTTCTACCCTTTCTTGTTATTTAAAAAGAATTTACTTCATACTGTTTCTGTTCATTGCAAAGTTTTGTATATTCTGCATGTGTTCCAATCCACTTTACAAACAAATGAACTTTATTAATCCCAAAATGATACCGACAAATCATTCGGTAATTGTTACCACCTATATTAAATATCACACGGTCTGAACTTCTTCCTAATATATCAGCGCTATTAAATGTCGATATAATATCATTTGGTTCAGTCCAGTCTGCACGCTTTAAAATTGAAAACCACTTTTCAAAAGGCACTCTACTTCTCGCATTTTGCCTGACATAATCTTCAATAGTTTGCTTTTTTACTAAATGGATTTTCATATCTAATTGCAAAGATATAAATAAAGTTTCACATAAGGAAACATTGGTGGGTTTTTTCAATATTGCATTTCAACGGCATAAGTGCATCCAATATATTATAATTAAGAAAGATGGTCATTTATTTGAGGAAGAGCAAAGGCTTAATCTTGATGAATCTCAATGGAGTTAATAACTCTTTTTGCAGCAATTCGTCCTACATCATCATCTTTTTGATATACAACAATAACCTGCCAGACTAAAATCCCTTTTGCGAAACCTGCATTCATAAATTCTGCTTCTATACCATTTTGTTGATAGGTTCCTTTTTGCAAAAAACCGGGAATCCCATTATTGCTAATCGTATCTTGTGTATAATTAAAATTAGTTACCCCTTTTTGGCTTTTCATTTTGTTTACTGAACCATTTGCAGCTCCCTGAAGATTCGCTCTTTTTATAACAGGTTTGTATTTTATACTGTTTATCATTATTTTAAACCCTTTTTCAGACATGTAATCATAAACATACATCTGGTCGATTACCTTTTTTACATTATCAGGTAACGGCAGGTCATCTTTTGTTAATTTCACCGGTGTTTCAACAGTCAAACCAAAACCGTATCTATTCTTAGTCCATTTTTGTTTTAATACCAATTTAGAAGTTTTTTCCGATTTAAAAAAGTTTACAATTGATTCCCCTCCAAACTCACCAATAGCATAAAATATGGCAAATAATATCGTAAATGCTAACCAATATTTAAGCCCTTTGCGTTTCGGCCTTTTATCTGATGTTGTTTTTAGTAAATCCTCTTCTGAAACACACACCAATTGTTTAAAGTCTTCAAAACTCTTTTCCGGATGCTTCTTTTTCCAATTCTGAAAGTTATTTTCAAGTTTTTTATTGCAATTGGAACAAAAGACCTGATACTCGGTTTTTACTAAATTTAAATGCCCGCAATTACTGCATTTTAAGTAATTCATATTTTAATGTATTTCTAGCTTATTTATTGTAAAAATACCTTGAACCGGTAAACAATGTTTTTACTACCTGGCCATAAACCTGTTGATGTTTTGTAGCTATTTCAGGCCATAGTAAAGGTGTTTTATTGAGGGTTAAATTGTTAATCAACCGACTTCTGAAATCATCATCCGAAAGTATTTTTATGATTGCTTCTTTGTACTCTTCATCCGTTTCGGCAATCACACCGCCCTTTACCGTTTTATTCCAGTTTGCAAAACTTTTTAATGGCGATAACACCACAGGAACGTCAAAGGCAACACTCTGCGCCAATATTCCGCTTTGCGCACCTATTTCGTAAGGTAGTGCAAGCACATCGGCGGCACTCATAATGGTATCAAAGGTATGCTGTGGAAATTGTCCCGAAAGCACCATAATATTATCAATTGCAGGCGAGCTGTTAATTAAATCGAAAAAGTATTTGCGGTATTCGCCAAATTCAAGTCCCCGCATTTTGCCACTGACCAATAAAACCACATCATCCATTTTGTTAACAATCTCGGGGAAAATTTTAACAATACGGTGGAATCCTTTTGACGGCCTGAAATAGCCTGAAAGCAAAATTACCTTTTTACCTTCAAGCCCAAGCAGTTTTTTTGCATCGGGAACCTTTTTTGCAATTCGAACGCCATGCGGAATTACAGAATATTTATCCCTGTTAAGCGGAAAATATCTTTCAAGGGTATTTTTCTGATAATCTTCGTGAACAATCACGGCATCGCTGGTGGTTGTAATGCCATCTAAAATAATGCGCTGGGTTCTGTCGAGGTCTTCGTAAAGCGTATGAAGCGTTGTAACCGTAGGCAACTGAGCTATTTTACAGCGATACAGAAAATCGAGCAACTGAACTCCGCTATCGGCTCCATACAAATTGTAATCGTGCTGTATATGAATAACATCAGGGGTTAGTTTGGAGCTGATATGAAATAATTTGGTGGCTATATCATTATCCAGGGGCGAATAAACAGGAAATACATTATCTCCCTTTGCCCCATTTTGACTAACAATAATAACCTCGTCGCCATAGTGCTGCACCGCATCCGTCAAATAGCCTGTATAAGAAGCTATTCCGCATTCGATGGGTGGATAAGTAGAAACAAAACAAACACGCATAATTACCAGTTTAATGATTGCCACAAATTTGAGGATTTTTTTTGCCAAATCCAATTTTGAAGCAAAAAATAAATGCTTAAAAGGTTCATTGTTGTTTCGCTAAACAAAAAAGAATCTAAGTTAGCTCGGCCGGATTTGTAATCCGGCTGAAATACGGAATATATAATAAGCTCTTAATATGTGCATTATCTTTCTTTCAGGTTTATTAATCTGAAAGCTTAGTTGCGTTTTGTTTGGAAATAACTATAGGTCATCAAATGGTGTTTACATAAAAGCCACCCTTTTGGCATCGCTTTACACAAGCGTAAGATTGCTTACCTTTGCCGCAAAATAGTAAAAGGTGTCAAAAGGAGATAAAAAATATCCGCTGGAACAAAAGCGGCAACATAAAAAATACCGGTTGATCATCACTAACGATCAAACCTTTGAAGAAAAGTTTTCTTTCTCAATTTCAAGAATTAACGCTGCCATTCTCTTTATAAGTCTAACCATTATTACCTTTTTTATCACTTTCCTTATTATTTTGTTTACTCCTTTAAAAGAGTACATCCCCGGGCACGAAAGGCAAACTTCGCTGCGCGAAATATACCGCTTAAACAACAGGGTTGATTCGCTTTTGCTTGACCAAAAACAAAAAAACCTCTATCTTGAAAATTTGCGGCGGATTCTTAACAATGAAGATACTATCCGGGAATTTCCTGTGGACACATCCGTTGATATTAACTACGACACCATCAAACTTCGCAACTCAAACGAAGACAGTATTTTTAGGGCTGAATTTGAAAACGAGCAAATGTTTAACCTTTACTTCAGTGAGGGAAAACCGCCGTCACAAGCAAGCGCTAAGACCGTTACCATTCGCGATTTCAACTTTTTTACCCCGTTAACAGGTGTTATCACCTCTCATTTCGATATCACCAAAAATCACTATGGTGTCGATGTGGCATCCACTAACAACGAAGCCATAAAAGCAACACTGTCGGGCATTGTGGTGCTTTCCGACTGGACCGTTGAAACCGGAAATGTGCTCATCATACAGCATGCGGCCAACATCGTGTCGGTTTACAAGCACTGCTCGGCTTTGCTGGTAAAAGAGGGCGACCCTGTAAACGCCGGCGATCCCATTGCCATTGCGGGAGAGTCGGGCAAACAGCAAACCGGCCCTCATCTCCATTTTGAACTTTGGTACAACAGCACCCCCGTGAACCCCGAGAAATATATTTTATTTGAATAACCTGCAATTTTGAAAAAACGAATAGCCATATTGGGTTCTACCGGTTCCATCGGTAAACAAGCGCTGGAAGTAGTAGATGCTTTTCCGCAGCACTTTGAAGCAGAAGTGTTAACAGCCTACAAAAATCATAAGCTGCTTATCAGGCAGGCGTTGAAGTACAACCCCAATGTGGTGGTAATAGGAGACGACCGCCATTATAACGAGGTTTCACAGGCACTGTCAAACAGCGATATAAAAGTATATGCCGGAGAGGCTGCCATTGAACAAATTACATCAATGGACACCATTGATATGGTGTTAATGGCCATTGTTGGTTTTGAAGGGCTAAAGCCCACGCTGGCAGCTTTGGAAAACAAAAAGCCGGTGGCGCTGGCCAACAAAGAAAGCCTTGTAATTGCCGGCGAGCTAATTACAAAAACAGCCTTGGAAAACCGCACTCCCATCATTCCTGTTGACTCCGAACACTCGGCAATTTTTCAGTGCCTGATGGGCGAAGGCAACAACCCCATTGAAAAGGTGGTACTCACTGCCTCAGGAGGGCCTTTTAGGAAAGCCACCTCCGGCGAACTACGCAGCGCCACCCCCGTTAACGCCTTAAACCATCCCAACTGGAAAATGGGCGACAAAGTAACTGTTGACTCGGCAACCCTTATGAATAAAGGGCTTGAAGTGATGGAGGCCAAATGGCTTTTCGGGTTACAACCAAATCAAATAGAGGTGGTTATACATCCACAATCCATTGTGCACTCGCTGGTATATTTTACCGACGGAAGCGTAAAAGCACAGCTTGGAATGCCCGATATGCGGCTGCCCATTCAATTTGCGCTTTCCTATCCCAACAGGTTAACCAACAAGTTTCCACGGTTGGATTTGTTAAAAATCCATAACCTCACTTTTGAAGTCCCTGATGTGAAAAAATTTCGTAATCTTGCACTCGCTTTCAAGGCACTGGAAAAAGGGGGTAATACACCTGCCATTTTAAACGCTGCCAACGAAATAGCAGTGGAAGCATTTCTTAACAACAAACTGGAATTTATGCAAATACCTACCGTTGTCGAGCAGTGCATCAACGAGGTTGGGTTTATTGATAACCCCGGTTTAACCGACTATTTTCAAACCAACAACCTCACCCGCCTGAAGGCAGAAAAAATAATTGAAAACAATAGCAAAAAATAATGAGCATAGGAGTTATTCTGATAAAAGTTGCCCAGCTGATACTCAGCCTTTCCATCTTAGTTATCATTCACGAGTTCGGCCATTTTGCCGCCGCAAAAATTTTTAAAACCAAGGTTGAAAAGTTTTACCTTTTCTTCAATCCATGGTTCTCGCTTTTTAAATTTAACTATAAAGGTACCGAGTATGGTATAGGGTGGCTTCCCCTTGGCGGCTATGTTAAAATTGCCGGTATGATTGACGAGTCGATGGACAAAGAGCAGATGAAACTGCCGGCACAACCGTGGGAGTTCAGGGCAAAACCGGCCTGGCAGCGCCTGATTATTATGCTCGGAGGTGTTTTTATGAATGTGGTTTTGGCCATTGCCATTTACATTGGCCTGTTTATGCACTTCGGCGAAGAGTATTTACCCACACGTGAAGCCAATAAATTTGGTATCAGTGCCGACAGCGTTGCCATGGAAATGGGATTTAAAAACGGCGATAAAATAATTTCTATCGATGGTAAATATGTTGAAAACTTTCAAAAAATTCCCGCCGAAATTATTTTAAACGAAGCCCATTCAGCCAAAGTTATCCGTAACAACGACACGGTGGATATCCAATTTCCGGCAGGTAGCTTAAGCAAACTCATCAGCCAAAAAACGCCGTTTATCTCGGTACGGATTCCGTTTATTGCCAAAGATTTTACCAAAAACTCGGCAGCCAAAGCGGCAGGAATGGAAAAAGGCGACACCATTTTAGGTTTAAACGGCATGAATTTGAAATATTTTGTCGAGTTTAAAAACGAACTGCAACATCATAAAAATCAAGACGTAACAATTACGGTTAAACGTGGGAATGATACGCTGGCCTTAAAAGTACATGTTCCCGAAGAGGGACTGATAGGGGTTTACCCGGACAGCGATTTACAGAATTTTTTCAAACTCAACAAACGCGATTACACTTTTGCCGAAGCCATTCCGGCAGGCTTTGAACAAACCTGGCGAGGAATCGGTAACTATCTGAAACAGCTTAAACTCCTCTTTTCTCCCGAAGTTAAAGCCTACGAAAGTGTGGGCGGATTTATTACCATCGGTAACATTTTTCCCGCCGAATGGCACTGGGAAAGCTTTTGGCGGTTAACAGCATTTCTTTCAATTATGCTTGCCATATTAAACGTACTGCCCATCCCCGCACTGGACGGCGGCCATGTACTGTTTTTACTCTACGAAATTATTACACGTCGCAAACCCAGCGACAAGTTTTTGGAATATGCTCAAATTACCGGAATGGTATTGCTGTTTGCACTGCTTATTCTTGCCAACGGAAACGATATTGTTAAGTTGTTCCGGTAACATTGAAACTTGCTGGTCAATAAATTGACAACTACATTTTTGACAACTATGGACAAACTAAATCCGATCAGCCGAAAAATCGTAGTCTGGTGGACATTGCTACTGTTTTTACTGTTAAACAGCATTGCGGTGGCGCAACCGCCGGCAGGGTATTACGATAGCACTTCGGGGTTGTCAGGTTATCAGCTTAAAACGGCACTTTATAACATCATTAAAAACCATACCGACCAGGGTTACAGTGCGCTTTGGGGATTTTATGAATACGGCGACACCCTACCCGCAGCGCTAACCAACAGCGGCACATCAACCGATATTATCTGGGATATTTATTCTTACAACCCAAACGGACAAAACCCCTACGAGTATTTATCAGGAAGCGACCAATGCGGAACCTACAGTGGTGAAGGCTCCTGTTACAACAGGGAACATACCTTTCCCCAAAGCTGGTTTAATCAGGCATCTCCCATGAAAAATGATGTTGTTCAGGTACTACCCACCGATGGTTATGTTAATGGGAAAAGAAGCAACTATCCCTACTCGGAAGTGGGTAGTGCATCTTGGACTTCGCAAAATGGCAGCAAACTGGGAACAAGCAGTGCAGCCGGATTTTCGGGAACAGCTTTTGAACCCATCGATGAGTTTAAAGGCGACGTGGCCCGTATCTATTTTTACATGGCCACCCGCTACCAAAATGTTATTGCAAACTGGCAAAGCAATGCCAACGCCGATGATGTGCTCGATGGCACTTCCGACCATGTTTACGACGACTGGTTTCTGGATTTAATGATGCAGTGGCACGAACAAGACCCTGTTTCGCAAAAGGAGCTTGACAGAAACAACGATATTTATGATTACCAAAACAACAGAAACCCTTTTGTTGACCATCCTGAATATGCCGAATCGATTTGGGGTTACGACACCATTAAAGCCGAACCCTCCAACCATGTTGCCAATTTTACTACAACAACAGTCACCGACAACACCATTACCCTTACCTGGAACGACAACGACGGCGCCGTGGCAGCCGATTACTTTTTGCTGATGATAAATACAACGGGCACTTTTACACCGCCGGTTGACTCGGTTCCGCAAGCTGATGATACCGACCTTTCCGATGGAGCAGGTGACATCAACATAAACCACGGCACCCAAACCTATACCTGGGGAGGATTGGACACTGCAACCGTATATTACTTTACCATCTACCCTTACACCAATACCGGTTCAAACGTAAATTATAAAACCGATGGAACGGTACCCACAGCACAAGACACCACCACTGCAACAGGAAACTCGGGTGGCGGTGGCGGAGGAAACAACGCCGACACCACCTATTCGCTGTTAATTTCCGAAGTGGCCGACCCCGGAGATCATTCAAACGCACGGTTTGTAGAGTTGTACAATGCCGGTACAGGCGATATAGATTTTTCAACGGAAGTATGGTATCTCTGCCGGCAGGCCAATGGCAACAGTTGGGGAAGTGATATTTTACTCACGGGCATCTTGAAATCCGATTCAACCATGGTAGTTGCCGGCAGCTCATCGGGTTTCAACTCAGCCTATGGCTTTTACCCTGATACGACCAGTGGCATTATTTCCGGAAATGGTGATGACGGTTATTATCTTTTTAAAGATGGCGACCATACTACAGGCACGTTGGTTGATGCCTATGGAGTAATTGACCAGGACGGAACCGGCACACCCTGGGAATATCAGGACAGCAAAGCCGTACGACTATACACCGTTGACAGTGCTTCATCCACATGGGTTGCCGGCCAATGGAAAATTGATGATGCCAACGTGGCTGACATGACTCCAAAATGGCATCATAAAACCTACGACTGGACAGGTGCTGTTTCAACCGACTGGTTTAACATAAATAATTGGCAGGTAGAGGGTACTGCCCCGCGATATTACTACGATGCCGGCAGTTATCTGATTATTCATCAAACAGGCAACAGCCCCTCTGTTTCATCGACTGACACCGTTTTTTGTACCAAACTTAAAACCGATACCAACGCTGTAATGACCATAAGCAGTGGTGTTTTTAAAGTTAGTTCAAAGTAAGGCTACTATTTATTATTTCAATTTTTGTAGGAGTAAAAAGTTCCTGTTGGTGTGTAATAGTTTATCCGTGTTTTGAATACAGAAAGTTCCAATTAATACTAAACCACGGAGTGGTTTAATGTGAATAACCATCGGTGAAACCGGTGGGTAAAATGATACAAATATCAAACAAGTTCGATTCAAATTTTTTACAAATACACTGAAACAGAAATAAGAATTGTACATGTTTGTGACAGTAAAAGAAATCCTGAAGATTTAATAAGTATAGAAGATAAATAGCTAATCTGGCTGAACTAATTGTTCCTAAAAGCAAAACTCGTTTTACATGTATATCATCAAATAATTATGTTTTGATGCTTGCGGAAATTACTACCTTTGCCGCTGCGTTAGCAAGGCGTTTATGATTAAATTTTTTTTCACATTTGCTCTGGCATTTGTTGTTTTAACGGCAAAAACCCAGATACCCGCAGGCTATTACGATAATGCAGCAGGATTATCAGGCGGAGCCTTAAAGGCTGCCCTCCATGATATTATTAAAGGACATCATGAGTTAAGCTACGACAGTGTTACCATTGCTTTGCGGGTTACCGATCAGGATACCGTTGACACCAGCAAAGTGGTTTGCCTCTATACCGGTTGGACCTATGGAAAATATGATTTTGGGAATGGGTCGGAAAACTGGAACCGTGAGCATGTATGGTCCAAATCTCACGGCGACTTTGGCACAGCCCCACCTGCGGGAACCGACCTGCATCATCTTCGTCCTGCCGATGCTTCTGTAAATTCGGCTAAAAACAACCGCGATTTTAACTGGGGTGTAACGCAATACATCGACGGCTCAGGCCCTACCGACTGTTACGAAGATACCGATGTTTGGGAACCCCGCGATGAAGTAAAAGGAGATGTTGCCCGCATGATTTTTTACATGGCTACGCGGTACGAAGGCGACAATGGTGAAGTTGATTTGGAGATTGTAGATTCAGTGGACACATCGCCCAATAAAGAGCCGCTTTACGGTAAATTATCCACCCTGCTTGCGTGGAATCAAAGCGACCCTGTAAGTACCTGGGAGCAACGCAGAAACGATTCAATCTATTACCTGTACCAACACAACCGGAATCCTTTTATCGACCATCCTGAATATATCGACTCCATCTGGGGTACCGGAACATTGGCAGAGCCGTCAAACCATGTAACAAACTTTACAGTTGCCGCCACTACCAGCTCATCGGTTACCCTTACCTGGAATAACAACGATGGAGCTGTTCCCGCTCAAAATTACCTTCTTTTAATAAACGAAACAGGTACTTTTACACCGCCGGCCGACAGCGTTGAATATCCAAACGACACGGACTTATCGGATAGTGCAGGCGTATTTAATGTTTCGCACAATGCCCAAACTTATACATGGCAGGGGTTGCCGGCAGGAACCCATTTTTATTTTACCATTTACCCGTACAACAATCAGGGAAACAGCATTGATTACAAAACCGACAGCATCGTGCCGCAAACCGACGACTCTACTGATATACAGTTATATTCGCCGGTGTTGATTATTTCGGAAGTTACCCATCCTTCCAACAAAGCAACAGCCAAATATGTTGAAATTACCAATGTGGGTCAGGCTGATATGGATTTTTCGTCCGGCAACTGGTATTTGTCCATTCAATCCAACGGAGGAGCAACCTGGCGCGATGTACCCATCACAGGTTTTCTAAAAGTTGATTCATCTTTGACGTTGGCTTATAGCGATTCTATTTTCAACCTTTATTATAATAAACACCCCGATATTGCAAGCGGAAACATCACCGGCAACGGTAACGATGGCTATTTTTTGTTTTTGGGCGGTAACCACAACAACGGAACCATGACGGATGCTTATGGCGTTGTTGACCAAAATGGTACAGGCACCAATTGGGAATATGAAGATTCAAGAGCATACCGGATATATACCGCTGCAACTCCCGATTCTGTTTGGCATGCCGATGAATGGATTATTGTAAGTGCTGCCACTCAGGATATGACCCCGGGATGGCATCACAGAATGTTAACCTGGAACGGTTCGGTTTCGTCTGACGTAAACAACAAAGCCAACTGGGAAGAAACAGGGGGCACAGAAGCACATTATCCTCCGGATGCAGGATGCAAACTGATTTTTACTTCTGCCGGCACAAGTCCGGTTATATCGGTCAACAGCACGTTTTCTACCATCGAGTTGATACAAGGCGTATCACTCAGCATTAGTAATAGCGCAGTTCTTGAAATAATTAGTAAGTAATTTAAAAACAAACAAAATGTTATTTATCACCAACTTTATTGCGCCTACACCACTCTAATTTGTCATCTAAGTTGGCTTTACCCAGTTTAGCGGCTTTTTTCCAGTCGGAACAGGCACCTGCATCGTCGTGAAGATTTTTTTTCGATAACGCCCTGTTGGCATAAGCATCGGCATAATTGGGATTCAGCTCAATGGCTTTTGTATAGCACTCTATCGATCGAACATTATCGTGGGTGTTTTCAAAATAGTTACCCATCCAAAACCACGCTTCAAAATTATCTTCATCGGCATCCAGCGCTTCCTTAAACAGCGCAAAAGCCTTTTTGTACTGTGCGTGATAGTAAAACTCAACGCCACTATCCAATAACTTCCCCGACTTTTCAGGATTTGAACTGCACGAAAACAGTACTAAAACGGCACTTAACAGTGCTAAATATTTGATTGTGTGTTTAAAATCTTTCATCATACTTTGTCCAAAATTGATTGCCCAGCTGAATGGCTTTTTTCATCACGGTATCGGCTTTGGCCATTGAATAATCCGTTAAAAAGCTTATTGCTTTTGAGGGCTTTTTTTTATACAACTCCAACGCTTTTTGGTCGGTTTTCTTTTGCTGATTGATAAAACGCTCCTGCAAAGGATTCCAAACGGCATCCACATCCTTGTGTGCATCGCTCCACCGGTGAGCGGTAAGGGTTCCCAGCCGGTTAAAAATCCACCAGGCCGATTCGAGGGTGTAGCCATTAACCCTTCCGGGCACCTTGTACTGATGGGCAATGTCGGTAACCGAACCGTAAACGGGAACATAAATAGAGGTGGCGATGTTATCCATGGCAAGCCACTCTACTCCGCCAATTTCATCGGGAAGCCAGTTGCGCAACTGAATGATAGTTCCGTACATTGTGTACCAACGGGCAATAGTTCGCTCGCCAAGCCATCCCCAACCGCCATTTATTTTAAACAGTTTATTGGCATCGTAAGGCATAAAAGGGTTGGCAAGAGGCGAAATAACCTCTTTTCCGTCTTTATCGGCAACGGTGAGGGTTTTCCGCATGTCGAAAGGAGTATTTTGATAGTAATCTTTAAACACGGAAATCAGAGCTTCAAGGGTAACCAATGTATCGGGTTTTACCGAAAAGGGGTAATCTTTGTCGTTGGGGTCGAGATGCAACGATGGAGCCAACAGGCTGAACACCCGCCATTCACGGCGACGGGCAGCCATGGATGTACGGCTGTGTGGTGCGTAAGCATAACAAAATTTAAAAGGTTCTTTTTCAGGATTCCACCAACCGTTTTCTTTGGCCACTTTAAAAATATTGTCTGAAGCCATAAAATAATCCGGTTTGGAGAGATCGATTTCCTTTATGGTACTGGCATTTACATTTACGCCAATGTGGTCGTCTGGAACCCGTTGAGCAACCCAGATGGCACCGGTTTTTCCTTTCCCCGGCCCAACTATCTCCATGTGCCACACTTCGTTTTTGTCAGCAATGGTAAGGGCTTCACCGTAATCGTTCCAGCCATATTTTTCAATTAATGCACCACCGGTTTTTATGGCATCACGGGCATTGTCACAACGTTCGAGCATCAGCTGACACAACCGCTGGCAGTCGATTAAGCCACTATCGCTTTGAAGCGATTTACGTCCACCGAAAGTGGATTCGCCAATGCCCAGTTGTTTATCGTTAAGACTTGGATAAGCGGTGTTAATGTATCCATTGGTATGGGCAACCTGTGGTATTTTACCGATGGGTGTGTGGCCATATGCAGGCATGGCCAGTGTGTCGATTGGCCCGCGTTTATACATGGTAACGGTTTCGCCCTTTTTGTGGTTTTGTGCCGGTACAATATCAATCCATGAGCGGGTTCGGTGACTATCGTCGGTGTGAGAGGTCATTACCGAACCATCCCACGAGGCCAGTTTACCCACAGTTATGCTGGTGCATCCTTCTGGATATCCGCCAGCCCAATCGGATTGGTCGTTTTGAGAATAGGCATTTGCAGTTAAAACAACTAAAACAAAGAGGATTATATTTTTCATTATATTTATTATTTAAAATTACGAATATTCTTTTTTCACTGCTTCAACCGAAATAGCACTCCGGACAATGTTAAAGCTGGAATGATAAAGCTAAGGCTTCATCAGTTTCATGTTTTTTGCATATACATATATAAAGATGGCCGTTAGCAACACGTCAAAAATAGGGAAAGGCATGCCGGTAAGATAGATTGTTGCAACAATAAGCAGCAAAATTTGAGCCAGGGTATAAAAATGAAAACCTATTTTACGGCCTTTCCACATATAAAGTGCTCCTCCAAATGAAATGGCATACAAAATACCCTGAAAAAGAAAAAAGTTTTTATCGGTATTTAAAAACGGTGACAAATCAAAATCCATCCCCATAAAATTAATTTTATCTTTTCCTTCAAAGAGCTGCCGAATCATATCACTTGCTGAATAAATGACAAGATTGGAAAAGAGGGAGAGGCCTCCGTTAATCATCGAAAAAATTAAAAACAGTTTAAAAACCTGTGGCTTCTGGTTTTCCTGCGGATTAATATTGGTTGTTTCTTCCATGCTTTATATTTATGCTAATTTTCCCACTGTTTTTTCAACTTCTTTTAATATCTCACAACTTTTAACCACCTCTTTCATGGTGTTGTGGTCTTTGTACAAAGGCCTGTCAATTTCAAGAAAATCAACATGTTTACGAACTACCTCATGCGCTTTGGTAACGCCTTTTCCAAATTTGTAATCACGAAAGTCCAATGCCTGAGCTGCCGCCATAAATTCGATGCCCAAAATTCCATAGGCATTGTCAAGAATTTGAAAGTTTTTAATGGCGGTATTCATCCCCATGGATACAAAATCTTCCTGGTCGGCTGCTGCAGGAATGGACTGAATAGCTGCAGGCGTTGACAAGATACGTTGCTCAACAATTTGCATATCGGCAGTATATTGGCTCAACATCAGTCCCGAAAACATACCTGCCCCTTTGGTTAAAAACGGAGGAAGGCCTGCACTTAAGGCGGGGTTGTTAAGGCGGTTAAGCCGTCGTTCGGAAAGTACGCAAACCATGGTTATGGCTTGTCCGGCCATTTCCATAGGCAGAGCAACGGGGGTACCCTGAAAATTGGCGCCCGAAAGGGCAACATCATCTTCGGGGAAAAAGATTGGGTTATCACCCACGCCGTTCAGTTCTATTTCAACTTGCGAGCGGGCATAGGCTATGGCATCGTGTGCCGCACCTATAACCTGTGGTGTTGAGCGCATGGAGTAGGCGTCCTGCACCTTGTGTTCAATGCGTTCTTCTTTTAAATCGCCACCGGCCACAAGTTTTCCAATGGATATGGCTGAGCGGATGGCTCCTTTAAATCCTCGTGCTTCGTGAAGCCGCGCTGTATAAGGCCCCATGTTGGCTTTAAGCGCTTCCAGCGACATGGCAGCAGCAATTTCAGCCTGTTTAAGCCAGTTTTGAGCATCGTATAAAAAGAGTGCGCTCATGGCGGTAAGTACGTTGGAACCGTTGATGGTTCCCAATCCGTCGCGGGCCATCAATCCGGGAGGGGTGATGCCGGCACGTTTTAAGGCCTCTTTTCCTTCTAAAAGTTCATCTTTATAATATGCTTTTCCTTCTCCCATCAGCAACAGGGCGATTTGTGCCATGGGAGCAAGGTCGCCCGAAGCACCCACCGAGCCTTTTTGACAAACGTAAGGCGTTACTCCCTTGTTTAACATCTCAATTAAAAACAGTGTTACTTCGGGACGAATACCCGAATTGCCGTGCGCGTGCACATTTACCCTTCCCAATATGGCAGCACGCACATAATCCAACGGCATGGGGTCGCCTATACCGGCTGCATGATTGTATATCAGGTATTTCTGAAACTCTTTTACCTGTTCGTCTGACAAAACCACCTCCGAAAACTCACCAATACCGGTGTTTACACCGTACATAATTTCGTGTGCTTCGATTTTTTTTTCGAGCATCGCCCTGCAGGCTTTAATCCTGTTTAATGCTTCCGGATGCAATTCAACTTTACGATGGTTACGGGCTACCTCAACTACATTGCTTATGGTAAGCCCCGAGCCGGTTATTATTAATGTCATGGTTTTATGATTTTTGAAAAAAGCGAAATTAATGAAATTTGTTTACAGCCTTTTCTTTGTGGCTTAAAAGTTTATACCAAAATTAATACTATTTTTGCCGCGCTTTAAAAATGAGGAAACTATGATATACGAAAATGAATTGATGACCATTGAAGAGGTTGAAAACCATATTGCCGGCGAAACAGCAGCCATGGTATATTTTTACAACGACAATTGTGCACCGTGCCACAGCTTAAGGCCGAAGGTTATTGATATGGTAAAAAATGATTTTCCTAAAATGAAGCTTGCCTTTGTTAATACGCTGAAGTATCCCGAACTGCCTGCCCGTTTCAATGTTTTTGCCAACCCTACACTTATTACCTTTTTTGATGGGCGCGAGTACAAGCGTGAAAGCAAGTACATTTCGATACCGCAACTTGCCGAATCTATTCAGCGGCCTTACAATATGATTTTTGATAATTAAACCTGAACGAGCTATAGAGATGGGAGCCTTATCAGGATTACAAATCCTGATAAGCTTGGGGGCTTTATGTAAGCTTGTAGAGACCTTATTTTTTTCGAATCAAATATAGTCCGTCACGGATGGAAAGCATCACTTTTT
>WGDP01000237.1 GCA_015493215.1 Bacteroidales bacterium | reverse complement strand
GTTTTAAGAAGTGTTGTTTTTAAAAATTCTTCCAGGTACCACTACGGATTTTTTTCTGTAAAAGGGAACGTATTTGTAATTCAGCAGGCCATAAATTTCCCTGGCTTTTTGCTCGGGCTGGGTGCATTGACGAATGACAATAGTTTGATCATTAATGTTCTTCATTGTGGTGGTGACAGCCTTCTGGGTATTCATAATCCGGACAATCTCGTTCCATTGAGCGTTGTAGCCCTTTTGTTTCAATTGATACCGAACGGTTGACACCAGCCAGTAAGCCAACAGCCCTAGATGAAGGTGAGCCATAGAGGCCTCATCGGTTTTGTGATAAATAGGACGTAAATCCAAATCTGTTTTCAATACCCGAAAAGTGTATTCTATCTCGCGTATAATATTATAAATCATCCACAAATTCTTTTCGTTTTTTTCGTCTAAGGTGGTGCGCAGAAAATATACCCCTGCCTTTTTGTCCGCATCAATTCCGGTTTTGTGACTGCAGTGAATTGATGTGGCAGTTCCTTTACCATCATCGGTTATGATAACATCATAATACCGGTGTACCGAAGGATATTTTTCTTTTAATCGCCCCAGTCGTTGATTTACCTTATCGAGCTTTTTTGTCCCTCCCTTGCGATGTATCCCTTCGTTTATACTCTGTATGCCCTCTTCAAATCTTTGGGATAATAATCCATTCATGCTGTTCTCCTTTAGGGCTTTAGTCATGCTTTTTACCCAAAGGTAGGTATCGTTATCCTGGTCTTCCTGATTATCTTTCTTTTGCTGCTGTTTCAACGGACTTACTCTCATCAGTTCAATGGGTTGTTGCTTTTTGTCATAAATCACTACCGGCTCTTTGTCTGTGTCAGCGCGGTAGTCTTTTAACTTTGAGCGACTGACACAAACATAGTTATAACTTTTGGAACGCAACATTTTCAGATTAACATCGGTGGCAATTCCTGCATCCATTACCACAACAGGCTTCCTTTCGACAAATGAGGTGTTTTGATTCAATGAGTTAATTATCGTTTCAAGCGTATCGCTATCACTTATATTGCCCCGGAAAATATTGGAATACTTCAAAAATCCTTCACGATTGATAACTACAGCCAAAACAACCAATTTGGCGTCTTTTCGTTTTTCTTTGCTGCGCCCGTATTTGGCTATCTTGCTGCTTTGCATTCGGCCTTCATAATAGGTGTTGGTTAGATCATATAAAATAATCTTGTCGTCCAAATCGAAAAGCTCATTGGTTTTTTTCGACAGGTATTTTTCCAGCGAATCCTTGACGGAATAAAGGTCTTTGCTTATCCCATAGAGTTTATCTTTGGTGAGTTTGTTTTTATCGTATCCGGTAAGTTCGCATAGGGCTGAGTTTTCTTTGATGTATCGTGATGTTTTTAATTCGGAGGCCGGATAAACCGTACGGCTGATGATATGAGTGGCAGCAAGATTAACCTTTTCTTCCGGCCAACCAGAGTGGCGGAGAAACTCGCTAATATTTAATTGGTTATATGCTTGTTGGCATAGCCACTCGGCTCCCACTTCACGGACTTCCTTGTTTTTAACCGACTCCACATCTACGATTTGCCAGTCGATTCCTTTCTTTGTTACATCATATCGCCTTTTCTCTATTATTTTCTTATAAAAATGAAGAGCCACTTTTTCCACTTTCCTGTCAGCAGGTTCAAGGGGTAGTGGTGTTATCCCCCGAAGCATATCTTCAAGGCGGTTGCAAAGTTCAAACCGCTGGTCAACATTGAGTTCTTCAAGCTTACCCAGCCCGATGATGACTCGCTGGCGAACCCTGCCATCAAGACGAAAACTCTCGCAAAGCTGATACAAACTGTATCGCTCTTTGGTCGTTTTGTTGTATTTGGACAATGGCTTGATAAACATGGTACAAGATTAACACCTAAATCGCTATTTGTCAAGTGCTCAGGTACCACTACATTTGAAAATCTGAAAACCATTAAGTCGCAATGCCTTGATTTATAACCAACTAAAAATCAGAACAACAATAATTGTTGATAACTTATAGGGTTATTAACCGATTTTTTTTAATTTTTCGAAATTTGGCTGCAATGTGGGTTAATGCCCTCGTAGCTATTTTAGAAAAAAAAATATTAGAGTTTAGAGGGTTTAGTTTTAAAAAACTTTGGAATAGAAATTGGT
>WGDP01000236.1 GCA_015493215.1 Bacteroidales bacterium | reverse complement strand
ACGCAGGCTCGTGTAAAATTGGAAACATCCTTGTAGTTGTCTCGCAACGGTTTCCAGAGGTTATCCTCTTTAAACTGTGTTTTCAGAAACCCATCCATGGGTGTGGGCAAATCCTTTTCAAACAGCGCCGGAAACAAATCGAAAGTTTGCTTAACAGCCTCAAAAAGCGTGTGATGGTAAATCGGATAGGAGCTCCAGTCGCCTTGTTCGCCTTTTATCAAGGCCGGTCCGGTTCCAAACACAACACGGTTTGAGAGGCGGGAAGAGGGTTTTGCCACGGTTTCGGCCCAAAACAGCACCGTTCCGTTTTTGGTTAGTTTTTGCAGAAAATAAAAATCTTCACCGCTGATAACGGGTGTTAATCCTCCTGCTTTTTTATAGGCCCACACCGGAAATGCCATGGCCGAACCCAATGCCGAAAAGGCATACTGGTTATTGATACGCAACATGTTTAGGGCGTAATTGCGCATATAAATTTCGTAACGTAAAATCAGGCGGTTGTTTTCTTCGTTGTTGCTTAACCGGTGAAAGTAAGGGAGCGCCAAACCGTAGGCTTTCGGGTGGTTTTTAAATACTTCTTCGATGGCACTAAGGTAGTTTGACGGATACTCCGTATCGGCATCAATGGATACAATCAAACTATGGCTGTCTGCTTCAGCAGCAATGGCATCCATTATTGTTTTACGTGCCCACCCCACGCCCCCTTTTTTTTGCGGCCATCCTTTTCCTTTTGAAGCCCTGTCGATAACACGCAGGTTGATGTCTTTTATGTTTGACAGGTATGCAAGGCTTTGTTCATTGTCAGCTATCTGTTCTGCTTTGTCGGGCATGTTGCGCCAGTGTTCAAAATGGTTCACACAAACCCACAGGGTAAAGTCGGAGGTGTCGAACTTTTTAATCCCTTCCACGAGTTTGGGCAGGTTTTTAAACTCGTTTAAAACCGGCAGCGCCAAATGAAACTTACTTTTCATGGTGCGAAACTAACTTTTCTATCGCTATCCGACATAAAAAAAGCCGCTCTTTTTATTGAGCGGCTTTTTAAGGTTTTAGCCAATCTACAAGGGATTAGTTTAAAACAAACTTTATGGGCACATTGAAACTAACCCTTACTTTTTTGCTTTCATGCTCGCCTGGAATCCATTTGGGCATGGCTTCAACAACCCTGATGGATTCCTCATCGCAGCCCCCACCGATGCCACGCAGTAATTTAACATTGGAAATGCTGCCGTCTTCTTCAACGATGAAGTTGACAAATACCCGCCCGTGAATACCTCTTTTTTTTGCTTCTTCAGGATATTTGATGTTGTCTGCCAGGTATTTCATAAAAGCTTTTCTTCCACCGGGAAACTCCGGCATGTGTTCGACAACTGCATAAATGCTGTCTTGTTTTTTCGGAGAGATTGTTTTCGGAACCGGAGGCTTTTCTATAGTGAGGCTGTCGGATGTTCGGGTTACCTGCTCGGGCTCTGCAGCAGGCGACGGTTTGTTTGGCGTATCGGAACACGATACTGTTACGCCGGCCAACACCATAGTAAAGACGATGGCTGTAATGGCTGTTTTGAATTTTGAAACTGTTTTTTCCATCATACTGATTCTTTTTTTGATTAATAAATAGCTGAAATTATTGGTGATGCTGTTGACTCTTTGCCGTGTTGAGTGGGTTAAAACCAAAAGCTTGTACCCCGAAATATCGGGTTCGGTTGCCAGTGCCCCTCTGTCGGCAAGGTATTCGTGTGTTTCGGAAATTGACTTTTTTAGCAGGTAAACAAAAGGATTGAACCATTGAAAAATAATTAACAATTCGACCAAAACTATATCGATGGAGTGTTTTTGGTTGATGTGTACCAGTTCGTGTTTGATAATCTGCCTCGAAGCTTGTTTTGAGCGATAAAGCGCTTTATTGATAAACAGATTGTTGAAAAACGAAAAAGTTTGAATGTTTTTTTCAGTTAGTAAAATCTTATAGCCGTAGGCTTCTATCTTTTCCGACCTGTAATAAAGATTACCAAGTTTAAAAAGGTTGAAAATAAATTTCAACCCCATAAAAACGGTTCCCATAAGATAGCCCTTGAAAAGCAGATTTATGAAAGTAAAATGGTTTAAAGCTGAAGCAGCCGAAATGGTAATTTCACTCAAATTGCTAATCATCAATCCGTCAGGGAGCTTTTTGGGAACCATTGTGTTGAACCGGAGTATCGCCGGAAGGGCTGTGTTGGCAATAGCAATACCCGTAAAGCTAAACATGACAATGGTGAGCAAAATAAGCCTGTTAAGTTTAAAGGAAGCCTGAGCAGAGAAGAGCACTTTGTAAGCCATGGTTAATATGGCGAGGCTAACCGCTGATTTTGTCAGGTACATTAATATTGTTTCCATAATCAAGGTTTTTTTATTGTTGTTTCTTTTTGTCTATTTCGTCTTGAATGAGTTTGTTAATCTCTTCCAACTCCTTTAATGAAAGGTTCTCTTCTTTGGTGAAAAAAGAGGCTAACGAATGATAGGAGTTTTCAAAATAGTTGCTCACAAACCCGCTGAATTGACTTTTCCGGTATTCGGTTTTACTTATTAACGGGTAATACTGATGTTTTTTACCGTAGGATTTGTGTCCGACAAATTTTTTTGTCTCCAAAATCCGAACAATGGTTGATACTGTGTTGTAAGCGGGTTTTGGAATTGGTAGCTCAGCAATAATCTCTTTTACAAACGCCTTCTCCAGCTTCCATAAAACCTGCATAATTTGTTCTTCGGCCCGGGTTAATTGTTTCATGGTTTTTATTTTTATAACTAAATATTTAGTTAATTATTGCAAAGGAAATAAATATTTTAACATAAACAAGAAAATTAACTAAATTTTTAGTTGATTTATTATATGATGAAAAATCTTGCCATTGAGTTGATTAATTTCTTAACAAAACTTAATCTTTTCTTTTGAGCTGTGAAATGATTAACTTTTTTGTATATTTGAAATCATTCTAAATAGAAGCCTATGACAGACAATAAAGCAGTAAAAAGTTTACCGGGGTACTTAAAAGGATACATAGTTGATCAGCATTATGATCGATATACGGCACGCGACCACGCAGTGTGGCGTTATGTAATGCGGAAGAACCTTGAATACCTGTCGAAAGTTGCTCATAAATCATACATTGAGGGGCTGAAAAAGACGGGCATTTTTATCGACCGGATTCCTCGTATTGAGGAGATGAACGATATTTTGGGTGAAATAGGCTGGGGTGCCGTTGCTGTGGACGGCTTTATTCCGCCGGCAGCTTTTATGGAATTTCAGGCGCACCGGGTGTTGGTTATTGCGGCGGATATCCGTTCGGTTGAACACATTCAATATACACCTGCCCCCGACATTATTCACGAAGCGGCAGGCCATGCGCCCATCATTGCCGATGAAGAATATGCCTCCTACTTGCAGCTGTTTGGTGAAATTGGCAGCAAAGCCTTTTCCTCCAAAAACGATTATGCTTTGTATGAAGAAATCAGACACCTGTCCATTTTAAAAGCCGACCCCAACACACCGGCACATAAAATTGAAGAGGCCGAAAACGCTTTGGCACAATCCATTGATAATTTGGGGGTTCCTTCCGAGATGTCCCTCATACGAAATTTGCATTGGTGGACGGTGGAATATGGCTTGATTGGAGACATCTCCAATCCGAAAATTTATGGTGCCGGACTTTTGTCATCGTTAGGGGAAAGCAGAAGCGCACTTAAGCCGGATGTGATTAAACTGCCCTACACGTTGGATGCCATGGATTACAGTTTCGACATTACCAAACCACAGCCACAACTGTTTGTTACGCCCGATTTTAAGCATCTAACAAAAGTGCTTAACCAATTTGCCGACACCATGGCATTGCGCACCGGCGGGTTAGACGGCATTTTAAAGGCGCAGCGTTCGGGCAGGGTGGCTACCTTGGTCTATAGTTCAGGCTTGCAGGTTTCAGGCAAAGTAACCGATGTGTTGGTACACGAAGGACAACCGGTTTATATCAACACTTCGGGCGAAACCATTTTGTGTTATAATAATAAGGTGTTGGAAGGCCATGGAAAAAACCATCACAAAACAGGCTTCGGTTCGCCCATAGGCAAAATTAAAGGCTCGTTAAAGCCCACCCGTTTTTTAACCGACAGCGACCTTCAGACCATGAAAATTATAAAAGGTTACCACTCGGTATTTGAATTTGAATCGGGAGTAAAAGTGGAGGGCGTATTGCAAAATGTGCATAGGCAAGATGGTAAAATATTGGTAATGAGCTTTGTTGATTGTACGGTTTCGCACAATGGCAAAACGCTGTTTGAACCGGCCTGGGGTGTGTTTGATATGGCTGTGGGCGAAAAAATTGTATCGGCTTCTAGCGGCCCTGCGGATTATGATACATGGGGACTGGTTTATGAAAGCCCCAAAGAAAAAACCCATGTTATTCAGTATAGCGATGCCGACAAAAAAGTTTTCACCCTTTACGAAAAGGCTGCTGCACTGAGAGGTGGCGACGGTTCAATTTTGTTTGAAGATTTGTGGCACGAAGTTCAAACACATTTTCCGGATGAATGGCTGTTAACAGCTGAGTTAAAAGCATTTTCCGATGCTAAGGATTCCTAAGCCGAAGATTAAATCCCTATTTTCCCATCTCCGTTGTGGCAGCCAAAACAACATCAAAGGTGTGTACTCCGTTTTTATTACTTTTGCACCTTAAACAACATAAAACTATGTTTACAACAGAGATGGTAAACAGGCTTTTTGCCTCTTTTAACAATACCCGTGTTTTAGTAATTGGCGATGTTATGCTCGACACCTATGTTTGGGGTAGCGTAAACCGTATTTCGCCGGAAGCGCCCGTGCCCATAGTAGCCGTCGAAAAGCGTGAAGTCAGGCTTGGCGGCGCTGCCAATGTAGCACTTAACCTTAAAGCTTTGGGAGCCGAACCTATCCTCTGCTCAGTTGTGGGTGATGACGCACGTGGCAACGAGTTTAAAAGTTTGCTGCAAACCGAAGGTATGTCAACTGCCGGCATCTTAAGCAGCAAAAACCGGAAAACTACCACCAAATTCAGAATCATCGGGAACAGCACCCAGCTTTTACGCATCGACGATGAAACAACTTCTCCTTTGTTGGAAAAAGACAGCAACGAGTTAAAACAATCAATCGAACAAATTGTTAATAATGAAGATGTAAAAGTCATTATTATTCAGGACTATGACAAGGGAGTGCTGAACAACGACATCATTGAGTATGTTGTGAACCTTGCCGGTAAAAAAAATATTCCTGTTGCTGTTGACCCCAAAAAGAAAAATTTCCTCTCCTATAAAAATGTTACCCTCTTCAAGCCAAACTTAAACGAAATCAACGAAGGATTAAACCTGTCGGTAAAAGGAAGCGACCGGAAGCAGGTTGAAGAAGCCGTTTCGCAACTGCAAAGCGCTTTGAATGCCGACATGATTATGAATACCCTTTCGGAATATGGCGTATTTATAAGGTGGAAAGAAAGCGATGGTTACAAATCATCGCATTTAAAAGCCCATGTGCGTAACATTGCCGATGTTTCGGGTGCCGGTGATACGGTTATCAGTGTTGCTGCATTATGCCTTGCCGAGGGGCTAAACCCCGAAGATATGACGGCGGTGGCAAATCTTGCCGGAGGCCTTGTTTGTGAAGAAATCGGGGTGGTTCCGGTTGATAAAAACAAACTGCAAAACGAAATTGTTAACACCTTAACCTTTTAAAGCATCTGTAAAAATGACAACCGGTAAAAAAGGAAAAAAAGAACAGGTACGAACCATGTTTAACGACATTGCCCCAAAGTACGACTTGTTAAACCATGTGTTATCCATGGGTATCGACATACTTTGGCGTAAAAAAGTAAGGCGTTTGCTGGCCACCATTCAACCCAAAAGAATTTTAGATATCGCCACCGGCACCGGCGATTTGGCCATTGAGCTGGCTAAATTAAATCCGGAGGAGATAATTGGCGCTGATATTGCCGTTGACATGTTAAAAATAGGTGAGGACAAGGTAAAAGCCAAAAAACTCGACGGCATCATAAAAATGGAACCCGGCGATTCGGAAAACCTTCGTTTTGAAGATAACTATTTTGATGCCGTTACCGTGGCCTTCGGCGTACGAAATTACGAAAACCTGCTTAAAGGGCTTACCGAAATGAACCGCGTGATGAGGCCCGGTGGCTTGGTTGCCATTCTCGAATTTTCAAAACCACACGGTTTCCCGTTCAGGAACATCTACAACTTTTACTTTAAAAATATTTTGCCCGGGGTAGGCCGTATGGTTTCAAAAAACGATGAAGCCTATACCTATTTACCCGAATCGGTACAAAAATTTCCCGAAAACAAAGATTTTATGGAGGTTATGAAACAGGCGGGTTACAGCAATATTAATCAGCAACGCTTAACCTTTGGAATCGCAACACTTTATTCGGCAACCAAAGCATAGGTTTCATGCGTAACTAATATAAAGACAGAACGCTAAAATTATTGTCCCTATGGGACAACCAAATAAATAATAAGCGCATTAAAATAGGAATTAACTTGTTCTGATGAAGAACTTATTGTTTTATATAGCCTATGCAAGATTTAATTAATTAAATTTGCGCTTCTTTTTTCATGGATATACTATAATCCCATGTAAGACGTTAAACAATAAAATCTGTCAACATTGAGAAAAAAAATAGTAATAATCATAGCCCTGTTTTTGGGTACTTTGTACAACATCAACACGGTTTCGGCACAGCAGAAAAAAGTATTTAACCTGCCCACTTACGACCGGCAACCCTATCATTTCGGATTTATCCTTGCCTCCAATCAACTGCTGTTTACCATAAAAACGGTTGACAACATGTCGTCAATAAAGTTTAATGCAGCGCAAACGCCTGATTTTCCGGCTGATTCAAGCTTTGTGTATGAGCTGACAGGCATCGGCAGACCCGGCTTTACCATTGGAATACTGGGAAACCTCAGGCTGGGCGATAACACCGATTTGCGTTTTATTCCCTCATTGTCGTTTGGCGAACGTGCCCTCAACTATAACATTCTTACCTACCGAAACGGAGAAGGCAAATTTGTGGAGATTGAAAAAAACATCACATCCACGCTGTTGCTGTTTCCATTGGAGTTTAAATACCGCTCGCACCGGCTTAACAACTTTGCTGCCTACGTATTGGGTGGCGCCACCTACACACTCGATTTGGCATCGCAAAAAAAAGCCCAGGCAAACACCAACGATATTACCGTTAAAATACAAAAAAACGACCTGCTTGTTGAAGCAGGTGTAGGAGTGGATTTTTATACCAACTATTTCAAATTTGGCGTACAGGCCAAAATGGGATACGGGCTTAACAACCTTATAAAAAAAGAAGGAAACATTTATACTGATGTAATTGACCGGTTAAATTCAAAAGTTTTCTTACTTTCGTTAACTTTTGAATAGACGAATAAAATGAAATCATCACCAAAAAACAATGCGTTATTTTCCGATCTGGTAAATAAATCAATCCTAAAGCAACAGGTTTACCGGGTAACACTGGATGCTTTTAACGGCTTAAAGGAAACAATAAATCAATATGTTGATGAGTTTCATCAATTTACGGAAAGTAAAAAAGAGGCCTCTGCCATTTTGTTTGAGGCAAACAGCAACGGACAATTTGAAATTGAGTTGAAGTTTGGCGGCGACGTGCTTATCTTTATGATGCACTCCAATGTTTTTGAGTTTCCACGCGACCATGAGGTGATGAAAACCAACTACGTAAAAGAGGACAAAACCCGCTCGTATCACGGTGTAATTAACATTTACAATTTCTTAGCCGATTCGTTTAAATACAACCGTATAAACGATGTGGGTTACCTAATCGGCAGGGTGTTTATTAACAAAGACGGCAGCTTTTTTATTGAAGGCAAACGCGAAATATCGTATCTGTACAACTACTTTGGCAGCAAAAAGTTTAATGCCGAAGCAATGTACGAATTAATAGAAGCAGCCATCCGCTATACCCTTAATTTCGATTTGCTTACCCCCAACTACGATATGGTGAAAGAGGTGTCGGTAAATGAAATGAAAAACGCCGTTGACACCATCTCCTTAAAAACAGGCAAACGACTTGGCTTCCGGTTTCAGTCGGATGACCAAAACATTAATCATTAAAATAATATACAATGAAAAATCTTTTTACACTGTTACTTGTTGCTGCTTTAATGCCGGTGATGAGTGCTTTTTCGCAAAGTAAAGACAAGGGTAAGTTTAAAGAATACGAACCCGGTTATTATCAAAATTTTATCCTTAAAGATGTTCGTGCCAACGAACAAAAACAGAAAAAGGTAAAAAAAGAGAAGTATTTTATGATGGATCAGTCGGGTATGGATTTACCCAACAAGATTGCCGATTACAAGGATCACACCTACTGGCATAATCCTACCACATCACAGGGCAATACCGGTACATGCTGGTGCTTTTCAACCACTTCGTTTTACGAATCGGAAGAACACCGCCTGTTTAACAAGGATGTAAAACTTTCGGAAATGTTTACCGTTTATTGGGAATATGTCGAAAAAGTTGCCCGCTACGTTGATACCCGCGGCAACTCGCTGGTGGACGAAGGTTCCGAATCAAATGCTGTGGCACGAATTTATAAAAAGTATGGCGTGGTTCCCCGTTCGGTTTACGACGGCTTTTTACCCGGACAGAAGTTCTATACACACGAGGCCATGATGAAGGAAATTAAAAAATATCTGAAGAGCGTTAAGGAAAATGATGCATGGAATAAAGAAGAAATACTAGCTACAACCAAGTCAATATTAAACCATTACATGGGTGTGCCTCCTACGGAGTTTGATTACAAAGGTGTTCATTATACCCCCAAATCGTTTTTAAAAGACTACCTGAAACTTAACATGGACGATTATGTGGAGGTGCTTTCATACCTCCAAAAACCTTTTTGGAAAGAGGTTGAATACGAAGTGCCCGATAACTGGTGGCACAGCGATGAGTATTACAACGTTCCCCTTGATGTTTATATGGAAATATTGAACCATGCCATCGAAAACGGCTATACCGTTAGCATTGGCGGCGATGTTTCCGAAGCAGGTTTTTCAAGGCAAACCAATACCGCGTTGATTCCCGATTTTGATATCCCGTCGGCTTATATTGATGACAACGCACGTCAATTCAGGTTTTCAAACAAAACCACCACCGACGACCACGGCATGCACATGGTTGGTTATTTAAAAGATAAAAACGGTAAAATGTGGTACCTGATTAAAGATTCCAGCTCCGGCTCCAGGAACATTGGTGAAGACAGTCCCGAATTTGGTTACTATTTCTTTAGCGAAGATTACACCAAATTAAAAATGATGGATTTTACCGTTCACAAAGACGCCCTGAAAAAGTATTTGAAGAAGTTTAAATAATAATTTACTGTTTTTTCAACCTTTCAGGTCGTCTTTGCGCCTGCCTGCCCCGACCTGAAAGGTTGAAAAAGAATTACAGATTCCTACTTTTAAAGGTAAACAAGGAAGGAATTGTTTTCAGGATAATAATTAAATCGGTTTTCCAGTTTTTCTGTTCAAAATATTTGTTGTCAAGTTTCATCCGCTCATCGGGGTCAGGCTTATGCGAGCCGTTAACCTGCCACAAACCGGTAATTCCTGCAGGTGCTAAAAAGCGGTACGAAAGCATGTCAGTCGTTAGGTTTTCAGCTTCGTAAGTGGGCAACGGCCTGTTTCCCACCACCGACATATCACCCTTAATTACATTCACAAACTGAGGAAGTTCATCAATGTGGGCAGCCCGTAATATTTTACCGACTTTGGTAATCCGCGGGTCGTTTTTAACTTTGATAAAAGTGTTTGCCTTTCGCATATCTCTTTTATACTCAAGATATTTGTTTTCGCAAATTTGAAAACCATGAATGTATAAAAGTGGTGAGCAGGCATGGTCGGGTAAATCGCAATCGGGACAAAACAGATACTCTTTAAATTTATCTTCTTTTGATTTTTGGTTGTCGGAATAGGCATTTTGCCCCGTTAATTCATTCAGCCTTTTGTCGGCATCGAGATACATGGTTCTAAATTTGTAAAAATCAAAGATGTCGTAACCCCATCCAACCCTTTTAGAAACATAAATTACCGGGCCTTTGCTTTCAATTTTAATGGCTATGGCCGCCAACAACATAATTGGAGAAGTTATTACCAAAATCAGACTCGAAAAAATAATATCAAATATTCTCTTTCCTTGAGATACCTTATGTTTATCTGCCTGTGTTTGTTGCGTCCCCATTTATTCCTGATGAGAAATTATTAGAATGTTGCGAAGATAATTTATTTATCAGCTCCAAAAAAATTGAACAGGCTATTATTTTAACAAAAATGTGTTAAGAAGACAGTTTGTCAGCCGCCCAAATTTCGAAATGATTTTATGATAATGTTAAAATCCTTGACAACAGAATAGTCGCGGGCATAAAGCATGTTGGCTTTGTCAATCATCTCTTCCGACAGGTTGTTGTCGGACAGCGTTGTTAGCGGCGTAAGTACACCCTGCTTAATTTTAGGTAAATGAACCGCTGATTTCCGCCCCTGATGATAACCAACCCAACTGCGTTTGCCCCAAAGGACTTTAAAAATGTTGATTAAAAAATTACCCGGTTTTTTTTGAAAAAAAATCAGTACCGGCGACGTTGCCAGCGCCAGCAGGGCAATTAATATATCCAGCAATCGCTTGTTGCGCCGATTGGCACTTTTGGCTATGGTGCTGATGTCCACAGTATAGAGATCACCTCTTGTGTCGATTGAGTTGCTGCCGATAATTGAAAGGCTGTCCTCGGGGGCAATTTTGTAATCAACCGAAGTTTCCTGCCATTCGGCCATTTTATCAATAATAGCCTGGTGTTGGATATTTCCGGAACAAAAAATAACTTCATCAATTTTATAAATGGAGATGATATCTTTAACCTGGCTAAGGTTACCAAGATAATTCTCTTTTACTTCTCTGTTTTCGGCAGGGTCGGCAAATCCGATAAAATCGGGTTTAATGCGGCTCTCCTTTAATATTTTAGATACTCTTTTAGTTTCGTCCTCATCACCAATAATCAGCAGTCGTTTACTTTTTTTCTCTCCAAGCTGTATCCATTCAACACCAAGCCAATGCAGTATCAGCCTAAATGCAGGCAGGGCAATGGTTCCCCACAGGGTTCCCAGTAAAATCATCCCCCTCGAAAAGCGCATCTGCTCGGGCAGCAAAGCATAAAACACCAAAATAACAACCGTTCCCACCAGTATTCCCTGAACAGATTTCCGTAACTTAAGCGGCTTATCATACCCACCATTAAAGAAAATGGAAATCAGCCAGATAAGAATGTAAAACGGGACAATATAGTGCAGATATTCCTGCGGATAGTCGCCTCCTCCGGGATAGATACGGGGGCGGCTCCAAAACTCCTTTATAAATACCATGCCTGCAAACAGCAGCGCACCGTCGGCCACCGGCATAATCAGCTGACGAATAAACCGCGCAAGAATGGCCACAAATGCCCTGAAATAGATGGCAAGGTTTATTAAATTAGTTAACAGGCGTGCATTTTTTTGCGTAAAATGCTTGCGGGCGAAGATAACCATGGCCTTGTAAAATACAATAACATAATTAACGCTGCTCTTTTTGGTGCTTTCGCCTTTGTAGTGAATAATTCTTGTTTCGGGAAAATAGTAGTTTTTGTAGCCGGCTTTTACAATTCTGTACGACAGGTCGATGTCTTCGCCATACATAAAAAAAGATTCGTCCAACAGGCCGGTTTTGTCCAACACACTTTTGCGCATCAGCATAAAAGCACCTGCCAAGATATCCACTTCGTGAATTTCATCAGGGCTTAAATAGCCCAAATGGTATTTTGAGAATCGTTTTGATTTGGGAAAGACTTTAGAAATTCCAAACATCTTGTAAAAAGCAGCCTCCGGTGTTGGCAACCCTCTTTTTGATTCGGGTAAAAATTTTCCCGACCCGTCAACCATTTTAACACCCAATCCCCCTGCATCGGGATGCGAGTCCATAAACTCAATTACTTTACTAAAGGTGTCATCTTCAACAACCGTATCGGGATTGAGCAATAAAACATACTCGCCCGTAGCCAGTTTAATGGCCTGGTTGTTGGCCTTTGAAAATCCGAGGTTGTTATTGTTTGCCAAAAGTTTAACTTCCGGAAACTTGTTTTTTACCATTTTAACCGAACCGTCGATGGAATTGTTGTCAACTACAAAAACCTCTCCGTCAACAGACTGCATGGCTTTACGCACCGAAAGCAGACACTGCTCTAAAAAGTGTTCAACATTATAGTTAACAATTACAACCGATAGCTTCATAGAAAAGTAATATAGGCCAAAAATAACCAATTAAGCTAAAAACGCAGCGGCTGTGGTAAAATTGTTAATAAACCACCACCTTTTGTGTTTGCGTTTTGCTTTTATCGGCCAACGAAACAATATAAACACCTTTGGGCCAACTACCGGTATTGAGTTTTACAGACCTGTTGCCTGAAACCTCTTGGTTAAACATGGTTTGCCCAAGCTGGTTGGATATTGTCAGTAATTGATAATCACCGGAGTTACGCCACTCAATGGTAAGATGGTTGTTGGCCGGATTTGGAAACACCGTAAAGTTGCCGGAAGCATCCTGCTGGTCAACGCCGGTATATTGTGTAACGGTAACGTTGTCGATGTAAAGCGGGTTGCCAAAGGAGTTAAAGCTTTCAAAGGCTATTAAAACATTGCTTTTTCCAATCCAGTTGTTAAGGCTGATGCTGTTACAGCCGCTTCCATAACCCTGCCCACACCAATCATCAGGAGTTTGTGGTACCCACAGTTCATTACCATCGTATTTTTGGTGGGTGGCAAAACTACCTTCGCCGTCATCGCCATAGGCGGCAAGCCGTGTCCAGGTGGTGCCGCAATCATCTGACAGCAGCACAATCAGCGAGTCGGTGGCGCCATCAAAACGGGTGGCGTAGGCATGTTTAAATTCTAAAACGGCGTTGCTCATGCCTTCCAGGTTAAAAGGGGGAGAGATCAACCGGTCGCGTTCGCCGTAATAGATGTATTCGGTAAAATCGATGGAAGCCGAAAAGGAGCTGTAATCGCCTGCCGTTTGGCTAATTTGCCAGGTCGTCCGGTTGTCGGGGTTGTCGATGGTCCAGTATTGAGCATCAAAGCCGTTTTCAAAATTTTCGTGGAAATAGGGAACATAACCGCCTGCAACCACATAATCAAATTTGGTATCGGTTGAGCTGCCATTCAGGTTGGTGGCAGTAAGCGTTACCGAGTAGTTGCCCGATTGGTCAAACGAAACAACGGGATTTTGACTAAAGGCATCGGTACCCTCTTCAAAGGTAACGGTTGAGGGGGTAAACTGCCACTCCCAGCTGCGGGGCATATAGAGGCTTGAATCGTAAAAATACACCGGATTACCTGCACAAACAGTTACACGGTCGGCACCAAACTTAATTTCGGGCAAAATGGTGGAGCTGGCTGTAACATAATCTTCTTTTAACAGTGTATCCGTACCTAACTCATTTGATGCAATAAGCCGGATATCATAAGTTCCATCGGCATCAAACAAAATATCCATTGGATTTTGAGCTGCTGCTGAATCGGGAGTGCCGCCTTCAAAACTCCATTCCCAACTACTTGGTATTCCTTTGGTAAGATCGGTGAAGTTAATTTTTTCGCCTGTGGGAATCAAAAGATAATCTGCTTTAAAATCGGCAACAGGTGGATAAGTTGTTTTAACATAAGCCCAATAGGTGCTCCAGGTGCTGGAAGGTTCTTCGGCATACTCCTGAATGGTCCAGAAGTCGGTTTGATCCGCCGGGTCGAGGCAGGTAGATGAATAGTCGCCCCACCGGTTTCTGCCACCGCCAAAGGTTTTGTTGTAAGGAGCCAGGCCGTCTTTGTATTGGTAGTAAGTGCGAATGGTTCCTGGATCTTCGTAGTTACCTTTAAACGAATAGCCTGCCGATGCGTACTGGTCTTTGGAAAAGATATCGTGGCCAATCATAATATCTTCAAATTTATTAACGGCAATGGAAGGAAAAGCAAAGGAATACTGGTTGGTAGTATCTTCGATGCGGCCGCGCTCCAGCACCACACCGGTGGTATCGAGCACCCACCATTGAACGGCTGCACGCTGTGGGTTTCCGGCAGGAAGAAAAATATGGTGTACCGCCCACAGCTTGCCATTGCGGTAAACAATGTTAACCATACGTGCATCCACTGAATTTAATAATGCTTCACTGCCCTTTTGAGGCAGGAAATTGCCGCTGTTGCCTGCCCAGGTATCCCAAGGATCCTGCACCCCAATGGCTCCATCGTAAACAAAATCGGGGTCATCCACCGAACCGGTAACTCTAAACTTTTTGATGTAACCATATCCATTGGAATTACCGTCAGCCGCTGAAATCAGATATTCATCTTCCAGCGTAGTATCATAGCAGGCAGCAGGGGCAATGGTAAACCCCTCGGTAGTTGCAAAGCGAGTATAAGGCAGATTGGCAACACCATCATAAGCATCCTGTTTGTTAAAAACGAAAACCGTACGATAATAGTCGCCACCAAACTGGTTGCCGCTAACCACAATCCATTTTTTGTTAAATCCTATGGTTGGAAAATCAAACCAGGTAATATCTGTCGGGTCAGTGTTAACGTAATACAGGTTCCAGTCGCCTGTGGGGTCGGAAGTTTGGCTGACACCAATGTACAATTTTGACAATTCCAGGTTAGGATGACTTGGCGTAATAAATATCCATCGGTCGTTGTAGGGGTCGTATTTTATTTTCGGGTCAAATGTTCTGTCGCTTCCCGGCATCGACGACCAAAAGGCTCCCAGTCCGGTGGTCATTACAGGCGTACCGTCTTTTTTATGAATACGAACCTGTGTATTTAAGGTCGTCATCACATAATCAAGGCCGGCGGCTCCCATCACATCGGGAGGTATGGAGCTTTGATTGTCAAGAATGCCTAAAAAAGTTGTATCCGGTGCCGGGCTTACTGTTCTGTTGCGCGATGGTGTATTGCTAACCGCTTTTTTGTTGTCGCGATAAATAATCTTATCACCGACGGGCCAGTTTCGACCTTTCCATTCTTTGTTGGGAACTTTAAAAACAGGTGAGGCTTCCTTTTTAACAGCTGTTTTCGCCTGCTCCATCACGTTTACCGTTGCCACTTTAACGGCCCGGCTTTTTATTTTATAGGTGTTTTGCGCCACAAGCGATGTTGTGGTTATAAATGCCATTCCCAACAGAATAGCGGCTTTGTAAATATTCATCTTATTCAATAATTAATTTTTCGGTTATACTTTCTTTATTACTCTGAACCTGAATCAGGTACATCCCTTTGGGAAGATTGCTTACATCAACACGGGTAAAAATAGTTTGCGACTTTTGCCGGATGATTTCTTTTCCTTTCAAATCCTTAATAACAATGATATTTTCATGTCCGGGTTTAAGGACAGCAATATTAAGCATTTTATTAACAGGATTCGGAAACACCGTAAACAGCTCGTTACTCCTGTTTCCGGCAGTACTAATACCCACCATATTGCTGATTTCAACATTGTCGATGTAGAGGTTGTTACCGTAGCCTGCATACGATTCAAAAGCTATTTTTACCTGCGACCGGCCAACATAGTCGGTGAGGTCGATAATGGGATTGTTTTCGCCGTAGCTGCCTAAACCGCTCCAATCGGTTGGTGTTTCAGGCACAAAATAGGTGTCCATTGGTTCGCGGGTAACAAACTTTTGTGTCATATCGGGGCCATTGGCGTAAACTCTTGTCCAGGTTTCTCCGCAGTCGTCTGATACTTTAACAATAAGCGAATCAACCTGAGCAAATCGTTGTGCATAAGCATAGTCAAAGGTGAGGTAAGCCGATTCAAACCCTTCAAAATTTAAGGGGGGCGAAATCAACCTGTCGCGCTGGCCGGTGTAATAGTAATCTATTAAATCGATAAAAGCTGCTGTGGTTGTGTTGTTGTCTTTGCCGATAACGGTGTCGGTTGTCCAGGTTGTTTTTCCATCGGGATTATCAATGGTCCATCCAATATCTTTTAAATCACCCTCATCAAAAGTTTCGGAAAAGGGCAACGGGCTGCCACCCACATAAACATAATTCTGTTTTGTCAGGGTGCTGTCGCCTGCCTGATTGGAAACGGTTAACGATACATCATACACGGCCTGATTTAAAAACAACACCTGCGGGTTTAATGAGGAGTCGTTGGTTCCGTTCATGTAAAAAACGGTATTGGGTTCAAAACTCCAGTGCCTCGACACCGGACAATTGGTGGATTGATCGTAAAAGGTAACAATATCCTGCAAACATATTTTGGGAAAAGTGGAGCTGAAATTTACGTTGGGCTTGATGGTGCCGCCAACGGTGATCCAATTTTCTTTAACAATGCTGTCGGTGCCATCGGGATTGGTAACCGTAAGCACCACTTTAAAGGTTCCCTCGGTATTGTATTGTATTTCAGATGGATTCTTTACAAAAGCGGAGTCAGGTACGGCGCCCTCAAAATACCATTGCCAGTAGTGTGGTACGCCAGTCGATTTATCGAAAAAGGCCACCTTACAACCCACCGGAATAACGGTATCGGATGACTCAAAATCGGCAGTTAACGGCCCGTACCAGGGTGACGATGACCACAGCCCTCTACCGTAAGTCGAGGCTCTTACAACATCGTTATCGGGTGAAATACTGTCGTAATAACACTCTATTTCGGTTACATGTACTGATAGTGGAAAACCATCGGAAAACAGAATCCATTGGTTCATGGATGAATTTTTGTAAAAAATACCGGCATCCGAACCCACATACAATCCTTCCTGATCGTTTTTGTAATATTCGATGGTGTTTAGCGGAATGTCGGGAAGGTTATAGCTGATGTCGCTCCATGTTTCACCTCTGTCGGTTGACTTATACACTTTGTGGTTGAGCGTGATGTAAACCACGTTTTCATCTTCGGGGCTACACTCGATATCGGTAGCCTGATTGTTTGAAGGCAGATTTCCCGTAAGGTCAACCCACGCCGGGTTTGAATCGGACAGGTTATCGGTACGGTAAAACCGGTTGTTGTATTTGCTAAAATAAAAAATGTCGGGGTTGGCAGGACTTTGCTCAATAACTCTGATGTTGTTGCTGCCTGTTGAACTGATTTGCTGCCAGGGGACATTGTACCCTCTGATATTGGTGCCGCGCCATATATTTTTCATGCCCACAAACATGGTTTCGGGGTTGGTAACGTCCAGCGCCAACGGAGTAACCCAGGCACCCGATTCGCCAATGCCGTTGCTTATTTGCCCCTGATAATAGTTGTTGTACAACCGGGTAATTCCGGCTCCGTTATAATATTCGCCATAAGAATACAAATCGTTCTGAAAGTCGTAAGCGCAGTCCATTCCATCGCCACCCATCACTGTTAAAAATCCGGCAGAGTCGCCCAAAAAGGTGGCTGTGCCGTTATCCTGATAGCCGTTCATCACCTTGTCTTTGTTGGTGGCTGCCTGTCCTATTTTATATACCTGCGAAATGGCGATACCCGAAGTAATTTCCGTCC
>WGDP01000235.1 GCA_015493215.1 Bacteroidales bacterium | reverse complement strand
GTGCTGGAATTCATTCATAATATGGATAGTAAAGCAAGGAATAAGGTCTTTTACAACATAGACAAGGCATGACTTTTGAATGATCAAAAATTATTCGAAAAATTGGAAGAAGATACTTGGTGTTTTAGGACAAAGTATTCCGGGCTTCAATACAGAATATTTGCTTTTTGGGACAAAACAGACAATAGAAATACGTTAGTAATAGCAACACATGGAGTAATAAAAAAGTCGAATAAAGTAACAAAATCAGAAATTGAGAAAGCAAAAAGAATTAGAAACAAATACTTTGAAAATAAACGTAGGAAATCATGAAAACAAAAAATAGAGAACAAGAAGATGTTATGAAAGCAGTAACTTTTGATGAATTAAAAGACAAATATATCGGTGAAAAAGGCACTCCCGAAAGAGATGCTTATGAGTTAGAATTAAAAGTAGAAGTCTTGGGTGAAATGATAAAAAAAGTCAGACAGGAAAAACATATGACTCAGGAAGAACTTGGTAAATTAGTTGGAGTAAATAAATCGCAAATATCAAAACTGGAACGTAATACAAAGAATGTAACCATCTCGACCATATTAAAAATTTTCCGGGCGTTAAAAAAGAACATTAAATTTTCGATAGAAGAATTAGATAATACTTATGAGAAAAGCATGATTTAAAAGTGCGAAATACCAGCAAAGGCTCAAAGTACATGATGCAAACAGTTGGTATTTAGATAAATAGTAGTGCACCTGAAGCGTGTAAAATTAAAGAAAATTAGAAGTAAGAAAGCAGCACGGATCATGGCTTAACAAGGTATATCCAACAAAAATCAAAACCCATGTAATGCAATAGGCCTGTCATTCTCCAGAGACGAAAGACACAGGCCAATCAGTAGTTAAAATATCGAGCAAGGTTCCGTAAAATATATTTTTAAAACTTAACCACAATACCGCCCATTACATTAAAACCGGCCTGCGGAAAATAGCCGTTCATCTCATACTCTTCCTCCCCGTAAACATATCGGTAAACCCACGCATTGGTTTCGTACCTGCTGTTAAAGATATTGTTCAGGCTGAGTAAAAAGTCAATCGACTTTACAAATCCCGGATACCAGGTATAATTTAATTTTACATTATTTATAAAATAAGGGTTTAGACTGCGTTGCATGTCAGATGTATTGTCGATGTACTGCCGTCCTACGTAGTTTGAAACAAGGTTTACTTTTAAATGTTTTGCAAAGGTGAAGGCAAGGTTGCTTGAACCGACAATGTCAGGCGAAAATGAAATATCGGTGGTACCCAGCTTTTTTTCGTACTGCAAAGGTTGGTTATCGGGGTCATCCCAATAGTTCCAGTTGTCAACATATTCGGTAAAATCTTTAATTTTATTTTGGCTATATGTAAAGTTAAGGTTCCAGTTAAACCAGTTGGTAACCTGTAACGCTGCCGAAAACTCAACACCCGCCCTGAAACTTTTTGCCACGTTGGTTCTAATGGCTGACCCTACGTTGTTAATCTTACCCGTTAATACCAGCTGATTTTTGTAATCCATGTAAAAGGCGTTGGCGTTAAAGACCACTCTTTTTCCATTAAAATTGTATCCCAGTTCGTAGTCGGTTAATCGTTCGGGTAAAACTGTGGCACCTTCGTCGGCATCACGAAAATCGGAGCGTGATGGCTCGCGATTAGCAACAGCCACGCTGGCAAACAACACATTAGCATCCGTCAGCTTGTAAACTACGCCTGCCTTTGGATTAAAGAAGTTATATTGATGATTTTGTATAAAATCGGTCAGGTCGTCGTGGGTGCCGTTAATAGCGTAATTTATATGCCGATACTGCAAATCCAAATACAAGCTTAGGGCTTTGGTAAAACTGTATTGCGCTTTGGCAAAGAGATTGTAATAGGTTTTAATCCCCGTATTAAAGTACCAGTTTCTGTCGTGGTCGCCCAATCTGGCCACCTGTGCCCACACCACTTTACCATAATGGTCGCCATTGTACCGGTTCCAGCTTCCACCGATATTCATTTTTAAATTATTTTTTTGGTAGTTTAAAGTCATTATCAAGCCGTAGTAATCGTTGTCGAGCCATTTTTGACGTATCAGATTGGTGCGGTTAATGGTATCGTTGCCAATGATGGTATCGGCCATGCCATACTTCGAAAACTTTTGGTTGTTTTTATAACTTTCGTAATAACCTTTTCCTTTGGTATAAAACAGTGCCGAAGTGAGGTTGAGCCAGGAGGAAAAACGGTGGGCATAGTGCAACTGGTAGTAGTTTTGAATATAATTATCGGTTTGGTTGTTATAATATCCCAAAAAATTTCCGCTGTTGTCGTACATTTCACCTGCAGGATTATAGGTAGGATTTGTTTCAAGACTGTCTTTAGGAACGCCGTACCATGCCTGATAGGTTTTTTCTTTTCCCAGCATTACAATGGCCTTTACAATATCTTTTTTGCCATAATAGCCACCGGCAAAATAGGCCGACTTAAGGTTGGATGTTGCGCGATCGATATAGCCGTCGGATGATATTGCCGAAGCTCTTCCGGTAAAGTTCCATTTACCGTCCATAATTCCGGTTCCGAACTTCACCGTATTTTTAAAGGTGTTAAACGAGCCTCCCGAGAAAGCATATTCAGCATACGGATTGTCGGCAAAGCCATCGGTTTTTATATTGATGCTGGCGCCAAAGGCAGCCGCGCCGTTGGTTGAAGTGCCCACCCCGCGCTGTATTTGCATACTCTCGGTGGAGGAGGCCAAATCGGGCAGGTCAACAAAATAAACGGTACTCGATTCAGGATCGTTAACCGGCACTCCGTTAAGGGTTACATTGATGCCTGTTAAATCGGTTCCACGAATTCTGATTCCCGTGTATCCAACACCTGTACCTGCATCGGAGCTAACAACAACCGATGGTGTTTGCGCCAGCAAATAGGGCAAATCCTGAGCAAGATTTTGCTTTGCTATCTGCTTTTGGCTCAGGTTGGTATGCGATGAAGGGGTTTCGGCTCCGGCACGATAGGCCGAAACAATTACCTCTTCGCTAAAATAGGAAACAGGGTTTAGTTTTACCGTAATGTTTATACCGGCTGATGTGGTAAAGGCGGTATCAAATGCAGCAAAGCCCACATACGAAACAGCCAAATGATGTCTGCCGGCTTTTATGCCGTTAAATTTAAAACTACCGTTGCTGCCCGAAGCAGTTGAATAGCCATCAAGTTTAACGGTAGCTCCCGAAAGAGGCTGTCCTGTTTTACCGTTTAAAACCGTGCCGTCAACAGCACTTTGAGCAACCATAAAAAGCGGCATGAGCACAATCAATACCGAAAAAAGAGCTATTTTTTTTACCATAACCTAATTTGATTTAAAATATTAAATCAACAGGGATAAGCTTACGGGTAAAAAATTGAATACTTGCTCTTTTCCCTGCGCCGGCATTACCCGGATCAGGTTCAAAGGGTTTGTTCTCAGCCCGCAATATTAAGGCACCCCTGTTGTGAATCAGATGGCAAAAATAGAAAAAAATGTTTTCAGACAACGCTGTCAAAGGCTTTTATTCTTACTTCGGCCATGTAATTATATTTTCCGACATCCGTTTACTACATTCCAAACTTGATTACTTTTGTGTTTTATCAACCTAAAGGAGTGTAATGACAGGTACCGGCTTTATATTTGGAAATAAGATATTGGATGTGGTAACCATAGCCTGGTTTCTGGCACAGTTTTACAAAGTTATTAATTCGTTAATAGTTGACAAGCAGGTTGTGTTAAAACGCATGTGGGAAACCGGCGGTATGCCAAGCTCCCATTCGGCTACCGTTACATCGCTTGCCACTGCTGTTGGCATTACGCATGGTTTTTCGTCAACCCTGTTTGCCATTGTAGCTGTATTTGCCATTATTGTAATGCACGACGCAGCAGGAATCAGGCGCGCCGCAGGCAAACAGGCCGGGGTGTTAAACCGGATTACCAAATCGTTAAATCAAATACTCGAAAACAAACTCCATCAGGAAAACTTGCGCGAGCTGTTGGGGCACACCCGTATTGAAGTCCTTGTTGGTGCCATACTCGGTATTGCAGTGGCCTTTGCCATGACATTTTATTTACAGGGATAGAACTCGTGTATCACAGTTTTTTCTTTCATTATTTGCGCATGGTTTAATTGACTATTTTTGTCCCCAAAAGCCCACTATGGATATATTGATAATTAACGGCCCCAACTTAAACCTGTTGGGAGAAAGAGAAATAGGAATTTACGGTGATTTGTCGTTTGATGACTATATGGAAGAGATTGTAAAAGCCTATCCTCAACATAAATTAAGCAGCTTTCAGTCGAATATTGAGGGAGAAATTATTAACCGGTTGCAGGATGCCAATCTTGAAGTAAATGCTGTTATTTTAAATGCAGGCGGATACACGCATACCTCCGTTGCCATTGCCGATGCCATTCGCTCCATTGATATTCCTGTGGTTGAGGTACACATCAGCAACCTGCTAACACGCGAAGAGTACAGGCATAAATCGCTAATTGGCACTGCTTGTATTGGAAGCATCATGGGTTTTGGCCTGGAGTCGTACAGGCTGGCCATTGAGTTTTTTACCAAACGAATTTTTTAATCCCTATTTGGAAAAACGGGTTTTATCCAGCTGCGAAAAATATTTTACACCTCTTAAATAATGATCCATGGCAATGTTGCCCTGATAAATCAGCGAAACCTGTTTTTGTGATAACGTTTTACGCTTTCTTTTAAGGCTACCCAGATTTTTATAAAAATAAAAGTGTGCTTTAATAACGGCCAAAAAATCGCCAAAGTGTCCTTCGGTTAAAAACTTAACCCCTGCCAACCCGTCAAGTATCAACCTTAAAGCCAGCACCTTAAAAAGTCTGTTGGAGGGGAGGTTTTTATATAGAAGTGAAAAATTATTACGAAAATTAAGATAGGTTTTGCGTGCCGAACTCTTTGGAAGTGTGCCACCGCCAATGTGATAGACAACCGATTTGGGGCAAACCATGACTTTATAATCGTTGTTTTTTAACCGCCAGCAAAAATCAATTTCTTCCATGTGGGCAAAAAAGTCTTCATCGAGGCCACCCAGCTGATGATACACCTCCGACCTCACAAACATGCATGCACCCGTAGCCCAAAACACCTCCGTTGCATCGTTGTATTGCCCATGGTCTTTTTCCAACACCTGAAACACCCTGCCGCGGCAAAAAGGATACCCGTGTTTATCGATAAAACCTCCGGCAGCGCCGGCATATTCAAAACTCTCTTTTTCGTAATACGATAGAATCTTCGGTTGACATGCGCCAATGGTTTTGTCGGCGTCCATTAAATCAATTACAGGTTGAATCCAGTTGTCAGTTACTTCAATATCCGAATTCAGCAACACATAATATTCAGCACTAATGTTGGCAAGGGCATCGTTGTATCCTTTTGAGAAACCTCCGTTTTCATCGTTAATAATAAGATTTACATCAGGAAAGTTTTTACGCATAAACTCAACCGAATCGTCAGTTGACCGGTTATCGGCCACCCAGACTTCAGCCGCATTCTTGCTTCGGCCAATTACCGTAGGGAGAAATTCCTCAAGAAATTTCCTGCCGTTAAAATTTAATATTACAACTGCTACTTTTGTCAAGTCGGATTTGTTTTATCAGGCGACAAATATAGTTTAAAACTACTGTGATTTGAAAATGTGTAATCAATAACCGGTTTTGCACACCTGTTAACGGGGCTGGAGGTAATAATCGCTGGATTGATTTCCCCATGAGTTGGGCTGGTTTACGGGGTCAGCAAGATTCATGGGATACATAACACGTTTATAAACTATGTATTGCCATTGATAGTTTCTTAATTCGCCCACCGCATCGGAGTGAATAAGCTGAAAATCATTGGTAACAATGTCGCGGGTATAAAACACAAATTTTTTGTCGCGTTGTCCCTGCAGTTCATAATAATGCCATATTTCGTAAGGATAGGCAGCCGGTTCGTTGTAGTTTTCCGAAACCACATTTGGCCGTCCGTATTTTAAGAACACCCTGCCCCTGTCGGTTTCATAACCTTCTAAGGATGTGGTTTTAAACTCCTTATTAGTGTAATCAACCATATGTTTATAATCTATCCAGGCCTGCTCCGGGTTGTTTTTGTTTCGAGTAACCCAAAAGTTGAGAAAATATTTTTGTAAAGTGGACATGTCGGCTGTAGCAAGCTGCCCTTCGGCATATTTCCGTTCAAAATCGGTGGAAACCGGAAAGGTATATTTAATGTACTGAACCAAAGTATCTCTGTTGTTAATATGCCCGGCAAAAGTGTTGTCGGCATTTACTGCGAGCAGGGTATTTAAGCTAAACTGTACGCTGGGATTGTAACGTTGAAAAAATATTTGTTTTTCTGCAATAATGTTGTTGTTTTTGTCATGGGCTTCAAGAACCAGTAAATAGTTACCGCTGGGCAGCTCCGAAATATTAAACGACTTTAAAAGAGGAGATACCGGTTTTGGATTCATTCGGTTTATTTTAAAATAACGATCCAGTTTTTTGTCTATTTCGTAAGGACGGATGTAGGAATAAAGTATAAAAGGGTTGTTGTCAGATGTTGTGTCGGGGTGGTAGATTTCAGCATAATACGAAAGCTTTCTAACGGATTCGGGATAATAGTTAAAAACATAAGGAAGAATGGAATAGCCGTTTTTTGCTAAAATTGATTTTTGCCCGGTTTGTTTATAATCAGCTACCAATTCGATATCGGAAAAAGCCACCGTGTCATTTGTAAAACCGATGGTTATCTGCGTATTTGAAACAAAGGGAGCATCGTTACTATTATCATCTTTAATGGTTAGCTGCATCGAATAGGTACCACTCGACAACGAATACCGTTGCACATCCAGAAAGTTTAATGGCGACAGTGTGGTGTCATCAAGCGGAGGGCTGGTTAATTGATATTTATTAAAGTTTACAATGCTGTCGTTTTTTGAGAACACAACCTGAATGTTGAGGGTTCCGTACCATTTTCCATCATCGGATTTGATGTATTTAACGCTGCTGCCATTAACCGACAAATAAGTTTCGATATAGGGTTTGGCAAAAGGGTTGTTAAAAACGGCATAGGAAAAATAGGCTCGCAGATTACCTGCAAACAACTGTCCGCTAATTAATAACGACAAAAATAATATTGATAAGAATCGTTTCATATTTTCAAATAAAGCACAAAGATACAGGAAAATGAGCCACAAAAAATGGCCGCCAAAAAGAAGACAAAAAAAATTTATACAGGGATTCATGTGGAAACAAAAAAATTTTACTTTTGCCGCGGAGAGTTGGCAGAGTGGTCGAATGCGGTGGTCTTGAAAACCATTGACCCTTCACGGGGTCCGGGGGTTCGAATCCCTCACTCTCCGAAAAAGGAAACCCACAACGACAGTTGTGGGTTTTTGTTTTTTTAAGTACATCAAACTTGTTTGGTAAAGCTTAAAAAAACAAAAACCCAAAAAAACCTCGCCAGAGGTTTTGGGTTTCTATGATTGTACAGGATAACCTAATGGAATCAACGTAGTTAATCCCTATTTTTTTTTACAACAAAAGTAACAATGTAGTTATTAATTCACAGTTGCAAACTGTGAGGGGGTGTGGTTGTTAGCTCAGTTCACAGTTACAAACTGTGAACTGAAAGCAAGGGTCAGTTCACAGTTGCAAACTGTGAGACGAAAGCGACAATAAACAGTTGCAAACTAGGGGTTGGAAACAACAAAAACGTTTGCTCACAGTTACAAACTGTGAGCGGGAATTTAGGGCGAAAGGTGGTGCAAACTGTGAGGGTTGCAAACTGTGAGCGGGAAACGTAGAGTCGCAACTGCAAACTGTGAGAGGGAAGCAAGGAATGAAAACTGTGAGATGGAAACATAGAGCCACAGCTGTAAACCACGACCGGTAACGGAATTAAGTCCGAAACAAAATTGACAAACATTCATTTACCTGATTTTACTAAATTTGGGCTTTTCTTAACCTCTACAACATCAAAAATATGCACAGCAAAGATTACCCAAAAGAACCGGAAGGCGATTTTATTCCGGGAATTTACAACTACTGCGACAGGTGGTGCGAGCGATGTATTTATACCGACAAATGCCGTTTGTTTGCCACCGAAAATATTATAAAAGAAGATATTACCAAAAAGAAAGAACAGGAACAGTCGATAGAGCGCAACAAATCTTTTTGGAATCGAATACATAAGATTATAGAGGAAGTTGAAGACCTTTACGACGAACCGGATGTTACGGAAGATGATGCTACTATTCCACTATTCGGTAAGAGTGAGGAAGATGAAGAAGCCGAAGAAGCGATGAAGGAATATGAAGCTTTTCGCAACAAAGCAGCCCAACACCCGCTAACAAAAGCAGCCTCAGATTATAGCACTCGGGCATATCAGTGGTTCAAGCAGCGAGAGGGAACCTTGAAACAACATTACAATCAAACAACAAAAGAGTTTCGTGTAACCTGTCAGGGTATTACCGACAAAGAAGTCCTGCAAAAGCTCACCGGTGCTGTTGAAATAATTTTATGGTACGAGTTTCAATTGTCGATAAAAATAAAGAGGGCTTTTACAAGTTTAAATCAGGAAGAAGCTGAACCTGAATTTTTTGAAGGGATACAAAAAGATTCGGAAGGGTCGGCAAGAGTGGCTTTAATCGGCATCAATCGCTCAATAAGCTCCTGGAGCTACCTTTTACATCATCTTGAAACGGAAAGAGAAAGTATCCGGCCCATGATTAAAACGCTGATGCAGCTAAAAATGAAAATGGAACAAAACTTTCCGGGGGCAATGAATTTTAAATGGCCGCCGGAGTAAGCGGATTTTTACAAAATTAAAGTAATAATGTAGTTTATTTGCTCGTCGCTCACAGTTGCAAACTTACTCACAGTTGCAAACTGTGAGCGGGGTATAGTAAGGTGTTGCAAACTGTGACATGAAAACATAGATTGCGAACTGTGAGATGGAAACTGTGCAAACTTACTCACAGTTACAAACTGTGAGCGGGGTATTGTAAGGTGTTGCAAACTGTGACATGAAAACACAGATTGCAAACTGTGAGATGGAAACTGTGCAAACTTGCTCACAGTTACATACTTGCTCACAGTTACATACTTGCTCACAGTTGCAAACTGTGAGCAGAAGGCAAAAATATAAAACAAAAACCTTCCATGTAATCATGAAAGGTTTTGTAATAAAAGTGCCCAAGATAGGACTCGAACCTACACGGCCGTACGGCCACTACACCCTGAATGTAGCGCGTCTACCAATTTCGCCACTTGGGCTTAAAAACCATAAATGAAGAGCAGCAGCCTAAGCGGTTACCCTTCATTTACCTACTTGTGCCCAGAACAAGAATCGAACTTGCACTCCCGTTACAGGAACATGGCCCTCAACCATGCGCGTCTACCAGTTCCGCCACCTGGGCAATTATCGGGCTGCAAAAGTAAAATTATTTCCTTTTCATTCACAAATTATTTAAAAGAAAATTTACCACCCACACCGGTATCCAATAAAACAATAAATCTCAGCATTTAATAAAGCATAAAAATATTCACGCCTCCTGTTTCAAACATTTAGTTACTCAAACTTGTCGCCGGTTTTTAATAATTTTTTACTTTTATTGCTTCATTTAAATACAATAACCATTATGTTTACAACCAGGGATTTAGAGCAATTTAAAAGCAAAGGAATTGATAAAGAAACTGTTAACCAACAGCTCGATAATTTTAAAAAGGGATTTCCCTATGTAAACCTTGCTGCGCCGGCAACGCTTCAAAACGGTATAATCAGGTTTACCGATGAAGAAGTAAAGCGTATGGAAACATACTATGACGAAAATTTTTCTGACTATGAAATACTTAAATTCGTCCCCGCCTCGGGAGCTGCCAGCCGGATGTTTAAACATTTGCATGAATTTCATCAACATTATAAAGGTACTGCAGAAGATATTGCCGCCTACGAAGCCGACAAAAGTTTCAATTCGGTTTATGCCTTTTTTACCGGAATTAAACGCTTTGCCTTTTACAGGCTGCTTAAAGATAAAATGATGGCGGACGGTTTAGACATCGATCAACTTATTGAAAATTATGAGTTTAATACGGTACTTGACTATTTTTTGACTGAAAAAGGATTAAACTACTCAAAACTCCCGAAAGGCCTGCTGTTGTTTCATAAATATGACGACGAACCCAGGCTTGCACTGGAAGAGCACCTTTCCGAAGCAGCTCAATATGCTGTAAACAACCAAGGGAAAGCGACGGTTCATTTTACCGTTTCGCCCGAACATCAAAAATTATTTGAGCAGGCGGTTGCCGCAAAAAAAGGAAAATTTGAAAAGCTGTTTCAGGTATCCATTGAAGTTAGCTATTCACAACAAAAGCCATCTACCGACACCATCGCTGTTGATTTAAATAACGAGCCATTCAGAATGGACGACGGTACAATTTTGTTTCGTCCGGGTGGCCATGGTGCATTAATCGAAAACCTTAACGACCTGAAGGGGGAAATTGTTTTTGTTAAAAATATCGACAACATAGTGCCCGACCGGTTACGCAAACCTACTATAACCTATAAAAAGGTGATTGGTGGTGTTTTATTTGATATTCAGGCACAAACATTTGAGTACCTCGACATGCTGGAGGATGGAAATGTTGAAGATGATGTTTTAGAACAAATAAAAGAATATGCCAACAAAAAGCTCAATATATTTATTCCGGCGGCCTACGATGGCTATGACAAAATGGAAAAAATCGACTTTTTGTTCAACACACTTAACCGCCCCATGCGCGTATGCGGGATGGTAAAAAACGAAGGCGAACCGGGTGGCGGTCCCTTTTGGGTAAAAAACAGCAACGGTGAACTTTCGCTCCAAATTGTTGAGTCGTCGCAAATTGACTTTTCAATTCCCGAGCAAAAAGAGATTGTAAGCAAAGCTACGCACTTTAATCCTGTTGACCTGGTTTGCGGCGTACGCGATTTTCAAGGCAATCCTTTCGACCTTAAACAATTTGTTGACGCTTCAACCGGTTTTATCTCTAAAAAATCAAAAGACGGTCGCGACTTAAAAGCACAGGAGCTGCCCGGATTATGGAATGGAGCCATGGCCGACTGGATTACTGTTTTTGTGGAAGCACCTATTATTACTTTTAATCCGGTTAAAACCATCAACGATTTGTTGCGGGAACAGCATCAGTAAGCTTTTCCATCCTTAACCTGATAAATTAGAAATTCCAATAAACAAAACACAAATCTCAAACCTGTCTGCCGAACAGGCAGGCAATATCCAAAAATCAAACCTCAATACTCAAAGTAGTTGAGGTTAATACGTGGGTTTACTAAAAAAGGTTAAGCTAACCTCGGCACCTTTATCGCGGTTAGCCACTTCAACCTTTCCGCTGTGCGCATCCATAATAAGTTTAACGGCGGCAAGCGACAGTCCTTTACCCTCTTCGTGTGCCACATCGCCAATGCTGAATACCTGAAATAGTTTTCCCATTACCTCATCTGAAAAACCCTTCCCTTCATCTTTTACAACAAACGAAACTTTACCATCGCCGCTGAAAATATCTAAAGTAACAGGTGTGTTATCGGGTGAAAACCGGAAAGCATTTTCGATGATAAGCATAAGTGCTTTTCTGATTAACTCGGCTTCGGCCATAATTAACGGATTGGAGCTGTTTTTCCGGAAAACGATTCTCGAAGTATCCAGCTCCTCGTCAGCCAGCTCGGCAATGGCCGATTCGGCAATATGATTTACCGAAACGGGAAGCAGATCCATTTTATAATTGTTAACCTTTAAATTGGTAATGAGCAAGGCAAGGTCGGAAAACTTAACCAGTCGTTGCGAAACCTGTTTCAGGTAATTAAGATATTGCGCCTGTTCTTCCCCCATTTCAGTTTGGTTGAGCAAGTGAGTTAAACCGATTATTCCGCTCAAAGGCGTTTTTAACTCGTGGCTGATGATACTTAAAAATTCGCTTTTTGTGGTATCGAGTGCGTTGAGCAGTTTATTGGCTTCATTGAGTTCTTTGGTACGCTCTTTCACCTTTTCTTCAAGCACATTATTTGCTTCAATCAGCTCCTTTTGTTGTTCGCGCAAAAGAATATGTGTATGCACCCTTGCCAACAACTCTTTGGCGTTAAAAGGTTTTGTAATATAATCCTGCCCTCCAATATCAAACCCCTTTATAATGCTGTCCATATCGGCTTTTGCCGTAAGAAAAATTACCGGAATATCGGCAGTGGCAGGATTTGCTTTCAGCTTTTCACATACTTCATAACCGTTCATTTCGGGCATCATTATGTCCAGTAAAATAAGATGAAATTCCTGAACCAAAACCAGCGACAAAGCCTCCTGTCCCGATTGTGCCCAGGCAATCTGAAATTCCTCTTGCGACAGAATATTACCCAATATTTGAATGTTTTTTGATACGTCGTCAACAATTAGAATCTTAAAATTACTATTTGGTTTCATGTGTATATAATTTATTTTTTTACAGGTTACATGCTCGTTTTATGGTTGTCTATTTTAATAAACAGCTCTTTAATAACCTGCATAAACAGTTTCATTTTTTCAATATCAAATCCGTCGGCAGCCTCCTTAAGCAATTCTGCCACCTCTAACAACTTAGTAAATGATTTTTTACGTGCAAAAGCAATTAAGTCGTCGCAACACAAAACAATATCTTTTATAACATGGCCGTTTTGCACTATATCGCAGCGCTCCTTAAACAATCGGACAAAATCCGAAGCAGCCAACGCTTCCAACTCCTTATTACTAAAGTCGAGGTTAAATATTGTCGGCTCTCCCTCTTCTTCTGCACTTATTTCCTGCTGACGCTGATAAATTGTTTTTTGCTTGTTACCCTCACCCTCAAACACTTTTATACCAGGAATAACAATGGTAAAAGTCGTTCCTTTATTGGGGACACTGTGCATGGTTATTCTTCCATTCATAATTTCAATAAGCCGCTTTGTAATGCTGAGTCCCAATCCGCTCCCCTTATGCTTCATCTTACTATCGGTTTGCACAAAAGCCTCGAAAACCTGTGCCTGCTTATTTTTAGGAATACCCGAACCGGTATCGGAGATGGTTATTTTAAGATCGAGCAGTTCATTTGTTTCGTTGGTAACATCCACATCAATATCAATATAACCCTCATCGGTAAATTTTACCGCATTACCAATAAGATTAAACAATATTTGCCGCATCCGGGTATCGTCAAGAAAAATAAGTTTTGTCAGCGAAGGATGTGTTTTCACCCTGAAATCAAGCCCTTTTTCTTTAACACTAAGGGAAAATATACGGGTAATATCATTTACAATTTTACTTAGTACGACAGGCTCAAAATGCAGTTCTATTTTTCCGGCCTGAATTTTCGATAGGTCGAGAATATCGTTTATAAGCGATAACAGATTTCTGCCACTGGAGCGGATAGCCTGAACATATTGAAGCTGATTGTTACCCTGAACTTTTTGCATTAACAAATCGGTAAACCCGATAATGGCATTAAGCGGCGTTCTGATTTCATGGCTTATGTTGGCCAAAAATTCACTTTTTGTTTTGTATGCCTTTTCTATTTCAACTCTGGCTCGTTCCAGCTCCTTATTATTGCGTATCAACTCGCTGTTAATTTGTCTTAAAGCCGCCTCGTTTTCCTTTAGTTTGTTTTCGGCAATTTTACGTTTTGTGATGTCTTCAACAATTCCTTCATAATATAAGGGTTTCCCAAATGCATCATGAACAATCCACATGCTTTCGTTTACAAACATTTTACTCCCATCGCTTCTGTCCCAGATATCTTCGCGGCCGGTAACAATTTTTTGTTTGTCAACCAGCGAAAGAAGTTTTGTTCGGTCGGGCTTAATTTTATTCAGGTTTATCTCTTTAATCTCATCCCATGTTGAACGTATCATAAGAAGCAGCGTTTTGTTGGCAAACAAAATTTTACCCTCTCTTGTTGTGCGATACATTCCGATGGTGGCATTTTCAACAATACTCATGTATTTTGAGCGACTTTCGGTAAGCTCGTCGTTTAATTTCGACAGTTCCTCTTTTTGCTTCGTAATTTTGGTGTTTTTGTACTGAAGCATGATGTTGTTTTTTCTGTTTTGTTTGTCTCTGGCTCGTAAAAACAGAAGTATTACCACCGCAATTAAAAATATAAAAACTGCTACAATTACGGTAAAATATTTGGTATAACGCTCCTTACGTAACAAAAGCTGGTTTTGGCTGTTTTTTAGTTTTAATACCTGATTTTCTTTTTCTTTTTCGCGTGTGTTGTATTTAATTTGAAGGTTGTTGAGGGTTTTAGTGTTTTCATCATTAAATATCTTATCCTTTAAAGCGATGTATTTATTAAGGTACAGATAGGCCGAATCAAGCTTTCGGATACTGTAATAACCTTCGGAGAGGAGATGTAGCGATTCCAGTGCTTCGGAGTTTAATAAACTTTTACGAGCTACTTCATATCCCTCTTTAGCGTAATCAATGGCTTTTTTATAGTTTTTTAAGGCAAGGTGTATTTTGCCCAAATCAATTAACGAAATGGCAATACGCTTCCGGTCACCAATTTCATACTTTAGTTTCAACGCCTCATCTTGATACTCCATGGCCTCCCGGTATTTACCCATAAAGTAATATGCCTCTGCAATGTTACTTAAAGTGATGGATCGTAATTTTTTATGCGGCTTAAGCCTTTCGAGATTCTTAGCAGTAAAATAGTAATCGAGGGCTTTGTTATAATTACCTTTTTTAATATACAGGTCGCCAATATGAAGCCTGAGGTTTGCCTGACTAAAGATATTATGTTTTTCCTCAAAATAACTCAAAGCATTTTCGTAATAGTTGAGTGCCACATCAATTTTTCCCCATTGCTCCATTACAACTCCCATGGCGAGGTTAATATTTTCGATGCCTTGCTGATCGCCAAATTGAGTATAAATATCGCGTGCCTGTTGCAAATAACCAATGGAGCTTTCGTAATCGGACCACACCGAAACCGTAACTCCCAATCCCTTTAAAGTTTTGGCTATGCCGATTTTATTTTTATGATTTTTATATTCGGTAAGTGCCTTTTCATAATACTCTTTAGCCAATTGGTAACGGCTCCAGTCGTAATAGTTGGCCGCTTTTTGATAATAAAAGTCTGCCAGCTTGTTTCCCTTTTTTTTATTTACCAGCTCTTCGACCACCGACAGCGCCGAATCGGCCTGTTGATAACTGCAAATCTCGTTGGAGTGGGCTGCATAGTTCATTGAAGCTTCAATAAGCTTATCCACCCAATGGTGTTTTTCGGCCAGCTTCATTCCCAGTTTATCATACTTTAGTGATTTTTCAGGCGTTTTGTCAAAGGTACTGGAAAGACTAAAGTAAAGTTTCGCTTTATCGGCATCAGAAAGCAAGGTGTCGTTACTAATAACAGCGGTATCGGCATTAATTAACGTTTGGGCATGGGTATGGGTATGACTTAACAGAAGGAGCATTAAAAATACCCAGTACTGAATGTTTACAAAAAACCTTACTATTTTTTTTATGCCGGTTTTCATTTTTTAATACTATCGATACAATTGGTTTTAAAATAGTTTAAAAGCTCATCAATTTCTTTAATATCAAACTTTTTGATGCTTTTTTTCAACTGTCCGGAGAAAATGGCTGCCGCTTCAACACTATACAATTTAGCAAGGTTGTCGAGTGCAATGGAAAACGACAGAAAATTATTCATCAACTTGGTTTCGGAGGCTTTAGTAAAAATTGGTATTACCTCATTTACCATAGTATTCTTAAATTTACTGTCAGTTTTAAGTCTTTCGACACACCCCGACAGTCTTCCAAACAATTTATCAGCATTTATTTCAAAAATAAGTTTTTTAATGAGCGCCTGTTGCTGTTCAAAATTTTTGCCAACGACAGTATGTTTGGGATTATGTATTAAATCTTTCAGCATCCCCTCTTCCGAAACAACTACAATCCACAAATGGCCTCCATTCCCCGTTTGATTAATTACCCGATATGCATTGGACACCGCCTCATCATCGGCACTGCATAAAACAAGCAAATCAATCTCCGGCAGAACCTTTTTAACAGCATGCAGATTGCCTGCAAAAACATTTACAGCGGCAACAGCGTTTTGCAGCAACTCCGTTAATGCATAACATTCGCCCGGCTCGTTGGTAAAAACCACTGCTTTAACATCGGCAACATCGGCAACTTTATTCTCCTGATCGTTGCTATCCGAAGTTACAGCCTTGCCGGCTTTTGCAACGCCTTCAAATTTAATGGTAAAACAGCTTCCCACGTCCGGCTCGCTCATTACCGTTAACTTTCCGCCCATGGTTTCAACAATCCGGCGTGTAATAGCCAGCCCCAAACCGGTACCCTGATGTTCGTTTTCGGTATTGAGTTGAACAAAGGGTTCAAATATTTTTTCCATATCAGCGGGGGCAATTCCTGTTCCGGTATCTTTAACCTTTATGCAAAAGTTAAACCCGGAGGCATTCGAAACCTCTTCAAAATTTACTTCAATATGAATTTCACCCGACTCGGTAAATTTTACGGCATTTCCAATCAAATTAAGCAAAACCTGACGTAACCGAAGCTCACTTAAAATTACATTGGACGGAAAATTATTTTGAACGGCATATTCAAAACGAATGCCTTTTTTTTCGGTATTGATTTTAAACATCTGATACACCTCATCCACCACCCCGGCCACATTAACAGGCTGATATTCTATTTTTAGCTTGCCCGACTCTACTTTTGACAAATCAAGAATGTCGGTGAGTAAAACCAGCAGGCTTTTGCTGCTTGATTGTATCAGCTTTAGTTTATCTTTTTTATCTGAATCGATTTCCTTTGACAGAAGCAGTTCAGTAAAACCAATCACACTGTTTAACGGTGTTCTAAACTCATGGCTCATGTTTGCAAGAAACTCCGACTTGGCCCGACTACTCTTTTCGGCCTGCTGTTTGGCCACAAGCAAATCTTCGGAATACTTTTTCAATTCAATTTGTGCCTGTTCAATTTCACGATTTTTCTTTTCCAGCAGCTTGCTTTTTTGATTACGAACCCTGACATAAAAGATTAAAAAAACCATTAGGACAAGTATTAATACAATGCCCACAAACATTAACAAGTTGGCGGTTTTTTGTTTTTTAAGTTCAAGCGTGTTTATTCGTTGTTGCTGATGCAATAGTACAATTTCGTTTTCCTTACTTTCCAAATCATACTTAATTTTCATTCGAATAACATTTTTTTGAATGGCAATATTGTTAATCGAATCCTGCAGACTGTTTGAAAGTTCAAGAAAATATAAAGCTTTTTGGTAATCTTTACTTTTTTTATAGGTTTTCGACAACCATCTGTACGTTTTTTCAGCCACCACTTTCGAGCCAATTGAGCGTGCAATATCCATGGCTTTTAACAAATACTGCTCAGCATCATTAAACTTATTCAAACGGAGCATTGTTTGGCCTGTCATTAAATAGGTATTAGCAAGGTATAGTTTGTCACCTGTTTTTAAAAAAATGTTTTTTGAAATATTGTATTGGTTTAATGCCTTGTGATATTGCTTTTTATAATAATAAATATTGCCAATGTCATTATGGCAAATTCCAATTCCCTTTTGCGAATTTATTTCGCGGTTTACATCAAGCGACAAGCTAAAGTATTCAAAAGCTTTGTTAAGGTTTCCCTTTGCCTGATAGACACTGCCAATATTATTCAGGTTAATGGCAATTCCCAGCTTATTATGGCGGTCGTACTCAAGCGATAAACTTTTTTTAAACGACTGAAGCGCATCGTCGTATTTTTCAAGTGCCATGTAAACATTACCTATACTGTTTATGGCCATAGCCTTTGTACGCTTATCATTTAGAGAATCAGCAATTTTAAAAGCGCTGATATGATATTTTAAAGCATCCTGATAGTCATCAATTCGTCTGTAAACAACGCCGATATTATTTAATATTATGGATTTTAACTGCGGTTCATTTATTGAATCAACCATCGAAAGCGCCATCAAATGATATTTTAAAGCCATCTTAAAATGACCGCTTCTTCTTTTCCTCACACCTATTTCATCAAGTGCCTCCACAAACCTGACAAACTTTCCATTCTTACCTGCAAGCTCTTTGGATAACAACAAAAATTCCTTTCCCGATTTTTTATGAAACTTTTTTTGAACACCTAAATCAAGTGCAACGGCTATTTTTAAAAAATTAATGGCCTTAACAGTATCAACCCCCGTTGTATCGGCCACATAATATAAACTATCTAAATAGTTTTTATCCGTTCTGCCGCTAATGTTGGAAAAAAAACCATTCCGGCCAACCCCAAATAATGTTTCGGATACCAGTAAAAACAAAAACAAAAAGTTTATTTTAATCAAAAACCTCATTTAGAAACAATAGTTTATTAAAATCATACCCATCAGGAATAGGAGGCTAAGTTAAACAAAATAGAATATCATTTAAATTTATTTAAAAAACACTTGACAATTGATAAATATCATTTATCTTTGCAAGTAATTACTTACTTACTTAAAAAAGATGAAAAACAACAATAATTATCGCATAGGGCTTGATGTTGGCTCGACAACGGCAAAAATTGTTATTGTTGAATCAACCGGAGACAGGGTAATTTTTAGTAAATATGTACGTCATAATACTAAAATCACCGAAACGGTTCTCGAACTTTTTGATGAAGCGCAAGCCACCATTGGAAACAGCAGCTTTACCATTGCCATAACAGGTTCGGCAGGTTACGGCTTGTGCGAAAAGCTGGATATCCCGTTTGTTCAGGAAGTTGTGGCAACCTCTGTACTGGTGAAACAGAAATATCCCGAGGTAAAAACATTAATTGACATTGGCGGTGAAGACTCGAAAATGATATTTTTTAGCGATAACCGGGCGCCCGACATACGGATGAACGGAAGTTGTGCCGGCGGTACCGGGGCATTTATCGATCAAATTGCCTCATTGCTCAACGTATCCGGTAACGAGCTAAACGAGCTGGCCAAACAGCATACCCGCATCTACCCTATCGCTTCACGTTGTGGTGTTTTTGCCAAAACCGACATTCAAAACCTGTTAAGTCGTAAAATTCCCACGCCCGATATTGCCATTTCTACATTTCAGGCAGTGGTGGTTCAAACCCTCAACACCCTGGCACGCGGATTCGACATAAACTCAAAAGTAATGTTTGTTGGCGGGCCATTTAATTTTCTAAGCGAACTTAAAAGACTATTCATCAGTAATTTAAAACTTAATGAAGAGGATGTTGCCGAAACCGGTTACAGTCTCTATTTTCCGGCATACGGAACGGCATTATCCACCGATGATAGCAGCACCTTATACAATGTTGATACATTAAAAAACAAAATCAGGGAATCAGCCAAAAACATCACCGTAAAAGACAGATTAAACCCACTGTTTAAAGACAAAGAAGAGATGACCCGATGGACAGCGGGCAAGGATAAAATGAAAATAAAACGTATTGCATTAAAGGACTACGAAGGCGACATCTGCTTTATGGGAATCGATTCAGGCTCAACCACCAGCAAAATTGCCATTATTGGACAAAACAACGAGCTGCTGTTTAAATACTATGCCAACAATCAGGGCAACTCGGTTAAAGTAATCGAAAAAGGCCTGGCACTTTTTGAAGAGGAAAAAAGAAAACATCGCTCAGGCAGGCCTTTAAAAATTATGCATGCCACTTCTACCGGTTACGGAGAGGATTTAATAAAAGCTGCTTTCGGCCTGCCCAAAGGTGTTGTTGAAACCATAGCGCACTACACTGCCGCCCACTATCTTGACCCCGACGTATCATTTATTATGGACATCGGAGGACAGGATATGAAAGCGGTATTTATCGACAATGGAGTTATTAACCGCATCGAATTGAATGAAAGTTGTTCATCGGGATGTGGCTCCTTTATTCAAACTTTTGGAAACACGCTGGGCTTCACGGTAGGCGATTTTGCCACCAAAGCCATGAATGCCCTGAACCCTGCCGATCTCGGCACTCGCTGTACCGTGTTTATGAATTCCAAGGTTAAACAGTCGTTGCGCGAAAACGCCTCCATTGAAGATATCTCAGCCGGACTGGCCATTTCAGTTATAAAAAACGCGTTGTACAAAGTACTTAAGCTACGCGATGTTGATGAACTGGGTGAGCACATTGTTGTGCAAGGCGGTACTTTTAAAAACCCTGCGGTTCATCGTGCCCTGGAGGTTTTAACAAAAAAGAAGGTGATGTGTACCGATATGCCCGAAATGATGGGCGCCTATGGAGCCGCGTTGCTATCGTTAAATGAATACAACAAAGCCGTTTCCACGGGCAACGGTCAAAATGCAATTAATGAAATTAAAACCATTCACGGCGTTAGCAACTACAGCACCAAAACATTGCATTGCAAAGGATGCGTAAACAATTGCAGCATAACAAGATATAGCTTCGACAATAAAAACGTTTTTTACTCCGGTAACAAATGCGAATCCATCTTTTCAAATTCCGGCGAAAAGCAAAAAGAGGGTTTCAACATGCTCGATTACAAATATCATTTGTTATTCGACAGGCCGCTTACAAATCAAACCGGCAGTAAAAAACCAACGTTAAAGATTGGCATCCCCCGCGTGCTGAATATGTACGAAAACTACCCTTTTTGGAACAAACTGTTAACGGCTCTTAACTTTGAAGTGGTTTTATCGGACGACTCAAACGAAAAGCTGTACGAAAACGGACAAGGCACCATCATGTCGGACAACGTTTGTTTTCCGGCCAAGTTGGTACACGGACATATTTTGTCGTTGGCCGAAAAAAAGGTTGACCGGATTTTATATCCCATGGAGTTTTTCCAAAAAAACGAGTTCAAGCAAGCCGATAACTCCTATATGTGTCCTATTGTAAGTGGTTATGCCGATGTTATACGCAACAGCATCGACCCCTTAAAAAAATATGGTATTCCGGTTGACAGCCCTGTTGTTAACTACAACGACGAAAAACTACTATTAAATGCCTGTTACGACCTGGTAAAACCTTTGGGAATCAAAAAGAAACAACTTACCAGAGCATTTGCACTTGCACTTCAGGAACAGTCGGCTTTTAAAACTGCCATCCGTAAAAAAGGAGACGAACTGATTAAAAAAACAAAAGAGGCCAATAATAACAGGATAAGTGTGGTTTTAGTGGGCAGGCCCTATCACAGCGACCCATTGATTAACCATAAAATTCCAGCTATTTTAACCAATTTGGGAGTTGATGTTTTAACCGAGGATGCTGTCCCCCTCGCAAAAAAATCAGATTTTAGTCATTTGCAGGTTATCAGTCAGTGGTCGTATCCAAACCGGGTTTACAATGCAGCCCAATGGGTTGCCGAACAAGGTCAGGCATTTCAGTTTATCCAGTTAAACTCATTTGGGTGCGGCCCTGACGCCATATCGGTTGATGAAGCTGCCGAAATACTGCGCACGGGAAATAAAATACATACGGTAATAAAAATTGACGACATCAACAGCATGGGGTCGGTAAAACTAAGGTTGCGTTCCATGCTTGAGTCATTAAAAATCAGAGAGGTTAAAGAAAGTGTCTCTCTGAAGGAAAGAGCCAACACACCGGCATTTACCAAAAACGATGTTGACAGAGTAATACTCGGCCCTCATTTTTCCGATTTTTACTCACCGTTTTTGCCGGCTATTTTTAAACTTGCCGGTTACCGCTATGTTAACCTGCCTCCTGCCTCCAAAGCTTCGGTTGAATACGGATTAAAATATTCAAACAACGAAATATGCTATCCGGCAACCATAGTGGTAGGCGATGTGGTACATGCACTCAAAAGCGGCAAATACGACCGAAAAAAAGTAGCGGTAGGTATCACGCAAACCGGCGGACAATGCCGCGCCACCTCCTACCTCTCGTTGATTAAAAAAGGTATGATTGCAGCAGGATTTTCCGACATACCGGTGGTGGCCATAGGCACCAGCGGAAAAACACTAAATCCTCAACCGGGATTTAACCTAAACTGGAAAAAATTGCTACCCATAACCCTGGCAGGTACCCTGTTTGCCGATGCCATGGCAAATCTTTTTTATGCTACGGTTGTAAGGGAAACGAAAAACGGAAGTGCTAAAAATCTTATGGACGACTATTATGCCAGGGCATATAAACTTATTGCAAAAGCCGATGTCAAAGGCGTATATGCACTTTTAAAAGAAGCTGTAAACGACTTTAACCTTTTGGATGTTGACTACAAGCCAAGGCCTAAAATAGGCATCGTGGGCGAAATATACATTAAATACAACTCCTTTGGCAACAACAACGTAGTTAACTGGCTGATAGAACAGGGTGTTGAAGTAAAGGTTCCCCCGTTGATGGACTTCTTTATTCAGGATTTTATCAACATCAAAATCAATAAAAAGATGCACCTGCGCCAGTCGTCGGTTAGCGACTATTTGCTATGGTTTTTAGAAAAATATGCCTTACGATACATTCACAAAACCGATTTAATAATGAGATCGTTCCGTTTTTATCAACCGCAACACTCCATTGCAGCCATGAGTAAAAAAGCGGAGCAGATTATTTCGTTGTCCAATCAGTTTGGCGAAGGATGGCTCATTCCGGCCGAGATGGCCACCTTTGCCGATGATGGTGTAAATCAGGTTGTCAGCCTCCAACCTTTTGGGTGTATCGCAAACCACATAGTATCAAAAGGTATTGAAAAGAAAGTGAAAGAGTTGTATCCTGACTTGAGCCTTCTCTTTCTGGATTTCGACAACGACATCAGTGAGGTAAATATCATTAACAGGTTGCAGTTTATAATTATGGCCGCCAAAGAAAAAATGGAAAAGGAAAAAGAAACAGCGCTAACCTTTTAATTGAAAGGATTTAGTAACTCTGTCAGACGAAAAAATTGATGTAGTAACTTTAAAATGTACGCATTGAGGAAACAAAAAACCTGTTATGAAAAAAGTAAATTCAAATACTACACCGGAAGGATTGTGTAAAAAAAGAAATCATAAATACTTGAAGTACTTTCCTTTTTATATGCTGTCTGTTATTCCGCTACAAGGCTTGTATCTTATTTCGGATTTTATCTATTTTATGGCGTACTATTTAATAAAATACCGAAAAAAGGTTGTACGTACTAATCTAAAAAACTCTTTTCCGGATAAAAAAGAGACAGAGATAGTTGAAATAGAAAAAAAGTTTTATAAACATTTTTGCGATGTGGCTGTAGAATCAATAAAAGCATTAACCATTAGCAACAAACAGATTAGCAAACGGTTTCGTGTAAAAAACAAAGAACTTATTGAAGGATTGTTCAAACAGAAGAAAAATATAATTTTATACGCAGCACATTATGGAAATTGGGAATGGTTAAGTTTTTTACCACTCTATATTCCTTATCAGTCACTAACGTTTTATCAAAAATTATCAAATGATTATTTTGATGAATTAATGCAGATTATCAGGAACAGGCATGGAGCCTGGTGTGTTGAATCTCATCAAGGGTATAAAACTTTGGTCAGGTTGAAGAATGAAAATGCAATTACAGTTACAGGAATTATTGGAGATCAAAGTCCCGGTAAACAATCATCTAAGTATTGGGTGAACTTTTTAAATCAACAAACCGCATTTTTAGTCGGGGCTGACAAAATTGCAAAGAAATTAAATCAAACGGTTGTTTATGTTTCGTTTCAAAAGTTAAAAAGGGGTGTATATGAAATTGCGTTTGAATCATTTGGCGATGAACATAATAAAAGTGAAGATATAATAGATAAATATGCAGCTGCTTTGGAGCGTTCAATTATCAACGCGCCCGAGCTGTGGTTATGGAGTCACAGGCGTTGGAAATTAACCAGACCCTACAATATTACATAAATAATTCTCAAGGTGTAAATATGACACCACACATAAAATACAATTAGACAATAAATATATATAGTGAAAGATACATGGGAAAGTAATAAATTCAAGTCAATAGCCGGGCTTCAGGAAAATATAGATAATGAACTGATTAACCAGTTATATTTTAATGAATGTGATGATGTCCTTGATGCCGGGTGTGGCGTTGGAAACTTAACATTTAAGGTTGCAGAGCTTGTTAAAAAAGGCACTGTTTTAGGAATTGACAGCTCCCCCTCAATGATTGAGCAGTGTAATAAAGAATTGAAAATACAAAACATTCAGCATGTTCATTTTATGGTAAAAAGTATCTCTGAGATAAACTTTACAAATCAATTTAACGTGGTATTTTCAAATTCGGTTTTTCATTGGATTAAAGACCCAAAAAAAGCTTTGGATTTATTGTTCTGTAGTTTAAAACCCGAAGGACAAATTGGGATTCAGTTCCCGCTGTTAAATTCCCGGCATCCGATGATGATGCTTTTTACAAAAGTAGTAAGCAGGTTAAAGCTTGAAGAAGAGTTTCGGGATTGGGAATTTCCATGGTATGTACCAACTGTTGATGCTTTTAAAAACCTGTTAAAACAATATGACTTTAAAGAAACTAAGGTGTATAAAAAAACATCGGAATATAACTATGGTAAAAGCAGTAATCTTTATAATTCGTTTGACTCAGCAGCGTTGAAGATATTTACTTCCATATTGCCGGAAGAGAAAAAAGAGCTATTCAAGGCAGAAATAAAAAAAGAAGTGGAGAATCTTAAAGAATCGAACAAGCATAGTATTAACTTTGACAGGATCTATGCATTTGGTTATAATAAAAGGCAGAAGAAATAAGTAAAAAGTAAGTAGTAAGAAGTTGAAGTAAAAAGTAAAAAGATGAAAGTATTAGCAATATATGGCAGTCCGCGTAAAGAGGGCAACACAGCACAAATGATGGATTCGGCGTTGTCGGCTTTTCCGGCAGAAGCTGAAATTCGTAAACTCTATTTAGGAGAACTGAATTTTTCGGCCTGCGGGCCATGCCGCGAGTGCAAAATAGTTGGCAACTGTGTTATTGACGACGACATGCAACAGGTTTACAGAGATATGCTTTGGGCTGAAATTATATTTTTCGGTTCGCCGGCACAGTTTTCAGATGTTAGTGCCGATATAAAAAAGCTGATGGAACGCACCTGGTGGATGAAGGGTGCCTTACGGAATAAAATTGGCGGCTACGTAATTTCGGGAAGACGCTATATGGAAAGCGCTCAAAACACGTTGCATGCATTCATGCTCCGGCACCGGATGATTTTGGGAGGAAGCGGAGCACTGGGGTTCACCTTTTCAGAAATGGGTACGCTGGACAACGACCCGTTGGCACTTCGCGATGCCTATTATACCGGAGTGCGGTTGGTTGAACTGTATGAACTGATTTATGGGAAACAGAAATAGAAAATTGCTTAGTTACTGAGATATATACCAGCCGTCAGGCTTTGTCGGCAACCAGAATCTTATCTATTCTAGCCAACCATGTTACTAAGAGTATCAACAACAGGGTTAAATGGTGTTAAAAAGAGGTGGATATTCAAAAAAATGGTTGATTATTGCAATGAGTACACTTTTAAAAAAATAGTAAAATGAAACATATAATTATTCCGGCCGATGTGCCGAGAGAAAAAAGAGACACTTTTGCGAGCAATTATTCCAAAGCAACCGGAGATAGCGGACGATTGATGCTTTTTGCAGGAGATCAAAAGACAGAGCACTTAAACAAAGACTTTTATGGTGAAGGTATTGCACCGGATGATGCCAACCCTGAACACATGTTTAAAATAGCTGAAGCTGCTAACATTGGGGTATTTGCCACGCAAATGGGCCTTATTGCAAGGTATGGCAATCAGTATAACAAGGTTCCTTATCTGGTAAAGATAAACTCAAAAACCAATATTGTCCCTGTTGACGAAAATCCTCCGGTGTCGCAATCATGGTTTGATGTGGATGATGTGGTATCGTTTAAAAATAGCAGCGGATTAAATATTCTTGGGATTGGATACACAATTTATCTGGGGTCGGAATATGAGCATATCATGTTATACGAGGCTGCCCAAAGCATATTTAAAGCTCATCAGCATGGCATGATAGCCGTATTATGGATTTACCCCAAAGGTAAATATATTGAAGATGAACACAATCAGCATTTAATAGCAGGAGCAGCGGGTGTTGCTGCCACTTTGGGAGCAGATTTTGTAAAACTCAAAGTTCCATACACCGATGGTAAATTTGATGCTTCCTTATTAAACGAAGTAACTTCAGCAGCCGGTAACACAGGCGTGTTGTGTGAGGGTGGTGCCAAAGTTGAAGAGAGACCATTCCTGCAACAATTGTATGATCAAATACATTCAGGAAATACCAGAGGAAATGGCACAGGGCGAAACATTCATCAACGGCCTTTTAATGAAGCAGTAAAAATGGCCAATGCTATTTATGACGTAACTGTTAATGGAAAAACTGCTGACGAAGCCTGGCAAGCTTATTTGAGTTAGCCGACACATCAAACTTTTAAAACTTAATATAACAATTACATGAATAATTACGATTTAGTAGTAATAGGCGCCGGACCGGGCGGAACACCTGCAGCACAACAGGCTGCCATGATGGGAAAAAACGTATTGTTGATTGACGACCGTGGAGAACCCGGTGGTGAATGCCTGTTCGACGGTTGTATTCCCTCCAAGATATTGGAAGAGTCAGCAGACAACTTTTATCTGTCAAACCACATGAGTATTTTTGATGTGGAGGTGGACGGTACTACCAAAATTAACTGGGCCAATGTGGTAAAAAAGAAGGATAAAATAGTTAGTCAACGCTCACTGGCTGCACTTAAAAACCTGAATAAGATTTTAACCTTTAAAAAAGGCACAGCCAGTTTTTTATCTGACAAAACAATTCTTATCACTTCAACAGATGGAAATAACGAAACTGTTTCGTTTGAAAAAGCTGTTATCGCAACAGGATCTTCACCATTCATTCCTCCCATTAAAGGTAATGGTGTGAAGAACTTATGGACAAATAAAGAAATGTTTGATGAGGAAGATCTTCCTGAAAGCCTTCTTGTAATTGGTGGCGGCCCCATTGGAGTAGAGTTTGCTCAAATGCTTTCGAAATTGGGTGTAAAGTGTATCATTGTGGAACGTTTTAATCGTATATTGGGTCCTGTAGATGAAGAGTTTGCTGAAAGGATTCAAATAAAAATGAAAAAGGAAAACAATATTGATATTTATGTTTCCACCAACGTACTTGAAGTTAATTTTACAGATGATTGTTTTAAAGTGAAATGCGAAAAAGAGGGTCAGATATTTACAATTGATGCTGACCGGGCAATTATTTCGGTAGGAAGAACGGCTACCGTACAAAATCTGGCGCTTGAAAAAGCAGGTGTCAACTTCGACATTAAGGGGATAGCTGTGAATGAATTTTTACAGACAAAAAATCCCAACATCTATGCTGTTGGCGATGTAATTAAAGGCCCAAAATTTGCCCATGTTGCAACATACGAAGCCGGTATTGCCATGCATAACATGTTTAACCCCAAAAAAATTGCGGTTGATTTTAATAAAGTTTCATGGGTACTGTTTTCCGACCCCGAAATTGCATCAGCAGGCTTCAACCTTCAGGAAGCGCTTAACCTGGGCATGGATGTAATTGAGGGACAATACAATTATAACGAAGATGCAAGGGCTCAAATTAATGAAAATGATACGGGTGCACTAAAATTTGTGGTGGATAAAAAAAACCATAGAATTGTAGGGATACAAATTATGGTGGAGGGAGCTTCCGGAATTATTGGCGAAGCTGCTTTGATTGTTTCTGCAAAATTAACATTAGAAGATGTTGCATCTGCCATCCATCCTCACCCAACGTTAACAGAAAGTTTTGGAGTACTGGCAAAGCAAATGATTTTTAGTCTGAAGAAATAGTTTTTTGGGTTTCATTATCAACAAACAGCCGCTCAATAATCAGCCCCTGAACCAGCGAGGCCAGTAACATGACCAGCGTAAGCACAACAATGTATTTTACCGAAAAGTAGAGTGCCAACACAGGCATCCATTG
>WGDP01000234.1 GCA_015493215.1 Bacteroidales bacterium | reverse complement strand
TCCTCGTTGTATTTTACATAAACCAATCCTTTGGCTCCCACCTGTGGGCGTCTTACAAAATCGGTTAGTTTATCCAACTGCTTACGGGTATAAGTTGCGCATGAAGGGGCACAAATACCAACCACAAGTTCTGCCTGATCGAATACGTTAAAACCTTTGTTTTGTGCAACGTCATTCAGTTCAACAAACTGCATCCCAAAGCGGATGTCCGGTTTATCGGAGCCGTAAAGTTTCATGGCTTTCTCGTAAGGCATCCGCTCAAGCGGTTCAATATCGATACCTTTTACCGTTTTAAACAGATGCTTTACCATTCCCTCAAAAGTGCTTAAAATATCTTCCTGCTCAACAAAAGCCATTTCGCAGTCTATTTGAGTAAACTCAGGCTGACGGTCGGCACGTAAATCCTCATCGCGGAAACATTTTACCAGTTGGTAGTAACGGTCGTATCCGGCCACCATAAGCAGTTGCTTAAAAGTTTGCGGCGACTGGGGCAGCGCATAAAACTCGCCTTCGTGAATACGCGAAGGCACCACAAAATCGCGTGCTCCTTCGGGAGTAGATTTAATAAGATAGGGCGTTTCAATCTCCAAAAAACCTTCGCTGTCGAGATACTTACGGGTTTCGATGGAAAGGCGATGACGAAGTTCCAGGTTGTTTTTAAGGGGATTTCTTCGCAAATCAAGATAACGGTATTTCATACGAAGCTCCTCTCCCCCATCGGTATTGTCTTCAATGGTAAAGGGCGGCACTTTTGATTGACTGAGCACTTCGATGTCAGCAACATCTATCTCAATGTCGCCGGTGGCCATTTTAGGATTTTTAGACACCCGTTCAATTACCGTTCCGGTGGCTTTAATCACATATTCGCGCCCCAAAGTACGGGCTGTGGCAATCAGTTGTTCGCCGGTGCGTCCCTCTTCCAAAAGTAGTTGAGTTATTCCGTATCTGTCGCGCAGGTCAATCCATATCAGGCCGCCTTTATCACGAATTTTTTGTACCCATCCCGAAAGGGTAACCTCTTTGTTAACATCTTCAATTCTAAGCGCTCCGCAGGTGTGTGTCCTTAACATATCATCTTGATTTTAATAAGGCTGCGAAATTAGAAAAAAAAGCAATGTTGTTGCAAAGAAGCGCCTTATTCTATCGGGATTAACCAAAAAAGCAATGATATTCGTCCTCGTTTACCGTATCAAAAAAGTCGGAAATACTTAACACTAAAGGAACAGGCTCGTAAATATACCATTTTAAATTGCTGCGCATCCAATAAATTTTCCACAATTTTTTTGCCTTAACATAGGTGGTTTTGGCAATGGGTAACTCATGCTTTTCATCTGGTTTGTCCCACCTTGGCCTTATCTCAAACAGATATACGCTTTGCCCCTCAATACGGTAACCCATATCAACCTGATCTCGAACTTCGATGGGTGGCCTGTTGTAATACATATATTTAGCAGCCGCCTGTTTAACTTCTTCTATTAGCTCTTCTGATAATTTCATAATCTTGTTTATTGTTTATTAAATTTATGAGCACCCGCCGGACAAGCAGACAATTTACAAAGGTAAAATTTTGTTAATTCCAACAGCTATCGAAATTGACAACAAAGAACTCTTTTTAAGCCGGAACTCATTTGATTTAATTTTTCTTATTGGGTATCAGGCTCATAGCCCGCTCGGTCATGGCAGTAATGGTAAGGCTCGGGTTAACACCCGGATTGGCCGAAATGGCCGAGCCGTCGCAAACCAACAGCTTTTTGTACCCGAACACCTGATGCCTGCTGTCGATTACACCCGTTTTGGAAGAGCTGCCAATAACGGCACCACCCAAAATATGCGCTGTGGTTGGAATACCGAAAAAAACTTCGGTAGCCATTACAAATGGCTTGCCATCCGTTACTTCAGAGGTTCGATTAGCAAGTTCCTTAGCCCGCGGAATAAACGACGAGGGCGCTTTACCCGTTGAAACCCGTGAACCGAGATTAAACCAACCCTTTTTAAATTTCAGGGTGCTGTCGAGATGCTGCATAAACAGCAGAATTACCGATTCTTCGGCAAAGTTTTTTGAAAAATAGATTCTGAATGATGACACCGGATGTGCAATAAACCGGCCAAATAATTTGATGGTTCTTATAAATCCGTTTTTCCCAAAAATCATGGGAACGCCCATTAACTTAAAAAATCCTGATCCCGAACCATAGCGAACCGGCTCCACATGCGAATCTTTGTCGGGAGGAAAAATTGAACCGATGGCCACCCCTTCGGAGAAATTTTTGTCTTTTTGTTTTGAGTGGACTAAAATCAGACTTTCGTTGTTGGTGCGAATATCGTCGCCTGTTTTGCCACTCAAATCGAGCAACCCTTTTAACTTCATGTCCAGCAGCAACCGTACTGTCCCAAGTACCCCACCGGCCAATATTACTCCTTTGGCTTTCACTGTTTTATTTTGGGTAAAAAAGCCCGAAACTTTCTTATAAGTAATTGTGTAACCTTCCGATCCATCTGCGGCTCCCAGTGGTTTTACTGCCGTTACCAAATGTTCGGCCATTACCTCAACGCCGTTTTTTATGGCAAGCCAGAGGTAGTTTTTATCGAGTGTATTTTTAGCATTATGCCGGCAACCGGTCATACAGGCGCCACAATGGGTACATCCTGAACGCTCAGGCCCCCGTCCGCCAAAAAAGGGGTCGGGTATGGTTTTTTCAGGTTCGCCAAAAAAGACTGCCACATCGGTGGGCACAAACTCTTTTTCGTGACCCATTTGCCGGGCAACCTGCTTCAAAGCATTGTCAGCATCAAAAAGTTTAGGATTTGTTGTGGCACCCAACATTTTTTCAGCTTCTGCATAAAAAGGCTCCAACTCTTTTTGCCAGTCTGCCAGCCCTGCCCAGCTGCCGGTTTTAAAAAAAGCCTCTTTGGGTCTTGGCAATGTGTTGGCGTAAACCAGCGAACCACCTCCCACACCTACACCGCTTAAAATACCCACATGCCTCAAAAAGGTCATTTTAAAGAAACCGAAAAAGCGCAACGAAGGAATCCAAAGCCATTTACGAATGTTCCAATTGGTTTTTGGAAAATCGTCAGGTTTCCACCATTTTCCTTTTTCAATTACCAACACTTTATAGCCTTTTTCACTTAACCTCAAGGCTGAAACCGAGCCTCCAAAGCCCGAGCCGATAATAACATAGTCGTAACTTTTGCTTGCAGTATCTTTCATGAATTAGAGGTTTTCAACAAATATACTTTATTTTGGGTACGTACGAGAAAATCAGACAGGGGTTAATTCCGACCAAATAAAATGTTCAGTGAACATCTTTAATCCTCCGGGGTCCAGCCCTGAGAAATCAAGTCATCCGGATTACTGTTTAAATGTGCTGTCCGGTAGAGTAGAGCCTCTCTTACAAACCACACTATCTTTCCGGTCGCCATCGCATGTGCCCGCTTGCCTGCCGGAGGCAGGCTTCGACCGAAAAAGTTCTACTTCTTCACCACCTTTACACTTGCAAACTCTTTTCCGTCAACTCTTAGCACTACAACATAAACGCCGGTGGGCAGGTAGTTGCCAATGTTGTCTGTTCCATTCCAGAAAATTTTGCAGCTGCCAGCGGGTTGTGAGCCGCTTTGCAGGGTTTTTATAAGCAGGCCGGCGTTGTTGTATATTTCGATGTTGATGCGGGCGGGGTTGTCCCATTTGGCAGAGATGGTGGTTTGAGTAGTAAAAGGATTGGGCGCTGCCGTAAGCCTTGGGATTTGTTGTTTGGCATTTGGAATTTCTTTAGTGGAAACAGTGGGGTTCCATTCGTAAGCGCCCATATCAATTTTACCATTAAAGATGCGGGGGTTGCCGGCAAGGTCGGTTTCGGGCATGTGGTCGAGGATAATCTGGGGTAAATCAAGCGTACCGGCATCAATGCATGGCGACTCATCCGACAGGTTGTAGGGGAACTCGGCTCCGCCGTAAAATAGGGGGTCGGTATCTATGTTGGTAGTGTCGTAGTAATAAAAACAATGACCATTACAGTAAGGGCTTACGTAAACAGCATCTTCTCCATGCTCAATTAACGAATAGTAAATATTAAGGTTTGTATTGGCAAGATTATTTATATTAGAAAGAGAGAATGAAGGGACTTCATCGTTATTATCATAAATAATACTGTTATAAAAACTATTTGTACTTTCGCTGAGCCAACATACCGAGCCTTTATCATTATTTAAATATGCATTATTAACAAAAGTGCAGTTGCTAAAATAGTTTTCCGATGGGAATGTTGAAATAACCGCTTCGTAGTCATTATTAATAAAAATAGTATTTGTAACAACACCAACACCATCTGAAATTGATGAACCACGTCCGTTGACGTGTTCAGGATCATTTAAATCGGGTTTGTTATTTATTATCTTGCAATTGCTAACATAACTTGTATCATAAATATCCCACATGGTTAAATTTAATGCCGGACCTCCCGTATTATTGGAAATTTCACAATTACTTATACGCACATCATTCGAACCGAGAATATTAACACTACCTGCACTATATTTTCCCCATCCCTCGGTAAATAGTATGCTGTCAAACGATATATTATCATTTTGAAGGTATGCCCTAACCAATGCCTGCATCCAACCATAAGCAGAATAAATAACCTTTGTTCCTCGTTTAATCGTCATTTTTGAAAAGCTATAATTTCCGGTGGCGTTATTTCCTCTTAACAAATAACTTTTATATTCACCATCCAGAATGGTACCGTCTCTGCTTTGTCCGGTTACATTTACATACTGGCGGACATTAAGCGGAAATCTTTCACCGCTAACCGTATCGGAATAGATGCCGTTGGCAAGATGAATGGTGTTACGCTCGTTGCTGTCAACAGCTATTTTTGAGTAGGCATAAGCAATGGTTTTTAAAGGTTCGTTTGCCGATAATCCGCTTGCCGAATCGTTACCCGTAACAGGGTTGACATATAAATCGGCATCAACAGGAGTAAGTTTGGCATGTTGAATATCGTAAACAATATCGTCAATATAATAGCCTTCAATTTGTATGGAAGAGAAAAAATGGTAATCGGGTTCCAACACTGTACAAGTGTCAAGATAAACATGTAAAGTATCGTTTTCAACAACTTTATGAATTTCATTGCCCCGCGAAGCATAGTTTAAATAAATATTGCAACGATTGACTGAGTCAAAAGTAACGTTACTATGCCTTACAATTGCAATACCGCCCCCCGTACCGGTAACATAATTATTAGTGATTGTAACTTTACTCAAAGTAAGGTTTGAATAATGAATACAGTTAATACCTCCGCCATGTTTTGCTTTATTATTCTTTATAATGCAATTATCTAAATCAAAATTTACTCCATCTAAATTGATTCCACCGCCTATATCAGATTTGCCGTGTTGGAGTGTAAAACCTGTTAGTTCGGCATTGGTTTCGTTGTTATTTACCACCACACAGCTGCCTTTGTTATAGCCATCAATAATGGTGTTGTATTTATAACTTTCGTTACCTGTGGTAAGTAACAGGCTTCCCAGCACAATGTTTTTGCCGTTATAGTTTATGTTTTCGAAATAAATCCCAGGCCATACCAACACCGTATCGCCGTTTTGGGCACTGTCAACGGCTGCCTGTATGGTGGTAAAGTCGCCGGTGCCGTCTTGTTTTACGGTGATGGTTTGAGCCGAAAGTAAAACTGAAAGCAGTAATAATATTATAATTGATATTGTTTTCATTTTGGGGTGTTTGGTTTTTATAAATGTTTCGGTTTACGTACAATGTCATTCTGAGCGCCCGCCTGCCTACCTGCCGTAGGCAAACCGGACGGGCAGGGAGTCGAAGAACGACACACTTCGACTACGCTCAGTGTGACATTCTTCGACTTCCTGCCATTCGGTAGGCAGGCGCTCAATGTAACAGCATTATTTATTAACCACAAATCTTTTAACAGCAGTTTGATTACCGGTTGATACCCGTAACAGGTAAATACCGTTTTTAAAATGTTGTGTGTTAATTATATTTTGATGCATTCCGGCCGTCAGGCGGTTTTGCAAGTTTACTATCTTTTTACCCGTAACATCGTATATTTCAAGGGTGGTGTTTGCTTCACCGCTTGTTATGTATTCAACAGTTAACCTGTTTTGCGCGGGATTGGGATAAACCTTTAAAGCAAAATCATTGTCATTAATTACCGGGCTAACCGTTTTTTTCTGTTTAAACGAAATAAGATAATGACTTCTCCCTTCTTTATTATTAATGGTACGTTTTTGCCACAGTTGCTTACCGGGTATTTTAACAAAATAATCTGTTATAGCCGGTACACTGCTCTTAGTACTGTAATACTCCTCAAAAACAACATCTCCCACCGTATCTTTGTCATAACCTCGTATCAATACCAGGGTGTCATCAGGTAATACAGTAGTGGCACCAATACAACTATCGCCAATAAATGCGCCTATCTCCTGAGGACGGTTTGAAGTATCTACTTCAATTAAATAGGCTGTGTAATCAGATTGCTCTTCATATTGATAATGTACAGTTGCCGACTTAACCTCTGTCGGTGAAGGGGTTGTACCGTTTTGCCAATGGAAACCGTTTATGTCGTTATACGATTTAAGTATAACCATATCACCATACTTTAAACGCGGCGCATTAATACCTATATTTAAGGCACATATCCAGGGTGCCTGCCCGCTGCCTGCCGGTGTTTCATCACGATAGCAATACCAATCCTGTGCCTTAATAATGGCAAGGTCGTCCAGCTGGTTAGGCTCAATGGCATCAAAAGGAGATTGTTCCTGATAAAGCCAATAACCAACCCAGTTTTCAGGCCAGTTATCATTTATGGGGCCTAAAAGCGTTATGCCGGTGTTTTGATTTTCAAGCATACCGGTTATGGTTAACTTGTTAGGCCCGTTGGGGCCAATTTCCAACTTATAACCCCTTGTGCTGTTAATGGTTTCCATTATAGAATTATTCCATGACCAGTTATTATAACTATCTCCATTGGCATAAACCAGATTATCGGTATGAAATTCGGGATTAATATTATCATATTCCAAGTAGAGTGTGTTGTACCCATTGCTAAAATTGTTTTCAGCAAACACTGTTGGCGTATTGGTTGTTCCGTCAGGATTGTTGTGTAAGTGGCGTGGGATGGAAAGCCAGGTGATAGACTTCCCGCCTGAATTGTTGTTGTGTAATGTAAGCTGTTCGTTTGCCTCAAAACCTACCACGCTCACATTGGAATGTCCGCCGTTGGGGAGGTAAATTTTGTTGTTATAGGGGTCTATGTAAGGGGTGACATCATTGTTCATAAAAAAATATGAGTCATCACGCGTGTGGTCATAGTCTGGAAAATATGTTTTATTACCGAGTTCTACAATTTGCCATGTCGGGTTATCGTAAGAAAAAGACATTAAGCTTTCCTGAACAGTACCCAACTTTTCGGCATCGGTTTTTTTATAAACATAAATTCGCGCATCGTACGTATTGTAAAACATTCCGGCAACCTGGCCATCGGTAAGCAAACCGTCTCCGTTAAACTTTTCAAAATGTACAAAAGGAAAATTATCGGTCATTGTAATTTTCCATACTTCAAACTGCCTGTGTTCTTTACAGGTATCCGATTCGTTTATATAATACCGCTCTTTTAATGCAAAAAGAACATCGTTAAGCGTATCGTAAACAATATGTAAAAACGGGTGATCATTAAATCCTAAAACAGAATTATTATTCTTATAATTAACCATATAAAACTTTTCGCCATAAACAAAACATTTGCCGTAGTATTGCGATGATTTGTTTTGTGAAATGGAATAGGGGCAGATTATTTTTACAGCGTAATTGTTAAAATTATAATCCGAGTTTTTGGTATGTTCATCTGAAATAACAATCATTTTGGATGGAGGAGGAACAGAATTGGCAATTTCTTCGCCGTATATATTACTGGTAATACTGTTGTAGGGTAATAATTTTTTTTCTTGTACCGTTAATATAACATCAACGGTTTTGTCGTATGGATTATAGTTAAAGTCTGCCGAATAATATGCAAATGGTAAATTGTATGTGCTGAAATCGTCAACGTCAATAGTATGCAAATCACTATAGTCGGTTGCATCCAAAACTATTACCTGGGGCTTATTGGGTTGGCTTCCATTGATGGCAGCAACATAAAGGTCTCCTTCAGGGGAAACAAACAGCTCTTTCGCAAATTTTTTTGTATAAATTATTTTTTCTCCTACTTTGGTCAGGTTGTCGGCATTCAACCGTATTATTTTTGCATAATCAGGCCGAAATTCAGTAATAACAAATTCGTTGGAAAAGCTGTTGTATTTACAGTCGCCGATGGCTGCCGTAAAAGTACCATTGGGATTAATATGGGTTACAGTTCCTGTTTCAGTGCTATAGGCGTATAAACCGGCATTATATACATTTAAAGTATTGTAGAACAATATAATACTTCCATCCCCATTGGCCTCCGCTTTATAAACCGGATACCCTGTTCTAATGCTGTTTTCAAAATTGTTATTGTTGATATTGTAAATTTCTATACCGTTGGCTACATGGTTGCAAATAAATACTTTGTTGCTGGCAATAACACCTTTTCCAAAAAAATTGTTTTCAGCATTCCAGTCTAAAATATTGTCTGTGATAGTATAATCGTTCTCGTCAAATTCAATTTTCCCAATTCCATCCTTTCTACTTATCAGCGCTGTTGAATCGTTGATTTTTGTTAAATAAACAGATGAGTTAAAATCAAAAGGCGAAGTGTTTTGTGAATTATCACTGCCAAAAGTAAAAGATGGTGTAAGATCAAATAAATCAGTATTATCATTGTAATGATAAACTGCAAGGTTGGTGTTTTGGTATTCCTGCATTATATCATTGTTATCAGGTTCATAACCTACTATAAGGTCGTTATGCTGATTTAAATAAACAGCACTTAGTATTTTTCTGCTCGGGCTGTTAATTATTTGGTGGCTTACATTTTCAGGGTTGGAATAATCCATTACACAAAAAACAGGATTTTGACAATCGGACACGAAGTATTTATAAGGTAATGATACAATCTTGTCAATTTCAGGAATAATTAACAATTTCCCCATTTTGTAATAGCTACTATCTTCCGGGCTTGGGATATCAATATGGTCGTTTTCAATGGAGTCGGCATCAATTTCCGTAATCTTATAAGTGTCAATGTACCCCAAAGCAGTACCGTTATTAACTAGCCCCATTTTACCAAGCCTTACAACTGTAAAATAATCGTTGTTATTTTTATTAAAAAAAGCGTAGTTGTTTATTTGATTGCCATAAATGCCAACGGGAGGAGGATAATTCAATCGTGTAAAGTGTAAATTAAAAAAATTGGGGTTATCAGGATTTACAGTGTAATCAACATCATAAAAAGCAAAAATATTTATTCGTTGATGAAAGTTACCTGTACAATTAGTATTTTTATCCTTTCCCCCCACTAATAAGAAAAGCCTTTTATTGCTTTCATCGTATTTTAAAATTGCCCTTCCGTTTTGTGAATCTAAAATATTATCAAGGTACTCTTCACCTGTTTTACTAATTTTTAACGAAACCGTCCACGTTTGGCTAAGATTGCTTGTATTAATAATAAGCAATTTTAGTGAAGGCGTTAATACATACAGATATTTATGATTTGTTTCATCGCAATATGCCATTAAGCTTTGGTCGCGCACCATTAATCTGGAGTCGAAAAAAACCGGGTTGAATTTTCCATATACTGCTCCTGTGGAATTAAACTCTATTTTTTGCTTAAATGAATTGTCAGTGGCATTAAAAATATTTATTCCGCCGGGGGTATAAGCAAAAATGTAGCTATTTCCCGTAGCAATGTCAGCAGTCAATGAACCATAACCCTCCGGCAGGTTTATATTTTGAGAAGTTTGTGCATATATACTTAATGCAAATATGACCGATATTATTAGTGTTATAATTTTTTTCATGGTTAATAGTTTAAGGTTAAAAAAAAGTTTGTTTTGAAAAGTATTTTTTTAACTTAAGGAGGCCTATACACAACCTTTTCGCTCCTAACTCTCTCTCTCTCTACAGTTACGTAAAAACCAATTAACTTTATGGTTGAGGTAAATTTCATGGCTGTTTAGTGTGGCATAAAGATAAAAAGAAATCCTGTAAATACCGTCAAAATTATTACAGTTTTCACGTTTGGAAAATAGGTTTCATTACTTTATCGTTTCAACCCCTCAACAACCTTTTCGGAGCTATCGGGACTTTTATCTTTTATCTTTTATCTTTATACCTTCCCATTTCCTCCTCTTTCATACCTTTGCAAAAAATGTAAACAAAGTAATTATGGTTAACTTTAACGACAATCAATACTCTTCCGAAGAGCTTACCAAAGAAATTAAATACCTGAAACTGCTTTCGGATACCTTTCCAAGCATACAGGCTGCCAGCACCGAAATTATTAACCTTGAGGCTATTATGAACCTGCCAAAGGGTACCGAGCACTTTCTTACCGACATACACGGCGAAGACGAAACCTTTAGCCATGTTATTGCCAACGCCTCCGGTGTGGTAAAACGCAAGGTAGAAGATATTTTTGGCAAAACCTTACGGGAAAAGGAAAAACGACAACTTATCACCTTAATATACTATCCCAAAGTAAAACTCGACCTGATTTTAAAAGAGGAAACCGATGTTAACGAATGGTACTCCATTACCTTGCAACGACTTGCAAAAGTTGCCCGGGCATCCTCGTCAAAATATACCCGCTCAAAGGTTAGAAAAGCCATGCCTGCCGATTTTGGCTACATCATCGATGAGCTTTTAAACGAGAGCGGCGAAGACAAAGAGGAGTATTTTGAAAGCATTATCAACACCATTATCAACATCAACCGCGCCCCGGCTTTTATTGTAGCCATGTGTAAATTTATCCAACGACTGCTTATCGACCGGCTGCATATTATTGGAGACATCTTCGACCGTGGCCCCAGTGCCGAAAAGGTAATGGACAAGCTTATGGAACATCATGCCGTTGATATTCAATGGGGTAACCACGATATTATCTGGATGGGAGCAGCAGCCGGAAACCTCGCACTTATTGCTACCATCATCCGTATTTCGTTGCGCTACCAAAACATCGATACCCTTGAAGATGCTTACGGCATCAACATGCTTCCGTTGGCCACCTTTGCCATGGAAACTTACAAAAACGACGACTGCACGCTGTTTACACCCAAAACGGAAGTCATCGACAAAAATACCGAGCTGGTAAAAAAGATGCACAAAGCCATTTCCATCATCCAGTTTAAACTGGAAGGAGAAATTATTAAGCGCAACCCGCACTTTAACATGGCCGACAGGTTGGTGCTCGATAATATCGACTTTAAAAAAGGAACCATCACCATTGACGGCACAAAACACGAGCTGCTCGATAAAAACTTCCCCACCATCGACCCCAAAAACCCTTACCGGCTAAGCAACGAAGAGGCCGAAATTATGGAAAAACTTCGCCTTAGCATAAAAAATTCCAAACGGCTTCAAAAACACATTGAGTTTCTGTTTTCACACGGCAGCATGTACCTCACCTATAACTCCAACCTGCTCTACCACGGCTGCATTCCCATGAACAGTGACGGTTCGTTTCAAAAATTTGAAATCGGCGGCAGCCCCGTTTCGGGTAAAAAACTTTGCGACCGGTTTGAAATTGCCGTACGCCGCGGATACCAACATCGGTTCAGCCCAAAAAACGAAAACATCAACCTCGATTATTTCTGGTATCTGTGGTGTGGCGAAACCTCTCCCCTGTTCGGGAAGAAAAAAATGGCCACCTTCGAACGCTATTTTGTAGCCGATAAAAAAACCCACAAAGAAGAGCGCAACGACTATTACAACCTCGTTTACAACGATGAAAAATATGCCGATAAAATTTTAAAAGAGTTCAACCTCAACCCCGAAAAATCACACATCGTAAACGGCCATGTGCCCGTAAAAGTGAAAAAGGGCGAAAAACCCATTAAAGCCAACGGAAAACTTTTTGTAATTGACGGTGGCATGTCGAAACCCTACCAAAAGGTTACAGGCGTTTCGGGATACACCTTAATTTACAACTCCTACGGCCTGGTTTTGGTTGAACATGAACACTTTGAGTCGCGACAAAAAGCCATCGAAGAAGAAATCGACATTATTTCAAACAGAATATTTATCGAAGCAAAAACCAACCGCAAGCGGGTGCGAGATACCGATATTGGTAAAGAGTTACAAAGCCAGATTGACGATTTAAAGCTGTTGCTTGCAGCCTACCGAAAAGGGCTTATTAAAGAACGGCTCTGATTTTGCAGGCAACAAACCAAACCAACCGGCGTTAAAAAAGTATGATACGTGTATTTAAATTTGGAGGGGCATTGCTAAACGATGCCAAAGGCATTGAACGAATGGTTTCCATTGTTGAAGAGTTTAAATGCGAACCTTTAATTGTGGTTGTTTCGGCCATAGGCAAAACCACCAACGCTCTGGAAAACCTGCTTTCGCTTGCTGTTAACAAAGACGAAAAACTCGCCACAGAATACTTTTCCCTCAAAAGTTTCCACATCAACCTCATTCAATCGTTGCCCTTTGTTAATCACACCAAACTTATTGATGAGGTGGAAAACCTCTTCAGAAACCTTTGGGACGCACTGAACCAACCCTTCGACAACTACTTTGCCGGCTATGACGCAATTGTAAGTTTCGGCGAAATACTTTCAGGGAAAATTATGGCAGCAAGGCTTTCGGCCAAAAAACTCATTGTTGCGGAACTGCCCGCCGAAAAAATCATTGCCACCAACAGCAACCATACCGATGCTTCGGTTAACTGGCAGCAAACCGAAAAAAATATCTCCACCCACCTGATTCCCCTGCTACACAACGGTAAAATTGTAATTACACAGGGATTTATCGGCAGCGACAACGATGGCAACATTACCACCCTTGGCAGAGAAGGATCCGATTATACCGCAGCCATTATAGGAAGCATACTGAACGCCAACGAGATAGTTATATGGAAAGATGTTCCCGGATTGATGAGCGCCGACCCCAAACTATTTAAAGATGCCGTTAAACTTAACAACATTTCGTACCACGAAGCCATTGAACTGACTTTTTACGGCGCATCGGTTATTCACCCCAAAACCATTCAACCCTTGCAAAAAAAGGGGCTGACACTGCAAGTACGCTCCTTTTGGGAACCCCATGCCGCTCCTTCGCTGATTTCGGAAAACAGATCGGAAGATGACAAAATTCCGAAAATAATAGCCAAACCAAACCAAACCCTGTTAAGTTTCAGCTCGCGCAACATGGATTTTATTGAAGAAGAAAACCTTTTCCATATTTTTAAAGCCTTGAGCCGGCATAAAATTCACATCAACCTGATGCAAAATTCAGCCGTCAGCTTTTCGGTATGTTTCGATCAAAACCAAAAAAAACAAAAAGCACTCGTAAACGAACTGTCAAATATGTTTTTTATTAAATATAATTCGGGACTCACTTTATTAACTTTTCGATACTATAATAACGAAATTTTAAAGCAATTTACTGACAAAAAAAAGGTGTTGTTGGTACAAAAAAACCGCACGACAGCCCAATTTTTGGGGTTTTTTGACCTTTCTAACTGATACACTGTAGTTTACGCTATCTAAGCAACAATTTACTTTAAGGTCGAAGTACCAAAAATACCAAAATACTACCATTAATGGTAGGTAAAAACCTACCATGTTCCTCCCTTGTTTTGCCCCTTTTTATGTATTTTCTTTGTAGGCACAAACCAATTAAAATTTTATTGTCATGAAAAAACATGTTTTATTTTCAGTATTTTTTGCAGTAGCAATTTTCTTTTCGGCAAACGTTTTTGCCCAGTTTCCAATTTCGTCGTACGACACTCCGGTAAATCCACAAACCTATTTTACCATGTCGCATGCTTCCAACCCGGCCATGTCGTCTGAAAAAAGAAAAATGAATATTGACACAACCGACCCTGACACAGCTCCCACTGTAGGGTACGTAACATTTTTGGCCTATTCGCTCGACATGCAAACCTTTAAAGGCCCCTACACCATTGAAGTGGGTTCGTCAAAAACCATTGCCATCGACGAAAGACAATGGGGACTTGTTGTGCTGCGTCTTGACGGCAGTAAATGCAACATGTCGGTTTATACCGATAGTAACGACAACAAATAGCCGCTACCAACACCAATAAATACATTGTGCTTTGGTACACCGGGTAAAATGATTGCCATGGGCGGATGAATTATGCCTGATTTTTTCCAAAGCGGGTCATTGTAAAACCTTCACTGTTAAGTAAAAGGCCGTAACCGGGGGTAATAGCCGGCCATTGTAAAACCGGACAGGAAAACTTTAGTTTGCAGGTTGAATCTGCCCCCTTTTGTTAAATCAGGACAGGTTAAGCTTAAATATTTTTCATAATAAGCACTGAAACATTCGCCGTTTGAAGATATATGTTACCTTTGTATTAAGGAAACTCATATCTTCGGATGGTGGATAAATTTTATAAATACCTGTGCTTATTGCTGTTTTTTCTTGTTGCCCGTTGCAGTTATGCTTCTGAGGATACGGCAAATAACGACAGCCTTTTTTATGTGTATTATACAGAAGCACGTCAATATCGCAATATTAACAATGACTCCACCATCTATTATGCTCTGAAAGGGCTTAAAACACAAGGGAGTAACAAAGTACTGGAAAATAAGTTCAGTTTATACATCTATTTAATTCAGTCATACCTGCAAAAGGGTAATTATACGGCTGCGATTAAGCAGGAACAAAAGGCTCAACAGCTTATCGATCAATATAGACTCAACGACAATAAAGCTAAACTTCTAATGTGGACTGGTAACATATACCAGTCCATGGGCTTCAGTTCCAAAGCATTGGAATATCTGTTTAAAGCTGCCCAGGCCTCACCTGGAAAACCCATTAACAAAGAAATTCTGTATTACACAGGATTGGTGTATTACTATTTAAACGAAATTAAAAAGTGTCAAAGCTATGCAAGGCAAAGTCTGAATATCAAAACCAAGAAAAACAATCAGGAAAACAATGTAAATGCTTACAATTTGCTTTCCAACACTTACAACTCATTTGACTCTATCAACTACTACCTCAACAAAGCATACCGAATTGTAAAAGACAATCCGGAAATGAAATATAAAAAGGTAGTGATACTGAACAATCAGGCACTCCTTTACGATATGGTGGGCAAAGCAAAACTAAGAAACCAAAAATACCTTGAAGCCATTAAAATTGCCAAACAAAATAAGTTTTTAAAGTTCTTAACCGAACTTTACAACAACTATTCTTACGCACTGATGGAAAGGCAGGATTTTGACAGTGCCCGAATATTGCTTGACGCTGCCATGGCTGTTTCGCGCAGCAATAAAAACCTTGATATGCAGGCCTCTTTACTGGATACCTACAGCGATTTATACAAAGAGCTGGGAGAATATAAAAAATCGCTGGCCTATTTAAGAAAATCCATCCGCAAAAGAGAAGCCTTTAAAAAAAACCAACAGGTACAAACCTCTTTGTTTCTATCGGTAGTGTTTGAAACCCAGAAAAAGGAGAAAGAGCTTTTAATACAGGATGCCAAGTTAAGCCGATACAGGGTCTATTTTTTGGTGGCTTTATTGCTTATTTTGGCTTTAATAGCCGTCATTATTTATTTCAGGCAAAAGGTTTCGATGGATCGTATCAAGATGGAAAACCTCGAAAAGGAGAAATCGTTGCAAATTGCCGATGCCATAATTAAAGGACAGGATGAAGAACGCAAACGGCTGGCCATGGATCTGCACGACGGCCTCGGGGCACGCCTGGGTGCTTTAAGGTTAAAAGTAGATTCGCAGTTGCACGAAAACCCAATCTACTACGACCTTGTTTCGGCCATCGACAGTATCACCCGCAATGTTCGTGAACTGTCGCACCGCATGATGCCGGCACGGCTTTCGGAAATTGGACTGGTACAATCACTTCAAAATTTAATAAAATCGGTGAACACCGCTTCCGAAATGACCATTCACTTCCAAACCAACATAAAAAACCACCTCGAAGACAAATTTCAGGTAAATTTGTATTACCTTATATATGAGTTAATTAACAACGCTATAAAACATTCGGGAGGAAAAAATCTTACAATTCAGTTGTTTATTGAAAATGAAATGTTAACTTTATCGGCCGAAGATGACGGAGTTGGCTTCGATATTTCGAAAAAAGGAGAAGGACACGGATTAAATAATATCAGGCAACGCGTTGATTATTTGGGCGGTAAGTTAATGATTGAATCGCAGGAAGGCTACGGTTCAGTATTTATGATTGAAATACCCATGAAATAAAATGATATATTTATACCTCATCGACGATCACCCGCTGTTTATTAACGGTGTTAAGGCTGTTTTAGAAACAGATACCGATTTGGCCGTAATCGGTTCAGCCAATTCTTGTAAAGAGGGGCTTGAAACAATGAACACCAAACAGGTGGATATTATTTTGCTCGACCTGCTAATGCCCGAACTAAACGGTGTTGACTGTGCACGCACTTTAAAAAGACTGTTCCCTGAGATTAAAATCATTGCCCTTACCGGCGAACTCGATGAAAACCTGCTGCATGATGCCTGGCTGAGTGGCATGGATGCCATCCTTTTAAAATATTGCGGACGTGAAGAACTTATTGAAACCATTAAAACCGTTAGCCACGGAAATAAAATTA
>WGDP01000233.1 GCA_015493215.1 Bacteroidales bacterium | reverse complement strand
TTTTTATACCTTTGTAGGTTCTCTAATTTCATTCACCCTGAAAAACATACCGTTATGAAAACTTTTTATTGGTTACTTTCGTTGCTTATTCTATCCGGTTTTAACCTTAAAGCCCAAAACACAGCTCCTGTTGCCGTGCCGGATACGGTATCGGTTGTGGCAGAAGATACCGTTACCATTTTTCCCCTGCAAAACGATTACGACCCGGATGGGGATGCTTTTCATATCCACCATGTTTACAATGCCAGACATGGTGATCGCGAGTACAACGACACCCTGATTACTTACCATTCCGATTCTTTTTACGGCAACGATTCGTTGCAATACAAAATTGAAGACGATGGTACTCCTCCACTCCATTCTGACAGGACAACCATCTACATCAACGTAGCTGAAAACCCAAATTTGCCGACAGCCGTTAACGATACTTTTACCGTTTACGCACAAAAACCCACCGTATTAAATTTGCTTGTAAACGATTTTGACCCCAACGGCGATTCGCTAAAGATACGCGAGGTAGTTCACTCAGTCGGTGGAAGTATTACCGACATAACCGATTCAACAGTAACATTGGCTACCCATTATTCAAATGGATGGAGAGCAACCATTGATTACACCAGCGAAAAAAAAGGAACAGGAAAAAGATACTTTTCTAACGAAGCCGAAGCAACGGTTTTTATTTTACCTAACCCCGACCTGCCCGTTGCAGTAAATGATGAAACAGAGGCTGCTACCTTTGTTGACACTGAGTTTAACCCGCTTCATAACGACACCGACCCTTTTAATTATTCCTTGAAAATTTACAAGGTATATGGCACCGAATCAACAACTGTAGAAGTTGTTTCTGACACCTTATTAAAGATAAGAACCTCCAATTTTTCAGGAACCGACACCATTCGTTATTATGTTCAGGAAACAAATGCTCCGTACGGATATATTTCGGCATCAGCAAAAATAGCAGTTCATGCCGTTGACAACCCTGATATTCCTGTTGCGGTGGCCGATGCAGCATCGGCAGGTTTTAACACTCCTGTCTCCATTAATGTTTTACAAAACGATTTCAGCCCCACCGGAGAGCCGTTGAAAATAGATGAGGTGGATGGAAACGACAATGTAACGGCAACCATTCATGATAGCCTGATTGAGTTAACCAATGTTTTCCCTCCCTTTTCGTACGACGATTCCATTCATCAAATTACCGTTTCGTACCGGGTGAAGGAAAAAAACAATCCCGATGTTTTTTCCAAATGGGGTGATATCAATCTTACGGTATCCAGAGATAATTCGCTGCCCATGGGCGTTAACGATTTTGCCACAGCCACAGGGGGGTTGCCAATCACGGTTAACGTGTTGCAAAATGATATTAATAACACACAAGATTCCCTTATTTTAAAACAAAAAGGGTTGAAGTCCATTGTGAGCACTCAAAACAGCTTCTCCATCGTTTTGAATGACAGCACCATAGAGTACCATGCCTTTGGCGATTTTCACGGAGTTGATACGGTACAATACTTTATTTTCAAAAAGGGAAGCGGGGAGTGGGATCAACCGGTATCCTATGGTTATTTAATAGTGAATGTTGACAATAGCAGATTTTATAAAACACTGGACATCAACAATATTAAAGCCGGCATCAATGGAAACGGATATTTGTTTAATAATTACGGCTTTCCGGGAAATGATTATTACCACTCTATCTCCAGCCGCGAATACGTTCCCGCCTTTGAAGCTCCCAAAGGAAGTGGTATCAATGCTATTTTTTGCAGTTCGTTGTGGATTGCAGGCAATGATGACTTCAACAACAGCACTTCGTTGCATGCGGCAGCAGTAAGGTATCCGTTGTCCTCCGGCACTGATTTTTGGTACGGGCCGGTTGCTGACAATTACAACAAACAGTACGACGAAAAATATATTGGCGTTTGGAAGCTCACTAAATACGATATTAAATACCACATGAACCACTATCAGGATGCGGGATACAAACCCAAAATAGAAATTACTACCTGGCCCGGAAACGGCGATGTTGCCAATGGCGAAGCGGCACAACTGGCACCCTATTTCGATAAAAACAACAATGGTATTTACGAACCCATGGCCGGCGATTATCCACTAATTCGTGGCGACCAGGCCATCTATTTTATTTTTAACGACGACAGAACTTTTCATACCGGAACACAAGGAAAACCGCTTGGCATTGAAATTCACGGGATGGCTTATGAATTTAACGACGAATCAGATTCGGCACTGTGGAATACCGTTTTTGTTCATTACGACCTGATTAACCGTTCCGACACAACCTATTACGATACCTATTTTGGAAATTTTGTGGATTCCGACCTGGGAAATCCTTACGATGATTATGTAGGAAGCAATGTCCGTCTTGGGGCTATGATTGAATACAATGGCGATGGTTTTGATGAGGACGTAACAAGTTCCGGTGGTAATTTTTTCGCCGGGTATGGCGACAAGCTGCCCGCTGTTGGCATAACCATGTTGGGCGGGCCGTTTATGGATGCCGACAACAGTGACAATCCCTCGGGCGGTTGCGACGAAAGTATTAACGGACTAAATTTTGGTAATGGCATTGTTGACGATGAGCGGTGGGGCATGCAGTATTTCGGGTATATGAACAATGGTGGAGGGCCTTTTCAAGACCCATATATCGCTCCTCACTATTACAACATGCTACAAGGTAATTATATTACAGGTACTCATTGGTCTTTTGTAAAGGATGGCAACACCATAAACTTTAACTATTGGTTTCCGGGAAACAGCGACACCTGTAACTATGGAACCGGAGGTGTTGATATGGGGTTCAACCCGACTGAGGAGAACTCAAACAATGGACATCCCAATCCTCCCGGCGACCGCAGAGGAGTACTCAGCACAGGGCCGATTACCTTTAAACCGGGCGATGTGCAGCAACTGGACATGGCTTATGTTTTTGCCCGCAGTTACGACAGTTCCGACCCGGTGGATATTGTAACCAATCGTATTATTACGGTAAGAGACAAAGCCATTGTTGACAGCTTGATGGTGCTTCCCGATGAAATTGATGGCATTGCCGGTAACAACGCTTCAGCGCAGCTAATCAACATTTGGCCCAACCCTGCCCACAACGCAATAAGCATTGATTGCCGTGCACTTAAAGGAGCCGTTTACTATAAAGTTTATACTGTTACCGGCGTAATGGTTGGCAGTGGTAACCTGATGGGAAACAGTATAAATCGTTTACCGTTAAACAATTACGAAGAGGGCATCTACATCATCCACCTGAAAACCGACAAAGGGTATTATTACGGTAAGTTTGTGAAGCAGTAGTCAATGCAAAAAAAAGCCCCAATGAAAAATCAAAGGGGCTTTTTTTAAATACTTTTCTTTTTACGACATAATCTCGTCGATGGTAATATAATCACCTACTCTTCCTGTCATTGCTTCTGCGTCGGTGTTAACCGGAAGTGTGGTTTTACCAGGTTTCCATCCTGCAGGGCAAACTTCTCCGGTTTTATGTGCATGCTGATGTGCTTCAATTTGACGAATAAATTCTTTTACGCTTCTTCCAACAGGAGGAGCCTGAACTTCCTGAGCCATCACAATTCCATCAGGGTTAATCAAAAAACGACCACGCAGTGCAATGCCCGCATCTTCAATTAAGACACCAAATTTACGGGAAACCTCTCCGGTAGGGTCAGACCCGATGGTCAATTTTAAATCTTTCAATAAAGGTTCAGTTTCTGCAAACCGTTTATGGCTAAATTTGGTGTCGGTAGAAATTGCCAACACTTCGCAACCCAGTCTGTCATGAATATCATTTAAGCTGGCATTCATAGCTGCAATTTCCGTGGGACACACAAATGTAAAGTCAGCCGGATAAAAACAAACTACTGTCCATTTACCCTTATAATCATCTGAATTTACATCAACATAATGCCCGGTTGCTGCATTATAAGCCTCCAGTTTAAATTCGGGCATGGGTTTTAATACTAATACGCCGCTTTGTTCCATTTTTCTATTTTTTAAATTAATAATTTAATATGTAACTCAATATTCTTCTCTGAAAAGAGACTTCAAAGGTAGAAAAAGTCTTTTCTAAGTTTCTGGTTTTAATGTTTTTTAAGAAAGCTATCGAACTAAAAGCAGGTTTTGCTACAAACAATATTTACCAAACAAAATGAGACTACTTCACACGAATTCATATCCATAAATAAAGCCGGGAGTTCAATACCTAAAAAACAAACCGGTAAACCAGTTTTACTGCTGCATCGGTAGTTTGAGGCTTCAGGTATTCAATCTCCTTAATCCTGTCCTCATAGCCAAGGTTATAAACAAGGTAAAAGTCGGAACCCACTTTGGGTATCCAATGCAAACGGAAATTATAGAGCATCACCTCATCCAAATCATTATATTGGGCAAAGAGTGAGAAGTTGAGTTTCGTGGTAAAAGCATAATTAAGGTAAAGCGAAATTTCGTTGGTGGTTATATCACCTTCGGGTAAGCTAACAAAATTGATTGTATAATTACCATTAAGATTTAAATGTTTGTTAATGTTCAACCCCAATTCCGACTCAAAAGTTTTAATTCTTCCGGTATAAAAACCACCCCAGTTGTATAGCAGAAAAGCCCACAGCCTTCGTCCCTGAAAGGTTTCGACCTGAAGTTCATATTTATACATCCAATATTTTCCCACAGGAACCGAAATCTGATCGGTCAGGTCAAACGATTCGTCAAGCCGGTCGAAACTTTGAATAAAGTTCACCTCAAACCTGTCGCCCGATTGAAAAACAGCACCCAAGGGGCGGGTTTCGTTTCTGAAACTTTCCAGCTCGCCCGTTGTATGCGTGTAATAAGCGGTAAATCCCCAGGGTTTTAAAGTCAGTCGTTTAACACCATACTTTGTAAACACACGAGGCGCCAGCCGGAAGTACCACGAATAAGAATCGTAATTTGTTCGGCGGATATAACCCAACTCGGGATTAAAGTTTCCCTGCATGCTTCCAACAGCCATAAAGTTATCAATCAGGTCGTTGGGATAATCAATAAAAGCCCTGTAGGTGATGGCATTTTTTTGATATTCAAAATGCTCGGTGCTGGCAGTAAAAGAACCGGAAACAACAAGGTTTTTGTTTTTTAAAAAGTTGGAGGTTTGATAAGCAGCATCAATGCCGAACACCTGATTGGAGGTGGTGTTGTTTATTTTGTTGGTAAAAATACCGCCAATGTACGATTGCTTGCCAATATCGCGTTTATAACGAAAAACCGTATTATTGGTTGACGAAACCGAATCGGTTTTACCCTCCTGAATATTTAAAAATCCGATGTTGTTTTTTCCCACTTTTCCGTACAGCCTGGCTCCTGCAATAATGGGAACCTGTTCCCCGTCTTCAACACCAATCCGGCGCGAATAAAAAGCATTATTCCGGTCGCCAAGATAGTAATTGTACATATCATAACCTTCGAGAAAAAACTGCCTTTTTTCGGGATAAAAAACGCTAAAGCGTGATAAGTTTACCGGAATGCGGTCGGCTTCAACCTGTGCAAAATCGGTATAACTTGTAAGGTTAAGTTTTAAAGTAGGCGATAAATATACATTGAGGTTTGCACCTATTTTTAACGGGAACTTATCCTGTTCACCCTCGCGATGTTGCCAACCTGCCAATCCATATGGTTTGAGTTCAAACCTTTTGGCAAAAGCGATATCTTTTAAACCGGCCAACCTGCCTGCATTGTTAACGGCAAAAATCGAATAATCACGCGACCATCCCTGCCAAAGCGCCTGCTCATTTTCCGAAACAATATCGCGCTCAAAGTTAACAGCCCAATTTAACACCGAGCCTTTTTTAAACTGCAACGTGGTAAAAGGAATATAAATTTCGGCAAACCATCCTTTATCGGTAATGGTTGTTTTGGCATCCCAAACGCCGTTCCAGTCTTTGTTGCCATCCTCACCGCCATATACCTGCACATCAGCCCGGGCACCATTGGGATTTATCACAAACAGGTACCCGTTACGGTTGTCGTTAAAAGGGCTGATTATTATCTGAAAATTATCGTCCGTTTCATAATCGAAGTCACGATTCAGGTTTTTGGCAACAATTTTTGAAGCATCTTTTTGATAGCACCAAATACCAATATAGAGGGTGTTTTTGTCGTAAAGCACAGCGGTTTCCGTTCGCTCGGAAACAGGTTCTCCAAAATTCAGGTCACGCTGGGTAAAATTGGAAATGTGCATGGCTTTTTGCCATACATCTTCGTTTAACACTCCGTCAAATTTAATTTTCCGATCTATTTTATAAGCTGATAAGGTACTTGGCTCCGAATGCTGCGAAAAAATTTGCCAGGGCAGCATTGCTATAAAAAACACCAAAAACGCAAACTTCTTCATGTGCTCAAATTTATTTAACAGATTTCTTCACTTGGCAAATAGTTGCCTGCTGATGAGGGATTGAGAAAACAGCACCGGCAAAAATAATGAATAATCACAGCTATGGCATTAAACGACAGTTTCAAATACCCAATTTAGAATGCTGCGAAAATTAGCTGTTCCTGATTAGGAAATTTGGGTGTTTATTTTGTTTGGTAATTAAGCCTTAGAAACTTCAGTTAAAATTATCAAGTTGTAAAAAGCCAAGTTCTTACTTTTTAGAAATTGTTAATTATATAATAGTTGACAAAAACATTCCCGCTTCTTCAACACATCTTTTATCAACCCCGGTATTGGCTTTCTTTTTTTCAAAAAAATCAATCAGCAGCTGCGTATCCATATTGGCTACCAGATCTTTTCCGGTCATGGGACAACCGCCCATACCGCCAATTACCGAATCAAAATTCCGTACACCGGCATTAAAAGCAGCTTCAATTTTCGCCAATCTCTCTTTGGGCAAAGCGTGCAGGTGAAACCCGAAATCAAGGTTCGGAAAGGTGCTAAATAAAGTCTTAAAAATAGTGCTGATGGTTTCGCCGGAAACCTCTCCGGCAATATCTGACAATGGAAAATAGTTTAATCCTTTGGATGCCATCGCTTCAATAGAATGTGCCAGCATTTCCACACTCCACGGATCGCCATAAGGGTCGCCAAAGCCCCAGGAGTAGTACACAACCACTTCCTTTCCATGCTTTTCGGAAAGGTTAATTATCTTATCAATGGTTTGTTCGGCTTGTAGTACCGTTTGTTTAATGTTTTTCAGTAAAAAAGTTTCCGATAGCGAAAAGGGATAAAATATTTTATCAACCTGTTCGTACTGACAAGCCATTTCAGCTCCTTTTACCGTAGCTGTCAACACCGCAATTTTCGATTGAACAGAGCTAAGATCAAGTGCTTTTAAAACTTCTCCGGTATCGGCCATTTGAGGAATCGCCCGTGGCGACACAAAGCTTCCAACCTCCACCGTATCAAACCCACAATGTAACAAGCGGTTGATATATTCAACTTTTTGCTGTGTGGGAATAAACTGTGGCAATGCCTGGAAGCCATCGCGGGGAGTTTCTGTTATTTTGATATCAAATGACATAGCGGAAATATTATTTAATTAACCAAAACTGGTGAAGTTAACTATCAAGAAATTAGTTAATAAACTAACAATGAAAAAAAATTATTGAGCAAAAATAAATTAAAATTTTTTCTAATTTTAAACCTTACTTGACCAAAAAACAAATAAAACAACGGGAAGAAGAAGAGAGGAAACGTTGAGAGAGGGTGAACCAGAAAATTTCTCAGTCATGCATTTTATGACAGGGTAAGATATGGAAGATGTCTCATCGCGGCGCTTTCTTTCGACATTTCAAAACAGCTAAAACGGTTTTTCTTCATACTTTGTAAAACCAAAAAATTCAATCCGGTTTTTCAATTTATTCATTCTGTAAACAATAATATAGCCCTTAAATATAAACTCGCGAATATCATTATTGTCGAAAAATATGGATTTCCGGTTACGGTATGGCATGTTGGAAACGGATTTTATTTCTTCCAAAACATCGTTCTTGAATTTTCTTGCGGCAGCGGGTTTGTCTTTAGC
>WGDP01000232.1 GCA_015493215.1 Bacteroidales bacterium | reverse complement strand
CCCTTTTTCGATTTTATTTTCCGGCGCAGATTGTTCAGATGGGTGTATATAAAATCGAAATTATCGGCCAAATCAATGTTATCGTCCCAAAGATGTTCGGCAATGGCTTCTTTGGTGAGCACCCTGTTTTTATTAATGATAAAATAGAGCAACATATCATACTCCGTTTTGGTCAACTTTACGGGTTTGTCATTTACTTTAACCTCTTTACTGTCGGTATTTATAGCTATTTCGTTAAATTTTATCAAATTAGTTCCATCAAATCTACGACGTCGCAACACGGCTTTTATGCGCGAGTTAAGTTCCGAAAGCTGAAACGGTTTGGTAAGATAATCATCGGCTCCAAGGTCGAGGCCGTTTATTTTATCATCGAGAGAGTCCTTTGCCGAAAGAATGATAAGCCCAGCCTGCAGGTTGTACTGCTTGATTAACTTAATCAAATCGAGGCCGTTACCATCGGGAAGGGTAATATCTAACAAAATAACATCGTACTCATACACCGACAATTTTTCGACAGCTTTTTTAAAACTTTCTGCCATTTCGCAGGTGTATTTTTCCCGGGTAAGATAGTTGCCTACGGCGATGAGAAGTTCAATTTCATCTTCAACAATCAAAATTTTCATTTGGTAAAATTAGCAGTAAATTCTAAAGAAAATCTAAAGTTCCATAAAAGAAACAAGAGCATCTACTTTTCCTGTTCCACAACAGGTATCAAATTACTTTCGGGCAGCCGGATGGTTTTATAGTTTTTAATTTGAAGCAGGTTCCACATTACGTTTTCATAGTTGTTGTCGGTATCCTTTACCTTATCAAACTGAAATCCGTTTTCAAAGGTAAGGCTGTTTACCGAGGGAAGGCATTTTAAAAAACGCTTGCCATAATCGGCACGGGCTTTCACAAAAAAGAGGGTAATGTCAAAACCGCTATAGCCAAACCGGCCGGGTTCGGTACTAAAACTGCTTTCAAAATCGGCATTAAACCGGTCAACCGAAGCACGGTTATAGTCGATATAGTTACTGGTAAAATAGGTTAGGTTCAGGTTGTTAAGCAGCGCATAATCCATGTTTTTTATCTGTTCCCAAAGGGGAGCACCCACAATGTTGATGTTAAACGTATCTCGCACGCGATTTAACTTATTCACCACATCCATAATAAAAGGTTTGTTGTTGCCATAAATAATTACAAGGTTATTTCTGATAACCGAGGCATTATCGAGAAACGGATGGAGGCTGTCCACCATATAATTTATCAGAATGGGCTTGTTATCAAAGGTGGTGCTGTCGTACAAATAGGCATCAACCAAAGCCGGGTCAACAGGCATCCCTTCCACACTAAAATAGGGCGAAACCGGTTCACCCTCTTCATCAAGGCGGTTGGCTACTTCAATGGCAAGGTTGTTAATGTCAACGTTGGGAAGGTTAATTTTTGCGGGTATTTTTTCTTCAATTCCGGTTTTCAGATAATTTACCAAATCCGCATCTTTGTAAGGTGTTTGGGTAATAATAAAAATTTTATCACGGGCATAAAGCCGGTGAATAAGTTCGGTAAGCAAGGGTATTTGCGAAGCTGCACCTGGTTTTACTTTGATGATGTTTTTGTATTTGCCGAGAATGCTTGTTCTAAAGGTAAACGGATTTACCACGGGAATGTTAAAGTTTTCGGCAAACAGTGCCACCTGATTAAAACTCTTGCTGTAAAACGGGCCTATTATCAAGTCCATATCGCGCAACTCAGGCCTTTGGAGGGTTTTGGCTGTTTTGGTAATTTTATTATCGACATCATAAATATTCAGTTCGATGTTATAACCCATTTGCCTGAGCGAATCAACTGCCAAGAAAGCCCCCTCTAAAAAATTGACAAAGGTAAAGGGCTTAAAACCGGGCTGAAAGGTTTTAAGAAACTCCACTGAGTTGATGCTGTCCATCTCTTCAAGATAAAGTGGAACCATCAGTGCCACTTTAACCTCTTTCGCATGATCAGGTTCAGGTGTACAATGCTGATTTGCCTGCTTCTCAAACACATTTTCATTGTCAACAGGCTCTTTAATTTCGGGTTCTGCAGCAATAATTACAGCATGGCTGCCTCCCGGAATTTTTACGGTCTGTCCGGCATAAACCCTGTTTTTCAAAGTGGGATTGGCATGCTTCAATTCTTGGTAACCAATTTTAAACAGCCGTGCAATTTTTTTAAGCCTTGTTTTACGGGGAACCTGATAGTAAATAAATTGCGGCTTTTTTTGAAGCTTGGGAATAACAAGCACCTGCCCTGTCCTGACGTTTGAACTGTTTAACGAAGGGTTCAGCTTAAGAAGCGTTTCGGGAGCAACCCCGAATTTACGGGCAATGGTGTATAGGTTTTCTCCGCTTTGAACCGAATATTTAAAAAAGGTTTTTGACTTATCGGTCTGCTTTGAAGGCTTCTTTTTTTGCGGCGAAGCATCAACAACCTGTGGACGTTCGCTTTCGGCTTTTCTAACGCCCGGAATCACGCTGTAGGCGGGAACCCGTAGCCTGTCGCCCTGAACCACACTTTGCAACCCGGGATTTACACTCTTAAGGTCAGCAACCGAAATTTGATATTTTTTTGCAATGCTTTCCAGCGTTTCGCCCCTTACCACAACATGGCGGTAATTTTCCATCACCTTGATATTCGGATTAAAACTAACCTCCTCAGGTTGTTGGTATTTTATCGTTTTCTGTGTGGTTTTTACATTTGTTTGCCCCATGGACACATCGGGTGCCGGTATATACGAAGTCTGTGGTGCCTTATGGGGTGCTTTCTGTTTACCATCTAAAACCGGAAACGAAGCTTCCACCGGCACCTTAACATACTCTCCTTCTTTAAGGGGTTCCGACAGTTTTGGATTGGCCAGGCGGATATATCTTTCAGGAATATTATATAATTGCGCAATATGCGAAAAGGACTCTCCTGCATCGGCAATGTGATAGAAAAAATCAAAGGAAGCTGTGGAAACCTCGTTGTTAACTTCGGTTTCTTTATTAACGGTGGGTATCCATAGTTGCTGCCCGATTTGCAACCCGAATTTGGCGTCGGGGTTTTCGTAATAGATTTCATCGATGGTTACATCATAGGCCTTGGCAATGGAGTAAACCGTTTGTCCCTTTTGGACAGTATGAACATAATACTGCTTGCCATCCTTTTCCTGAATATCGTTACTTTTCGGAATATACACCCCCTGCGCCCACAGGCCAACATTTACCAGCACAAGCACCAGCAACAAAACAATGTTTTTACTTTTCATATATGATGGTTGAAAGAATTGTTCAAATATAAAACAATCTGCAAAATAACGTTGGTTATTCCCATTCTATTGTGGCAGGTGGCTTTGAGCTGATATCGTAAACCACTCTGTTCACTCCTTTTACCCTGTTGATGATGTCGTTTGAAACCTTTGAAAGAAAATCGTAGGGCAGTTTCGACCAGTCAGCCGTCATGCCGTCGGTTGATTCCACCGCCCGCAGTGCCACCACATTTTCGTAGGTACGCTCGTCCCCCATCACCCCTACCGAGTTGACAGGCAATAGAATAGCAGCAGCCTGCCACACCTTATTATAAAGCTCCCAACTGCGTAACCCTTCAATAAAAATGGCATCCACCTCCTGTAATATTCTTACTCTTTCAGGAGAAACGGCTCCCAAAATACGAATGCCCAATCCGGGGCCGGGAAAGGGATGACGTTCCAAAAGATGTGCAGGCATCCCCAATGCTTTGCCAATCCGGCGCACCTCATCCTTAAAAAGAGTGTTTAGCGGCTCCACCACTTTTAATTTCATATAATCGGGCAATCCGCCCACATTGTGATGCGATTTAATGGTTGCCGAAGGCCCCTTTACCGATACCGACTCAATAACATCGGGATAGATGGTTCCCTGTGCAAGCCACTTTACCTCTTCAATTAAATGGGCTTCGTGGTCGAAAACATCAATAAAGGTTTTACCAATGGCTTTCCGTTTGCCCTCCGGATCCGAAATACCATCCAGCGCTTTGTAAAACAGCTCAGAGGCATCTACCCCTTTCACATTCAGCCCCATATCTTTATATGAATGCAGCACTTCGGCAAACTCGTTTTTACGCAGCAGGCCGTTGTCAACAAAGATACAATAGAGGTTTTTGCCGATGGCTTTATGCAACAACACCGCTGCCACCGACGAATCCACGCCACCCGAAAGTCCCAACACCACCTTGTCGTTGCCCAACTTTTCCTTAAGGCCTGCCACCGTTGTTTCCACAAACGAATCGGGTGTCCAGTTTTGGGAGCAACCGCAAACATCAACCACAAAATTTTTAAGCAGCTGCATTCCTTCGGTTGAATGATACACTTCGGGATGAAACTGAATGCCGAAAGTGTCTTCACCCTCCACTTTAAACCCTGCCACATCAATGCTTCCCGTGCCGGTGATGATGCTAAAATTTTCGGGCAGTTTTAAAATGGTATCGCCATGCGACATCCACACCTGGCTGCCATCCGAAATACTTTTCATCAGCTTACAGTCACGATTTATGTAACCCAAATTAGCCCGACCGTATTCTCTTATTTTTGAAGGCATCACCTCTCCCCCATCGTGCTGCGCCAAAAACTGCGCCCCGTAACAAACACCGAGCAGCGGCAGCTTACCTCTGATTTTTGACAAATCGGGAACCGGCGCCTCCTCGTCGCGAACCGAAAAGGGGCTTCCCGACAGGATAACGCCTTTAACATCATCAGATATTTCGGGCACTTTGTTATAAGGATGAATCTCGCAGTAAACGTTCAGCTCGCGAACCCTGCGGGCAATAAGCTGGGTGTATTGCGAACCAAAATCAAGGATAAGGATGGTCTCTTTCACAGGAACTTATTTTATGATTGATAACGTTGCAAAGATAGACTTTTCAATAATGAATTTGGGGTAAAAATTAGAATTTGGCAATAAACATTAAGTTAGTAAAACATTATTTGTATATTTGCGTTCATATAATAAAATATATTATCAAATGATAGAAAGTAACATTGAACATACAACAAAACATTATGCAAAGGTTGTAGAAGTTCTTGGGAAAAAGAATATTAGAAGAGATATTGAAAGCCCATTTGATTATATTCAAATAGCATCACAAGGCATAAGTGCCGATGTAATAAAAAACTTCAGCAAATTTTTTGATTTAAACAGAGAGGTTACTTCATCATTATTTGACATTTCAGCACCAACAATTTACAGGTGGACAAAATCCAATAAAAAGTTGGAAAGAAATTTTACAGTAAAGTTATTTGAGTTAACGGACTTATTCATTTATGGTGAAGATGTTTTTGCCGATAAGGAGATTTTTTTTAAATGGTTAAAATTACCTAACACAGCATTGGGAGGAATGGAACCCATTGAACTTCTTGAAATTCCCGGAGGCATTTCCAAAGTAAAGGATATAATTGGCAGAATTGAACATGGAGTTTATAGTTAATTATGATTGTTTATAGAATAACAGGGAGAAAGTATGCAAATGATATATCCGGAATTGGTGCTGCTAAATATGGAGGCAGATGGAATAAAAAAGGAAGTCCCGTTTTATATACCAGTGAAACAAAAGAGACAGCATTGTTAGAGACGATAGTCCATACGCCTCCAATGCTGATTCCAAAATTGTCAATACTAACAATTGAAATCCCAACAGATTCTATAACTGAAATAGGAATTAAAGAGTTACCTTCAAATTGGTATGATTATCCGGCACCTACAATTCTTTCCGATATTTCTGAAAACTGGATAATAAGTGGTAATTCCGTTGCATTAAGTGTTCCAAGTTGTATAATACATACCGCAAAGAATTATATTCTAAATTGTAATCATAAAGATTATAAGAATGTTAAAATATTAGATATTAAGAACTTCCATTTTGACACAAGGTTGAAAAAATAACTTTTCCAATGTATATAACCCGACACCAAACCACGGAGTGGTTTAACATGAATAACCATCGGTGAAACCGGTGATAAAACAATAAAATTTTAAAGAACCCCGCGAGGGGTTCAATAATTTTTGTTTAACCCCTTCAGGGTTATAAATTTGTTTCATCCCTTGGTCTTCCTGCACTACGTACAGGGCTATTCACATTAAACCCTTTTCAGGGTTTTGCCTTCGGGTAATAAAACTGATTTACTTAAACCTTTGCTCAGGTCACAGTTTGTAACTGTGAGCGCCAGCAAGCTACAAACCACAATTACACTTCCCACTCTTTTCGTCTATATCTGCGTATTTTTTCTTCTTCTTCAGCCCGATTTTTATACTATTACCTAAAATGAATAACTTATCTTTGCCACCATATAATTGTTTGCAGTTATGAAGTTTTTTTTTAAAACAGGTCTGTTTTTACCGGTGCTTATAGGGGTTCTTATAACATCGTCATGTGCCAGGTTTAATGGTAGCAACCACAAAATAACCTTAAAATGTGGCGCCGAAAAGCTTGCTAAAGACAAAAAACACTTTGTAGCAGAAAACAATCCCGATTACCTCTTTACCGGCGGCCTTTATCAGTCAAGCCGCGAGGCTCATTCAGGGAAATATTCGGTACTGGCCACCAAAAAGCATCCCTTTGTATTTTCCACAACGCTTAAGGGCATCGGCCCCGACCAGTTTTTTAAAGTCACGGTCTGGCGAAAATCAAATAGTCCGAGAGGTACGTTGGTGGTTGCCGGCAAAACAACAAAAATGTTGTATAAAGCAACAAGCACCCCCATTAAAAAAGACAAAAACGGATGGGAAAAACTTGAAATCAACGTTTTTACGCCTCCCAATTTTGTGTCGGAAGATGTAAAATTTTATTGCTGGCTAAACAAAAGCGACTCAACCTGGTTTGATGACTTTAAAATTGTAAACACCGAAAAAAAATATCCTGTTTACAAAGAAGATCCGTTGGTAATTGTATTAGACACATCCGATTACAACAAGTTTATCGACAAACGCATCAAAGCATTTAACGCCGGAGTGCTTCAAACCGAAAGCAACGACTGGGTAAAAGGAATTTTATTTGGTAACGGCAGGATGATGAAAGCCAAATTGCGTTTAAAAGGCGACTGGCTTGATCATTTAATAGGTGATAAATGGTCGTTTCGCATAAAAATGCGCAAAGATTACGCCTGGAACAGACTGCGTGTTTTTTCCATTCAAACCCCCTTTGCACGCGGTTTTCTGTACGAATGGTATTCGCATCAGTTGTATATAAGTCGCGACATACTTACCACCCGTTATGGCTTTACACCGGTATTAATGGGCGAAAAATCGAAGGGGCTTTACGCCTGGGAAGAGCATTTTGTCAAGCAGCTTGTTGAGTACCGGCAGCGCCGTGAAGGCCCCATATTAAAGTTTTCGGAAGATGCTTTCTGGCAGATTCAGCGGGTAGCCAAAGCAACAGACCACTGGCCCAGGTTACCCTTTTACAACTGCTCGGTTATTGAACCTTTTTCACAGGGAAAAACCATGAAAAATCCTGTGCTACATCGTGAATTTTTAATTGCTTCCAAACTGTTGAACCAGTACAAATATAAAAAAGGAAAGCCATCCGATGTTTTCGACCTGCCCCGGCTGGCTAAATATTTTGCCATGCTCGACATCACACATGCACGGCATGGGATGGCCTGGCACAACCAGCGGTTTTACTACAATCCGGTTATCTGCAAGCTGGAACCCATTGCTTATGATGGCTTTACCGACCACCCCGATATTGACTACTCCATTAACGACAACATGGCCTGGCAACTGCTTATTGGCAAAAAAGAGATCCCTGAAAACTACAATTTTTATTACCTGTTTGAAGATACTGCCTTTGTAAACCTCTACCTTAATTATCTCGAAGATTTCAGCAGCAAAAGTTTTGCAGAATCGATGACCCGTCAGCTGGCACAGCAAACAAATTATTTCGATTCGCTTATCAGGAAGGAGTTTCCTTTGGCTAAATTCGACCGGCAATTTTTGGCAAAAAGCACCAAAGCAGTTAGAAACTACCTACCGGAATTAAAAAAGGCTTTGGCAGAAAAAATTGCCAACAACACGCTCCATACCCATGTTACACCTGAAAACAGAACCGACTCAACCACGAGCTTCAACACCCCTTCGTTTTATGTTACGGCCTATCTTGAACAGCGTTATCAGGATAGTGTGATTATCGGGGTACACAACTTTTTCGGAAAAAAAATCAAACTGCTTGGGACGGGGTCTAAAAAGAGGTTCATTCAAAACTTCTTTCCCAAACCACTGTTTATAAATGCCTATGAAAAAGGCGATAACGGCGTAATAAAGCTGGTTACTTCGGAGCCCGGCAACCCGTGGCTCTTTTTTCAGGTTGAGGGAACCGACGACCTATTTTCGGTAGCCGTTAACCCCTGGCCCTACCCAAAAGGAATTACGCCGCAACAGGAGTTGACAGCACTTGCCGATTTTAAACAATCGCCGGCCATCGACACCATTATCGGTAAAAACATCATCTTAAAAAAGGGACTGACCACTCTAAACAGTCATTTAATTATTCCCAAAGGATACAACCTGTTTATTAAGCCCGGCACCCACATCAACCTGATAAAACATGCCATGATAATCTCCTATTCGCCGGTAACAATTAAAGGTACAAAGGCCAACCCCGTAGTCATCTCCTCATCGGATGGCACCGGAAACGGCTTTACCGTGTTGCAGGCAGGCAAACGTTCGGTGATGGAATATGTACAGTTTGAAAAGATGAACACCCTTAACTACAAAGGATGGACTTTGTCAGGCTCGGTAACCTTTTACGAATCGGATGTGGACATCAACCGGGCTTTATTTAAAGACAACGGATGCGAAGATGCTTTAAACATTGTCAGGTCACACTTCACCCTCAAAAACAGCCGCTTTTCAGGAACCTGGGGCGATGCTTTCGACTCGGATTTTGGCACCGGGCTGGTTGACAATGTGCTGTTTACCAACATCGGCAACGATGCCATCGACTTTTCGGGAAGCCATATAAAAATTATTAACAGCACCATTAACGGAGCCGAAGACAAAGGCGTTAGCGGCGGTGAAGATTCGCACCTGATTGTTGAAAACACCACCATCAGTAATGCCAATATCGGATTGGCATCCAAAGACCTGTCATCGCTTACCGTTGACAACTCCGTAGTAAAACAGTGCAACTACGGCCTGGTGCTGCTTCAAAAAAAACCTGAATACGGGCCGGCTACCATGAACCTGAGCAAGGTAAAAATAACCGACACCAAAACACCCATGCTTATCGAAAAAGGGTCAAAAGTTGTTTTCAACGGAAAAACCATCAAAGGTAACAAGAAAAAAGTTGCGGAGATGTTTTATTAATCATTAAGCAATCATCCGCTGTTTTTTTTAATAAAGTTGTATAAATTGTTAATTTTTGAACTTTGTTTAAAGATATAATTCTGATATTCATTGCTTTATAATGTAGGTTTTATATACGAATCTTCAGTTATTAGCCATATATTTACATTTCTACCTATTTAACACCTGTATTTCGGGGGAATCAATAAATTTGCCGTCCATGATAAACAGAGATGAATTAACGGGAATTATATTGGCAGGCGGCAAAAGCAGCCGCATGGGAAGAGATAAAGGCCTTTGCGAATTTAATGGCAGGGCATTGGTTTCGTATGCCATTGAAACGCTGAAACCACTGTGCGGCAGAATGATTATCAGCGCAAACCACTTCCCCGAAAAATACGAGCAGTATGGGATAGAAGTTATCGGCGATGAAATAAAAAACATAGGCCCCATGGGGGGCATTTACACCTGTTTAAAACGTTCAACCACCCAACACAATCTGGTACTGTCGTGCGATACGCCCTTTGTGGGAACCATCCTGTTAAAGCACCTGCTGGATGAAGTTAAAAACGAGCAGGTGGTAGCCCCCGCCCACCACACCTTTTTAATTGAGCCGCTTAGCGCCTATTACGCCACCAACATTTTAGATAACCTCACGCAAGCCATCAACAACAACGATTACAAATTAATTAACCTGTTTAAAACAGTCAGGTTTAAATCGGTGTTAATGGACAAACTAGTCCCGTTCCGGACTGAACACTCTTTTTTAAACATTAACAAGCCCGAAGACCTTGAAAAAGCTGAAAAAATAATTTCGCAAAGCCATGAGCAGTAATCAAAACGACATCTGGTTAAAAGCCTCGGTTATTGGCGGCCTTTGGGCATCCATGGAAATTATTGTGGGCAGTTTTTTACACAACACGCGGCTGCCATTTGCCGGATCTGTGCTTGCCTTTGCCGGCACGGTCTTGTTAATCGGATTTTACCAGCTATGGCCTCAAAAAGGATTAATTATCAGGGCCGGGTTTATAACCGCCATTATGAAATCGGTTTCGCCAAGTGCCATTATTTTAGGCCCTATGACGGGCATCATCACCGAAGCGGCACTCATTGAATTGATTATCCTGCTATTTGGAAACAACTATGCCTCAACGGCTTTTGCCGGCATCTTAAGTCTTTCCAGCGCACTTTTCCATAAAATTATAAGCGTTATTATTTTATATGGCTTTAATGTAATTGCCGTTTATGTAAACGTTATTAACTTTGCTTTAAAACAATTTGGAATTAAAGAGGCCGACCCTGAGCAAATGTTATACGCCTTGCTTGCCGTTTACATTGTTACCGGAATTACAGCAGGAATAACGGGTTTATTACTTGGCAAAAAGGCGCTTAAACTTCGCTCTGAAATTCCTTTGGAGATATTGAAAAAGGGAATAAAAGAAAAGGAGTTTTTTGCCATATCGGATGAACAAAAAACCAATACACTGTTGCTGTGGGTTCATATTATTGCCATTCCTGCAGGCTTGTTTATGTTTAACTATTTGGGAATGGTGGCAGGAGGAATTTTTTCAACAGTTTACGTACTGTTGTTTGGATACTATTACCGCAAATCGTTAAGGCGGCTTCGGAAGCCGGTTTTTTGGTCGCAGCTGGTGCTGATAATGGTGCTTTCGGCAATATTTTGGAAAACCGGCAAAGATGGCATCTCGCTGAGTGCAGAAGGGTTTTGGGCAGGCTTTGAGATGACCATCAGAGCTATTTTTATTGTGGTTGCCTTTTCGGCGCTGAGTGTGGAGCTGCGAAACGAAAAGGTGAGAGCCTTTTTGTTTAAGGTTGGTGTTGGCAGGTTCTATCAATCGGTGGGGATGGCTTTTGGCGCCCTGCCAAACATGATTATGTTGTTACCCACAGCCAAAGAAATTGTTAAAAAACCGGCAGCGTCCATGCTTAAACCGCTGATTTATGCCGACAGCTGGCTCCGGTATTTCAAAAACAAATAAACCTCAATAAACAAACATGAAGCATACTTTTCTGCTTTTACTCGCCGCCATTATTTGGGGATTTGCCTTTGTGGCACAAAAGGTGGGAATGGAGTTTATAGGCCCCTTTGCTTTCAATGGCATCCGCTTTGCTTTGGGTGCCATATCGCTGCTGCCTCTTTTACTTTTTCAAAAGCAGCTGTTCGGTCAATCAACCCATAACAGCAACAAAAAGTTCACCATCAAAGGGGGTATTATTTTAGGTGTCGTTCTTTTTGTGGCCGCCTCGCTACAACAAATCGGCATTGTTAAATCATCAGCAGGCAATGCGGGTTTTATTACCAGCTTGTACATTATCATTGTTCCGTTTTTGGGCATTTTTCTCAAACATAAAATATCAAAAGAGGTATGGATTGGCGCTTTTCTTGCTGTTGTCGGCCTTTATCTTCTTTCCATCAACCGGCAATTTAAAATGGCTCCCGGCGATGGGTTGGTACTGATAAGCGCCTTGTTTTGGGCCATTCACATTCTCCTGATTGGCCATTATGCCCCCAAAACCAATGTACTACTTATATCGGTTATTCAATTTACCGTAAGCGCCCTGTTGAACCTTATTGCGGCAGCAATTTTTGAAAAGATCAGGTGGAGCATGGTAACAGGTGCCCTCTATCCAATTCTTTATGGTGGAATCATGTCGATTGGAGTGGCTTACACCCTGCAAGTTGTGGGCCAACGCAACGTAACACCCTCGAAAGCCGCTATAATTTTAAGCCTTGAATCGGTTTTTGCCATGATGGGAGGATGGATGCTGCTGCACGAAACAATCACGTTAAAAAAAGGTGCAGGTGCCCTTATCATGTTGCTTGGTTTAATTGTTTCGCAACTAAAATTCAGGCCAAATAAAATACTTTAAACAAGTTAATTGCTGAAAAGAATAAAGTAACTTTGCTTTATGAAAAAGGTTTTGCTAACAGGCGCATCCGGAAGTATAGGCTATCAGGTTTTAAAACAACTTGTTATTAAAAAAGATGTGGCGTTAACGGTTTTTAGTAAAAACAATTCCCGAAGCAAAAAACTTTTCAGGCCTTACAAAAACAGCATCAACATTGTATATGGCGATATAAGAAACCTGCACGATTTGGAACCGGCAGTAAAGGGTATGGATTACATCATTCATCTCGCAGCTATCATTCCGCCGCTTGCCGACGATCAACCAGAATTGGCTGAAGCTGTCAACGTAAAGGGAACTTCTAACCTGTTGAAAGCTGCCAGGCGCCTTTCGCCAAAGGCCTTTTTAATGTACAGCTCATCGATTTCGGTTTATGGAGACAGGTTAAAAAATCCGTACATTAAAGTTAACGACCCCTTAAAACCAAGTTTGGGAGATGAGTATGCCGTTACAAAACTTGCTGCTGAAGAATTAATAAGAGAGAGCAAACTTAACTGGACCATTTTCAGGCTTTCGGCCATTATGTGGAACGACAACCATAAAATCAGCAAGCTTATGTTTCACATGCCACTTGACACTTTTATTGAGATTGCCACACCCCAAGATACTGCCCGCGCTTTTGTGGAAGCTCTGAATCATGAAAAAGCCCTCAACCACAAAACTTTTAACCTTGGCGGTGGCGAAAAATGCCGAACCAACTACCGCACCATGCTGGAAACCGTTTTTAAAATTGTCGGGCTTAAAAACCTCGATTTCCCGGAACATGCTTTTGCCACGACCAATTTTCACTGCGGCTATTACGACGACGGAGATGACCTGGAGAAAATCCTCCACTTCCGGAAACAGACCCTTGATGACTTTTACAAAGCCTACGAAAAGGCAACCACTCCGTTTATGAAAAAGACAACCTCCTTATTAAGCCCGCTGATAAAGCGGAAACTACTGAAACACTCCGAGCCGTATATAGCTCATAAAGTGAATGATAAAGAATTAACTAATCGCTTTTTTGGTAATAATCCGTAAGCTGAAACAACGGTTACATGGGATTAAAATCGTTGGCAATGCGTAAAAGCAAGTCGCTTATTTGGCTAAGGGTAAGCACATAATCGGGATGGGTGGTTTTTATGGCAATGGAGGGCATTATGGCAACCTGAGCCTCTTCGGCAGATTGCACAATGGTAAGGCCTCCCCTGTCTTTTATCATTTTTAATCCCATGGCACCATCCTGATTGCCCCCGGTCAATACTAT
>WGDP01000231.1 GCA_015493215.1 Bacteroidales bacterium | reverse complement strand
TCACTACGGGAGATCTACTTAATAATGTGCGTGCTCACCTTTACGTTAAAGGCATGGGAGTTTGTTTTAACGACTTCGTTAACCAGCAACTCCAGACACAAAGCCTTCAAAACTCTAAAAACCCCTTTATTAATGCTCCTTTTTATACCCGAAATTAGCCAAACTCAAGTCACAGTTACAAACTGTGAGATAAGTTGGTGGGGGAGAAGTGTTAGTGGCTCACAGTTACAAACAGTGAGTGAAGTAGGGGTTACATACTGTGAGCTAAGAGTGTTGGTAAATGGACGGGCTTGCCTGTATGACAAAAGCTTATATTCACCCGGAAGCCCTCCACTTATCACCTGAACGCCCTGAAGGGGCAGCTTATTCTATCCCAATGGCAAAGCCTTGGGATAATAGCAAAGAAGGCGTTAGCGCCCTGTAAGGGCAGCTTAGTATTTCCAAAAGAATACACTAATAACCAGAAGATTAACTTTAAACAGCTTCAATTACATAAATTCAGGTTTTGCAAATTCAGATACTAATAGATTTAGATTCCCCGGGCTAAACCCCGGGGAATTCTGGATTAAACCTCCGATATCCCCGAGCCGGGCTGAACCCCGGGGAAAAAAGGAAAGAAATCATTTTGATAAATTGTCAAATCTTTTGCCATTCTCCGAAGAGAACCCCGGGTTATTGATGCACCAGTTTAAATGCTTTTGCCCCTTTGTTTCCGGTAACATTTAAAAAGTAAATTCCCTGTGGCAAATCAGGTAGGTTTAACGAAATGTTGCCTGAAGCACTGTTGGCATTTATCCGGTTTTGGTAAACAGCCCGTCCTGTAACATCTACCATTTTAACGGTCAGGTTTTGCCTTGTAAAATTACCCGGAAATTGCAATTGCAGGTGATTTGTAAAGGGTGAGGGGTAAACTCTTATGGCTGCAAAGGCCGGATTTTCGTCGATACCGTTGGGTTTGCCGCCATACACCAAAGTATTTAGGTTGTCGGTTGCATCGAAGGTTCCGTTTTGGCCGTAATACGATACTTTAATATTTCCATAGGTTAAATGCTCCAGCGCCGGTAGCCTGACGTTGCCGATAAAGTGGCCGTTATTAACATCAATACAATTCATTGTTAACAGGCTATCGTAAAGGGTAATCTCTTTTACAGGGTCGTTTTCGCCTTCAATGGTCTCTTTTGTGTAGGGCATATCGTAAACGGTGGCTCTTACTTTTCCTGTAAAATCGGTTACAATGTTGCCTCCGTTATCAACAATGTTGCCTTCGAGGGTGAGCAGTGAGCCGGGCAGGATGGTATCGTTAAAGGAGGAGATATCTTCGCCGTTTACTTTTGTGGTCTCCACGCCATAATCGGGCCAAACGGGTTTTAATGCCGGATCGCCCAGCAGTGTCCATACTGCTCTTTGAGAAGAGACATTGTTGTTAACAGCGTATGCATAGGCATCACCAAAGGTGCGTTGTTTGTTGTTTTTATCGAAAAGGTATGCTGCCATGTTGCTGTTTAAAGCAAGATTTACCGAGCTAAGATTGGGTGCGCAGTTTCCAATTGCAGCAATGGCACCACCGAGGCCGTTCGTTACCAGAGCTGCGTTAAGCGATTGCTGTGCGGGGTCATCAAACCTGGCAGTTCCCCCGGAGGCGTTTATCCATAACGGATAACGATTGGCGTTTTCCAGGGCATTGGCATCTTCAACCGAAAAAATATTTTCATTGGCAAGATGTTCGGGACCGCCGAACCCGGTATAGTTGATATAAAAAACACCGTCGTTTATCATGTTAAGCAGTTTTTCTTTAACCTGTGGGTATTCGCCATTTACGTCAGGAAACAGACTTAAATAAAGTTTTGTTTGATTTAAGTTGTAATCGTAACTTAATATGGAATCTGAAATAGCATCGGAATCCTGCATAAAAACGCCGTTAACAGAATTATCGGCCACCAAAATAGCGCTGTTTTTCCATGTTGTTAAATCCAAACCTGTTTGATAACTCATAATTTTATTTACAACCGCTTCTGCTTCTTCTACTGTCCGGGCAGGAATTCTTCCAATGGGGAGTATTTTATCGTCGATGGTAGTAAGGTAGGCATCGGAAGCATAGCTGTTAATCAAATTGGACGAATTGTCGGTTTCATAAGTCGGTACCTGTTCTGTTTCGGTGTATTCAATGCCTCTGTAATCGTATGAGGCCTGCCCTAACAACAATATATATTGCAAATCGCTTTTGTTGGATTCGGAATTATATTTTTGAGCGATACAATTGCGGAGGGCTGTGGGGTCTGTACGGCCTCCCGAAAACTCATTATAAATCTGGTTTGTTAAAAAGACATCAACTTTCAGGTTGTCCTTATCGGTATGAAACTGTGCCAGCTTTTTGGCTGCTTCTTGAAATGCCGGAGTAGTTATGATAATCATATTGGGCGTTGGTGTTCCAATAATATCCTGATTGTCAACTTTTCCTATTAATTCAGGGGTTGGAAGGTTGTCGGCTCCCACAAGGTATATTTGTTTGCGGACAAGTCCGGTATGGCCACTTACAAAATAGCCGGGAGCATAATTGTACAACAGGTAATCTCTGCCCGGACGGGTATCAATAAAACTCATGGTGTCGCCTGAACGGTCAATTTTCATGGACGAAACATTCATCGGATCGGTAACATCCCAAACAAAATTAAAGCTTTGCGTGTTGGTAAAGCGAAACAGGTGTGTTCCTTCGGAAAAAGCCTGCTTACTTCTGATCTCGGTGGTTTTAACAGGATCAGGTATGTTTACCATTGTGTTGAGGTTTAACTCAAAGTAGTCGAGGTAAACAAAAGCCGAATCGTTGGGCTTATTGTAAACAAATTTTATTTCAGAATGGTTATCCAAATCGGGCAAATCGATGGTGTCGTACTGAATTTTGTAAATATCAATGGATGGGTGGGCAATGGCAAAAGTATGAATGCTGTCAACAGCCTGGCCGTTTACATAAATGGTAAAATAACTGCGTTCGCTGTTGTTGGAACCTATTTGGAGGTACATTTTCCCGCCCTTAACAAGATATCCCGGCAGGTTAACATTAAAGGTGCTCTCTGTTGTGTCGCTGAATAATTCTCCCATCCAGTTTCGCCCGCTGTGCAAAGGGTTGTAAAGTTCTTTTTGGTGCAACCAAGTATGCGTTAAGGTGTTAATGGTGTCGGTGGGCGTTTGGTTGCTAAAGTCAAGTGTTTCAATGCGTTTAGGGTCGGTGTCATCGGTTCGTAAATAGTAGTAAACCTTGTTGCTGAATGGATTTAAATTGTGATTAAACATATTTAATCCTGCATTATATTGCCATGAAACGGCACTTTGTCCGTAAAACAATAAAAAATCGCCTGCATCAAAGGTGCCGTCGCCACCATCGTCAACAAGAATGGCGATTTTTTGCAGTCCATAAGTAAAATCGGGAGCATACGTTTCATTTAGCGATCCCGCCGGATATCCGTATAGATTAAGGTGGTCGGAGCTTAAATTGGATACATCTACTCCCATCTCCTGTAAATCATTAAAGGTCAGCCTGTAAATGGCGTTTGTGTCAGTAGCTACTTTTACCCAGTTTCCCTGCGATAAAACTGAGTGTGATTGTGCCGGTAATGAAATACCTGCGCACACCATTGCGATAGAAAACAATAATTGTTTCATTTTTAAAAGGTTTTGTTAATAATATGTTGACTAAAGGGAGTAAAGGTGTTTCATCTGTTTTAATAACGGAGATGTTTTTATTTATTGTGTGTGACGATCAATTTTCTTAAAAAATGTTAAAGTGGCCGGGTTTGATGTTTTGATGAATGTGATTAACCATAACATTGATAAGGTGAAAAGAGATGGCGAAAAGAAAGTGAGAATTGGAAAAGTTGTGGAACTGTTAAGTTGAGAAATATTGACACCGGTGTATTAACGTTTTGTTTTTATTTACTTTTGGCGGCAATCGGGATGAAAACCTGTTATACTATGTCGAAAAAAGTTAAAATAGCACTGGCTTCAGCACTTCAGCTTGGGTTAATAGCCTCCATTGGAAGTTTTGTGGGGTGGCCCTATATGGATTATGTGCTAAAAGCTACTTTTGGTGCCATTTTATTAACAGTGGTTTTTTTTATTTATGATATGTCGAAAGATTGATTAACAACACGGTGCCATGTTATCAAATGCTTCAAAATATGCAATTCGTACGGTTTTGTTTCTTGCGAAAAACAGTTCCCCGAAAAAAAAAATTGGTGCCAGGCATATCGCCGATTCGCTCGAAGTGCCACAGCAGTTTATTGCTAAAATTTTACAAAAACTTGTAAAAGCAAACATCATTTCTTCGGCAAAGGGTCCCGGAGGCGGCTTTTATACCAATACAAAAAATTTAAAAGGGAATCTTCTCGACGTTTTATCGGTGATTGAAAAGAATGATATCTTTTCTGAATGTTTTCTTGGCCTGCCTGTTTGTGGCGACGAAAACCCTTGCCCTGTTCATGACATTGTTTCCGTTTTTAAGGAGGCATTGCTGGAGCGGTTCCAAAATAAAAGTATCAAAACCATTGCCGATGAAATGGAACGCGACGGAACACTCATTACGCTAAAAAATATTATTTAAGGTTTAACTTTTTTGCATTAACTTGTAGGTCAGGTATTACGCTTTGTTTTTGGTTTTCAACACCTGGTAATTTATCCGGTTGCTGCTCTGTGTGCGAACAGGATAAAAATTTGACCCTCAACTGTTAATAACTTATTGTTGGTTGTTACAAAATAAATTTTAGCTTTGCATTAATAAAAGATTAATTGGTCTTTTATTACCAACAATATTATTAACAAAAACGCAAAGTTATGTTATCAAAAAAACAAGCGAGAACATTTTTTTTGGTAGGTTCGCTGGTCACATTCTTTATTTTTATCGGATTGACCGTTTTTTCTTTGTCGAAGGCGCAGGATCAAAGCCATTCCGACAAGATTACCGAATCTGTTGCCCGCGGTAAACACCTGTGGGAAAAGAACAATTGTATGGGATGCCATACCATTATGGGCGAGGGTGCTTACTACGCTCCCGAGTTAACCAATGTAGTAGAACGACGCGGTGAGATTTATGTTAAAACCGTGTTAAAGTCGAAAACTCCCTGGGCTCCCCGTGGGCGCAAAATGGTAGCTTACGGTTTTACCGACGAGCAAGCCAACGATATCATTGCTTTTTTTAAATGGATAAGCGATATTAATTTAAATGGCTTTGAAAAGGTTGATAGAGCAGTATCGCCTTTGGCCAAAGACAAAATGAAAAACTAAAAAAGAACAATATTATGAAATACAAATCACAAAAAGTAGCTTATTGGTTTTTTGCATTGTCGATGTTGCTGCTGGTACTGCAATTAACCTATGGATTTATTATGGGGTTTGCCCGTCTCGGTTTTGACGGACTGCACGAGTTTATACCTTTTAACACAGCACATACCGTACACCTTAACACATTGGTTGTTTGGCTGCTGTCCGGTTTTATGGGGGCTGCCTATTACATTATTCCCGAAGAGAGCGAAAACGAACTCTGGTCGGTTAAACTGGCTTATGTACAGTTAATTTCTTTGGCTGTTGTGGGTGTGGCTGCGTTGGCAGGATACCACTTCAACATTTGGGAAGGACGTAAATTTTTGGAAATTCCACGCGAACTTGACTGGCTGGTAGCCATCAATGTTATTTTGTTTCTTGTAATTTTACTGATGACGATAATTAAAGGGAAAAAGAAAACAACTACTTCATGGGTACTGTTTGGAGGCCTTTTGGGTGCAGCGCTTTTTTATCTGCCGGGTATGATTTCGTTCGACTCGCAGGTATTGGATTCATTCTTCCGTTGGTGGGTAGTTCACCTTTGGGTTGAAGGCGTTTGGGAACTTATTATGGGTGGTATCCTTGCGTTTCTGCTTATCAAACTTACCGGTGTTGACCGTGAGGTGATTGAAAAATGGCTTTACGTTGTTATCGGCCTTACATTCCTTT
>WGDP01000230.1 GCA_015493215.1 Bacteroidales bacterium | reverse complement strand
GTCCAGAAAGATACCGTTTTATTAGTAAAGCTTCCTACATAGTAAATGATACTACAAAATACCTCATTGGTTATTTATCTTTATCCCGAATCAGCTTAAATAAAGAACAAAATAAAGGATGTTTCTTTGTAGACTTCAAATCAAGGAATAAATTACAAGGTTTTGAAATGTTTGTTCTAATAGAAAAGAAAGAAAATAACTGGAAAATTGTTAAGACAACACGTGAATAAAAGAAAGCACACCCGCTCCCGCACGATCACATAGCGTGTGGCACCAACATCACCACCATTAACCGTAAAGGCTCTGTTGGCGGAACCGAATTTGGTGATATCGACAACATAACACTTACCTACAACGGCAATCAGCTTATGTCGGCCAACGACCTGAGTGACCCCAACCACAAAAAACCATGGTTTTGTTGATGATTTGGAAACAAATCTGAACATTGAACATTGAGCGATGAATATTGAATATTAATAACTTAGAAATGTGCAATAAGCAATATTCAATAAACAATGAGCAGGTAAAGAACTTCAAAACAACGCTACTTTAAAAACAATCCGCTAAAAAAGAAATTCCAATACTGCAGCTCCAAATTCCAAACCAGCCTGACTGGCAGGCAGGTAATAACCAATAAACAAAACCCAAATCTCAATCCTACCGGCTGATTCATCTTTGCAACTAAAATAAAGTATTCATATTTTGGTAAATATTTTACGAGAGGCGATTGTTTCTTTAATAACCTTTTTAAATCAGCATTTTATGTACAACCGCACTTCCGGGTAGATGTCTCAATGTTGCTACGAACAATCCTCTTTGTAAGAAATTGCGAGAGTTATAGCTTTTCTTTCATACATGTAAGGCATAATTCGGCTGCCGGCACCAGTTCTAATCGTTCTCTTTCAATGGGTTTTCCGCATTTTTCACAGATTCCATAACTACCTTCCTTAATTTTTCTTAAAGTCTTTTCTAAAATGGGAATCATGGTTTCCTGTTTGTATTTTGTGTAAGCCGAAACGTCACCACTTAACAATTCGTCTTGTATTCTTTCAGGATTTTTATATTTCGCTATCCTGCGCTGAATTCGGCGATACTGTTTTTCAATAAATTCTTTTTCCATTTTGTATTAACTTTTTCGTTTTGTGGTAGGTAGTTTATTGTTATTTAATGAAAACGTTACTAAGCATGTACAAAGATACAGATATTTATACGGGAAACATAATGATTAATAACCGCATCTAAAATGATAGCCGGTTTTGATAAAACTCTATCGGGTATTTTGTTGTAGGGTTGTGGTTTGTTACAGAAATTTCTTTTTTATGTTATAATATGTTACAAAATACACCAAAATTATGTTGTAGTTTGTTACAAAATATACTACTTTTACCCCCTAATATGTTACAATAGTAATTATGTTTTATCGAAATAATATTGAGAAGCTAAGAAGTTGGGCAAAAGAAAAAGACCGTAAACCGCTGGTGCTTAGGGGTGCAAGGCAGGTTGGAAAAACCACAATTGTAGAAATGTTTGCAAAGGATTTTGACCAATATATCTACTTAAACCTTGAAAAGGAAAGGGAAAACAAACTTTTTGACGGCTCTTTTGATATTGAAAACTTGTTGGATGCAATCTTTTTTTTAAAGGATGCCGAAAAGAATCATGGCAAAACACTGCTTTTTATCGATGAAATACAAAACAGTCCGAATGCGGTGGCAACACTTAGGTATTTGTATGAAGAGGCAAAACATCTGTATGTAATTGCTGCCGGTTCGCTTCTGGAAACCTTGATAGATAATACCATCTCATTTCCTGTTGGCAGAGTTGAATATTTGCCGGTACGCCCTTGTTCTTTTGATGAATATTTGATGGCCATTGGGGAAGATAAAAGTCTTGAACTGGTAAAACAGGGTGTGGTTCCTAAATACGCCCATGATAAATTAACAATGTTATTTAATAATTATTCGGTTATTGGCGGCATGCCTGAAATTTTGAATGAATATTCAGAATCAAGAGATATGCATCGTTTGGGGAATATTTATGATCGTTTAATCGTTTCGTACGAGGATGATGTGGAAAAATATGCGCGCAATCAAACAATGGCCAATGTGGTAAGGTATATTATTGATTCGGCCTTTCAATACGCAGGTTCGAGAATAACATTTGCTAATTTCGGAAAATCAAACTATCGCTCTCGTGAAATGGGTGAAGCTTTTAGAACCCTTGAAAAAGCAATGTTGTTGCAGCTGATTTATCCCGTTACTCGCACAACGCTCCCCATTGAAGAAAAATTAGGTTTTTCTCCCAAGCTTCTTATGCTTGATACCGGACTGGTAAATTATTCGGCAGGACTTCAAAAACAATTGGTCGTTTCAAAAAATATTGATGACGTATATAATGGTAGAATTGCAGAACATATAGCAGGTCAGGAGTTGTTATGCCTTACACCTTCGGTCAGGTCGAAGTTAAATTTTTGGGTGCCAAAAAAAACAAATGCACAGGCTGAAATTGACTACGTGCTGCCATGGAATGATATTCTTATTCCGGTAGAGGTGAAGTCCGGAGCAAGCGGTACACTCCGTTCGCTTCACAGGTTTATTGATGAGGCACCTCACAATATTGCAATAAGAATATATGCCGGACATTTTAACGTGGAAAACACTAAAACAATTAACGGTAAACCGTTTCGCTTAATCAATTTACCGTTTTACCTTATTAGTCAAATAGAATCTTTATTGGTAAGAAATTGTTAAATCAGGGTTACCCTTCTATTTCCTCTCCCTGTTCTCCATTCTGTCCTTATCCTGCTCTTTGCTGTCGCGAAGCATATCGTCAACATTATCCATTTCGGGTGCGTTTTTTACTGCTTCCCAGTCGAACTGCTCATCAAGCGGGCCATAAGCTTTTTCGGGATTGAAAATGTTGGTGTCAATGGGTACTGCATTATAAGGAGTGAAGTCGGCTTTTGAAGTAAAAAAATCAGCCATATCGGTGGCAGCCGCATCGTATTGGTTGAGGTAGGGCAGGCCCATTATATTCCAAAAGGTTTTAAAAATGCTGCCAAAGCTATAGTGAACATGACTTACGTAATTTCGTTTTACCCACGGTGAAATAACCATTAATATACTGCGATGGGCATCCACATGATCCACACCGTTTTGTGCGTCATCTTCGGTAATAACAATCATCATGTTTTTCCAATAAGGTGTGTGCGAAAGAAATTCCACAATTCTGCCAACGGCCAGGTCGTTGTCGGCCATGTAACTCTCCCTGAAAGGATACCCTGCTTCGGGGCGGTCGCCGGCACCATGGTCGTTGGGAATGATAACGGTGATGATTTCGGGCAGGGTGTCAGCGGAGGAAATCCATTTGCTGTTGAACTCCTTAATAAACTGGTCGATTCTGAACTGATCGGGGATGGCGGTGTTGTAGGTGGGATACATTCGCGATGTCCTGCTGAAAAGCGGCTGTGGAACAGGGTAGTTAATAATATGTTTCAATCCTGTGTATTTGTATTCCGGTTTGTATAAAGCCGGCTCGAACATGATGCTAAAACCAAAATTGTAAAAGTCGATTTTGTTCCGTTCGAGATGATCCCACAAAGAGCCTTCTTCGTTATAATCTTCGGGAAAAACAGCACCCGCAGCTCCATTCATGGCAAAGATACCCGGTGCCTTTGAGTGTTCTTTAAAGTAACGGTTGCCTCCGTAACTTGCCGGAGTGCATGTTTCTACCCATTCGTTGGGGTAAGTGTTTACCAGCCAGCGGTGGCCGTCGGCCGACACATCCGAGTCCACATAAAAGTTATCGGCAAAGGCAAACTTACGCGCCAGTGCCAAATGGTTGGGCATCACCGTTACATTGTGCAGCGAATCGGTTTTATTGTGGTTATGAAATGAAACGTTTTTTCCATATCGTGCCAGCGATGAATCACCATCCGCATTTTTTAACCCGCCAAGTACCTCATCATAGGTGCGGTTTTCTTTGGAGATAAAAACGATGTGTTTAATGGGGCTTTTGGCCACGCCGGGATACAGTGGAACAGGGTTGTTGCCACGAAGTTGTAATAAAGAATCGGTTGCTTTTACAAATTTGTAATTGTTGGCAACAACCTGTGTTGTCATTTTTTTCAAGGCTGAATCGGTGGGGATGTCAATCACCTGAACGGTACCTTTCATCAGCGAGCCGATATAGCTCCCTTCGGGGCCTTCTGTAAAATCTTTCCCGCCGTTGGGACCGCTGCCATATCCTTTGGCATTGGCAATTACCAGTTTTCTGCCATCGTTGGTAACCTTAAGCTTTGCCGGAAACCATCCCGTTGGAATATGCCCCAGAACTTTAAATCTGGGAATGCTGACTATAGCCACTGCATTGATACCTGATTCGGCAACATACAGCCTTTTTTGATTGGGACTCAATGCCAGGCCAAAGGGAATAACCCCTCTGAAATGTTTTAGCCGTTCATCGGGAATAAGTTTGATGGTTTTAACAATGGTGTCCGGTTTTACGGAAATAACCGAAACATTGTCGTTGTTGCCGTTGCTCACAAAAACGTACTCTTCCGTAGCCACTACCGAGTTGGGGCTTGAACCTCCTACAGCCGGGAAATCCTCTACCATTGAACCCACCAGGTGGCCGGTTTTTATTTTGGAAACGACTTTTGGATGGGTGTTGTCACTCAAGTCGATGGTAAAGAGCGAAAAGGCGTCGATATGGTTGGGGTTGCCAAGGCCGGGAATGATGATGGTGTCGTTTTTTATGCCCTCTTTCATCTCTTTTGATTGATAAGCAAAGGCAGGGAAGTCGATGGGCATTATTTTGTTGCTGTCGGCCGACTTTATCCATCCATACCGAAACATACCCACGTTGGCCACATAAATTTTCTTTTCATCGGGCGAAAGCTGAATGCCGAAGGGGTAACGTCCCACGGGAACGGAGTGGGTAAGTTTTTTGTTTTTGGTGTCAATAATAACCATTCTGAAACCAATCTGGTCAACAGCGTAAAGAGTGTTGCCATCTTTTGACAGTACCATGTCGCCAATGTACCCGTCAGCGTAGTTTACACTGTCGGAAACAAATGCACAGTCGATGGTTCCTTTTGGTTTTCCGGTGTTAATATCGAAAAGGTAGATTTTATTTTCTTCGCCACCCGAAACGTAAACAGTTTTATTGTCGGGCGAAATGGCAAGTCCCATAAACACCGATGCAAGTACTCCTTTGTCGGTTTCGGCTCCCGGAGGTACCTGCATAACTTCAGGGTGGTCGGATTGCAGGTTTTTAATAATGGTGATGGAAAGCGGGTTGATACCCGAATTGGCTGTAATAGCGATAGTTCCATCGTTGCTTACCACCAATCCGTAAGGATGTGGCGCTGTAGTAATGGATTTTCCTGCCGGCGTAATAAACCGTCCGTTGGGGATGACTGTTTTTCCGGTTTTGTTGATATGGGTGGGTAACGCCCCGGCAGGAGCCGTAAGCAGCCAAACGCTCTTTTCCTTTTTTGGAAGACACCCGGAAAAAAGAGCCGATATAATAAGGAACAGGATAATTTTTTTCATGGAGCAGATGGATTTGTTTGGATGACTAAAGTAGCATAATATTTAACGAATGAGGATAGTATAAGCAAAATTTGGATTGAAATGGCTTAAGAAGAGAATTACCACTTAGTATCTGCCGGCAAAATCCTGAAAGGATTTAATATGAATAGCCCTGTACGAAGTGCAGGGTGCACGGATATAAAAGAAATAATACATTCTAACCCTGAAGGGGTTAAATAAAAAATATTGAACTTTTACAGGGTTTGTCAAGGTTTATTGTTTTATCCACCGGTTTCACCAATGCTTATTCATATTAAACCACTTCGTGGTTTTGTGTTTGTAAAGGAGTATTTGCTTTGTTAAAAGCAAAACTTTTCTTACACATTAAAATAGGAATCAGCCATGAAAAACAGGATAAAGCCAAATTAAAACAGTAAAGCTCAAATTTGCCTACCTTTGTCGCCATGTCGGTAGGAGATAAAATAGTAACCCATCCGGGAGTTGTTAAATCGGTTGATGGGAATAAGGTAAGTGTTTCGGTGATAGCAAAAGCAGGCTGTGCTTCATGTCAGTTGAAAGGCTCGTGCTCGGTGGGTGAAGTGGAAGAAAAGGTGGTGGAGATGAACCTTCCGAGAGGATTTAGTTTCAAAGAGGGACAAATGGTTACCGTTGAAATGAAACAATCGCTGGGGACTTTTGCTGTTTTGCTGGGTTATTTTTTTCCGTTTCTATTGGTAGTGCTAAGCTTGATAATATTTCTGAATCTTGGCCTTGATCAGGGGTTGGCAGGAATCTTCTCTCTTTTATTGCTTGTTCCTTATTATGGCTTGCTTTATTTACTAAAGGACTTTTTTGCCAAAAAATTTCAGTATAAGCTATATTAACTTCGGGCTGGGAGGGTAATGATTAAAACTCTTTTTTGCCGGGGTTTAGTCCGGAGAATAAAAGGGGATTGTTGGCATTTTAGTGCTCCAAATTATTTTTGGAGGGTAACCTTTGATTATATTTAAATCACAGAAATCAGAGTCAAAAGTTACTATTGCAAACTCATTCCTTTTTGCGAATTCAAATATTTCAATATCGCTTGAGTTTTCAAGTCCTAATTCTCGAACCTGTTTTGAATCTGGGAAAAAGTCAATAATTCGTTTTATCAGTCGAAAGGATATATTTTGGTCAAAAAGAAGTTTCATTAGGCATATATTTGTCCTCGTTCCTTCTTGGCTGCAAATGAAAGACAAGCATTAATTTGGTTCTCTGTTAATTCAGGAAAGTCATGAATTATTTCTTTTCGGGTCATTCCATTGGACAACCATGATAAAATATCGTAAACAGAAATTCTTGTACCTTTAATTACCGGTTTTCCAAATCTTTTTTCTGTTTTAATCTCTATGTATTCGTTAAATCGCATCATATTACAAAGGTAATCAATTATTCGTTATTTCACTTTATATTTTTTTTCATCGTTTTTTTGGCATAAAGCCTAACTACCCGTAAACCTTCCCCTTATTGTTCTTT
>WGDP01000229.1 GCA_015493215.1 Bacteroidales bacterium | reverse complement strand
CTCAACTGCTCATCGTTTAAGATAAAACTGTAAGGATTATCGTTGACAATTAATATTTGATGTTTTATTCCAAAATCAACAAGTTCCTGAAACAACTCCTTTGTGGCCTTAGCACCGGTGGGCATGTTGGGATAGTTAACCCACATCAGTTTTACCCGCGATAAATCCAACTTCTCCAATGCTTTAAAATCGGGATACCAGTTATTTTTTTCAGTAAGATCGTAGCGCATTACATTGGCGTCCAAAAGCCTGCTTACCGCTTCGTAGGTCGGGTAACCCGGATTGGGAATAAGTACACCGTCGCCGCTGTTTAAAAAGGCCATCGAAATATGCATTATCCCCTCTTTGGAACCCATCAATGGTAAAAACTCAGATTTATTAAGCAGCACCTTAAAATGATGGTGATAAAACGATGCGAAAGCTTCGCGAAGCTCCTCAATGCCGGTGTAACTTTGGTATGAGTGGTTGGCTTTGTTTAAACTTTCTTTAATAAGCTTTGAAACAAGCTTTTCTTCCGGCGCCATATCGGGACTTCCTACACCGAGATTGATAACATCAACGCCCGATTGTTGCATTTTCTTTATCTCAGTTAGCTTTTTCGAAAAATAATATTCTTCTACGCTGCGTAACCGGTTAGCGGGTTTTATAATCATGGCTTATCTCATTTTGGGTTATCAATTGTTCTGTTTCAGCGGGCCTGTATGCCTGACGATATTCGCCAAGTATTTGCATTTCAGTGGTAAGCGGCTCAATGGCTTTTAACGACAGGCGGTATTTTTCGTAATCGTCAAAAACCAAATCAACATAAAACAGGTATTGCCATACTTTGCCAACAATGGGCAACGACTGAATTTTGGTCAGGTTCATTTTGTAATAGGTAAGTACCGACAGTGCCTGTGAAAGGCTTCCCTGCTCATGAGGCAGTTTAAAACAGATGCTTGATTTGTTTGGCGTAAGGCGATGCGTGTTGTTATTAGCTTCTTCACCTGAAAGAATCAAAAAGCGGGTAAAGTTTTCTTTATTGGTTTCAATACTTTCGGCCAGTACCTCCAGATGGTAGATTTCTGCAGCACGCCGGCTGGAAATGGCTACAGTGTTGGCAATTCTATTTTCTCCTATTCGTTTGGCACTGAGTGCCGTATCTTCGCTGTTTACAATTTTAACGCCCTTTCGTCGCAACGGATTAAGAAATTCGCCACACTGCTCAATGGCCATGGGGTGCGAATGGATTTCTTTGATGCTGTCAATTTTTTGTCCCGGAATGCCCACCAGGTTTTGCTCAATTCGAAGATACACTTCACCAATAATTTTAAATCCTGAGTTTTTAATGTGGGCATAGTTGGGGATAATGCTGCCCGCCACACTGTTTTCGATGGCCACAACGGCAAAATTGGCTTCTTTAAACTGCAAGGCATCAAACAGCGCATTAAACGAATCGCACTCAACCGGTTGAATTGTTTCGTTGGCAAAATATTGTCGTGCTGCAATTTCGTGAAACGAACCCGACACCCCTTGAATCGCTGTTTTTTTAACCATAATTGTTTTTGTTAAAGCATAAAAAAAAGCTCCCGAAATAATCCGGGAGCTTTTTTATATACTTGTTAATCAAATACACACAATCATTTCCCGGACTTTATGTGAGCATAAAACCAGAAATAATAAAACTGTATGTTTGAAATAAATGTCATTATTTTTCTCTTTTCAGGCTACAAATGTAAAACTATATTTGTAACACGGCCATAAAACAGATTAACTTTTTGCCACTGTGTACATTTTTTTCAGCAGGCTAATAATCTTTTTATCGTAATTTCTGTCGGTGGCCCACCTTCCTTGTAGTTCGTCAACTTTGGTGGCACTGCCCCGTTTAACAAAATTAAACCTGCTATCAACCAATGGGTTATTAAGTTTTCCGTGAGAGGCATAAGCCTTTAAATGTTGAATGTGTGCCCTCACCCCCGAGCGCATATCAGCAAACGACATTCCTTTAACTCCTTGGCCGGTAACACCAAGTCCGCAAAAGTTATTTTGTCCGGGCGAAACATCACCCCCGTATTTTAAAAAACCCGTTTCGAGGCACATCTGGCTGAAAGCCACATCGGTGTTAATGCCTTCGTCAGAAGCCTCTTCCTTATATACGGTGGCCAACCGCAATGTGTAATCAGGGTTTAAGGCAGGATTGTTTTTTAATAAAAACTCACTTAACATTTGTGCTGTGAGATTGCCTTTTGAGCGAATGTTAGTTGATGGAAAAGCTGCTGTTTCAGGCAATGGCTTTTTATTTACTTTAGGAAGAGTTGCCGATGGCTTTTGCATGAAAAACGAAAAGATCTTTCCGTTGATGGTGATGCTTTCGGCTTGAACCCCCGAAATGTTTGCCTTGTTATTGCCATTCATCATCATGTGGCCTTCCGAAAAAGTATTGGGACTTTTTACAATAATCAAAAGCGAAAAAATAAAAAATATTTTAACGATGATAAATGAAGCCGGCCTGATATGAATTGAAAATATCATACGTCAAATATCCGACAATTCACCGATTTTTTTTGTCACTTTGTCGATTTTTTATGCACACGTAACTGTTAATATTGTATTTTCGTTAACAATTTAAAACTAATAAAATTATGAAGCAGTTTATTAAATTTATGTTTGCCTCGGCATTGGGAACTTTTATTGCCGTGTTGCTTGTAATTACTTTTTTTGTCGCCCTAATGGTGGGTACCGTGATGAATATGCAGGAAAGTGATGTGGGTACCGTTTCCATACAACCTCATTCGATTGTAAGAATATCCTTTAAAAATACCATTAAAGACCGTACGCCGTCGAACCCTTTTGACGGATTTAATTTCGCCACCATGGAAGCCAACAAGCCCTGGGGTTTAAACGATATTTTGAAAAACATCGAAAAAGCCGAACACGATAAGAATGTGGATGGTATCTTTTTAGATATGGAATCGGTTCCGGCCGGCGCTGCCACTCTGGAAGAGATTAGAAATAAATTGGAGGAGTTTAAAAAATCGGGGAAATTTATAGTTAGTTATGGAAACAATTACGACCAAAGCGGTTATTACCTTGCCACTGTTTCCGATAAAATATTTTTAAATCCCGAAGGAATTATTCTTTTTAAAGGCTTGCATGCACAGCTTACCTTTATTAAAGGACTTTTGGATAAGCTTGAAATAGAAACACAGGTGGTTCGCGGGCCTGACAATAAATACAAAAGTGCTGTGGAGCCGCTATTGTACGATAAGGCCTCGGAGCCTAATAAAGAACAACTTAACACCATGCTTGATGCCATTTGGGGGAAATATTTAAAGGTGGTTTCAAAAAGCCGACACATCAGCATTGATAAACTCAACGCCATTGCCGACAATCTTGAACTGTCAACAGCTGCCGTGGCACGACAAAACAACTTTATCGACAGTGCCGTATATCGCGACCAGATTTTAAATATGCTTAAAGAAAAGAGTGGGGGAGGTGAACTGAATTTTGTATCTTTTGCAAAATACAACAATGTGGCAGTGGCTAAAAAGCCTGTAAAATCCAAGGATCGAATTGCTATTATTTATGCCGAGGGAGACATCACGCAGGGCAAGAGTACGCCCAATACCATTGGTTCGGCATCGTTGGCAGAAACCATTCGTAAAGTCAGAGAACTTAACAGGGTTAAAGCCATCGTTTTCAGGGTTAACTCCCCCGGTGGCGATGCACAGGCATCCGAAATCATTCGCCACGAGCTGGCATTGGCAGCTGCTAAAATGCCGGTTGTTGTTTCCATGGGCAACTATGCCGCATCGGGTGGCTATTGGATATCAACACCCGGAAAATTAATTTTTGCCGAAGAATCAACCGTAACGGGTTCCATCGGCGTGTTTGGTATCATCCCCAATATGAAAGGGTTTTTCAATAACAAGCTGGGAATAACCTTTGATGAGGTTCAGACCAATAAAAACGCCGACTTTATTGATGTGATGAAGCCCATGAACGAGTTGCAAAAAGCCAAATTGAACAATAGCATCAAACGCATTTACAACAACTTTGTTACGCTGGTTTCCAACTCCAGAAAGTTGGATAAGCAGTATGTTGACAGCATTGCAAGGGGCAGAGTGTGGGCCGGTTCCGATGCCATTAAAGTGGGACTTGTGGATAGCATCGGCGGGCTTGAGGCAGCTATAAATGCTGCTGCGCGCGAAGCCGGTCTGGGCGACAAATATAAAATTTCGGAGTATCCGGTGGCCAAGGACTTTTTCCAGTCGCTTGTAGAGGAGATGTCGGGTGAAGTCTCAACACATATTGCTAAAAGTCAAATGGGCGACTATTACAAGTATTACGAGCGGATACTTAAAGTTGAAAAAATGCAGGGAGTGCAGGCAAGATTACCTTATTTTGTCGATATGAATTAATGGGGTATAAACAGTTAACATTAAAAGTACCAACGGGTTACGATGATAACCTGTTGCGTAAAAAGATTGCTTCAAAAACGGGACTTAAAAAGTTTAAGTTTACCATTGAGCGCAAAAGCCTCGATGCCCGGAACAAAAAGAACATCCATTGGGAGATGAAGCTGCTGGTTCAAGCCGATGCACTTAAGCAGGATGAAGCCCCTAAAAAACCACATCTTAAAATACCCTATAAAAAGCGCAATAAAAGGGTAGTGGTGGTTGGCAGTGGCCCTGCCGGTTTTTTTGCCGCTTTTGTTTTGCAACAGGCAGGCTTTAAAACTACCCTTGTTGAACGTGGTACCGATGTGGAAAAGCGTACCGAAGGCATCTGGCAGTTTGAAACTACGGGTGTTTTTAATCCTTTAAGTAATTATGCCTTCGGCGAAGGTGGTGCAGGCACCTTTTCCGATGGTAAACTTACTTCGCGCAGCAAGCGGATTTCTGCCGAGAAGGCTTTTATTTTCTCTTCTTACGTTGCTGCCGGTGCTCCTCCCGAGATTGAGTATATGACCCATCCCCATCTGGGAAGCGATAACCTGAAAATTATTGTTAAAAATCTGAGAAAACAGTTTGAGAACCTTGGTGGCAGTTTCCTTTTTGAGACGACCATGACGGGTTTAAAAATCAGGCAGACAAATGTTGTTGAGGTTGAAACCAACAGAGGAAGCCTTGAAGCGGATTACGTTTTTGTTGCACCTGGCCATTCAGCTTATGATACGTATCGTATGTTGATTAAAAACGGGATTGGCTTCCATGCCAAAAACTTTGCCATCGGCAGCAGGATGGAACATAATCAGGAGATTATCAACATTGCACAGTGGGGTGTGCCTTCGTTGCCGGGAGTAAAAGCAGCGGAATACCGGTTGACATCAAAGGGAAACGGACAGCAAAATATTTACAGCTTTTGTATGTGTCCCGGAGGAGTTATTGTGCCTGCTACCGCAGTAAAAGAGGCCAACATTGTAAATGGTATGAGCCGCTATATGCGAAACGAAAACTTTGCCAATGCTGCATTGGTGGCTGCGTTTAACCCCATTGAAATGATTAAACCCGGCGTTTCGGCGTTGGAAATCCTCGACTGGATGGAAAACCTTGAGCACACCTTTTACCAATTTTCAAATCAATACAAAGCGCCCTATTGTTCCGTACAGGATTTTATCCGTGGAAAAATTACAAAGGGTTACGAAACATCAAGCTATCCCATGGGCATTGAACAGGCTCCTTTGTGGGAGATGCTTCCTTCAAAAACCGCTCAAGCCATGCGTGCAGGACTAAAAGATTTTATTAAAAAGATGCATGGCTTCGGAACCGGAAACGTGATTGGCCTCGAAAGCAAAACATCGGCACCTATTCAGGTTGACCGTGAGCCGGATGGCAGGTGTACGGGTTTCGATAATCTTTATGTAGTTGGCGAAGGCAGCGGATACGCGGGAGGCATTGTCTCCAGTGCCGCCGATGGAATAAAAGCAGCCATGAAGGTTGTTGAAATGGCGTAGTTTTTATGACGAACTTGTTTAAAGTCTTTTTTGAGCTATTGATGCATTAAGCTGCCCTTTCAGGGCGCTAACGTTCTCTTTGCCATTATCCCAAGGCTTCGCCATTGGGATAGAATAAGTTGCCCTTTCAGGGCGTTCTGGTGAATAAGGGCTACTCTTTATAATTAATTGATGGCCTGGTTTTCGATTGAAATAAACAGACGTGAGTTTGGTATGCTTCGTTCTACAGTATCTTCCGCTAGTTTGTCTGTGTTGACGTGATTGGTATGCTTTACGCCACACTCCGACTACCTGCCTTGCCGGACAGTCGTATCCCCACTACCAACCCCGTCTTTTTTGAGATAGCAATACGCTCTATGTTTGCGCTCAAAAATCAACAAGATGTTTACAATATCCTCCAGCAACAGGTTTCACCTCTATGTTCATCCCACTGATATGCGAAAAAGTTTTGACGGGCT
>WGDP01000228.1 GCA_015493215.1 Bacteroidales bacterium | reverse complement strand
GTAGATTAACGTACCATTGTTCGCTTGCCTTACGGTTGATTAACTGAACCTTTGTTGAAAATCCCATGATGTTTAAATTTTAATTAATACTAGTTATATAACTAGATACAAAAGTAAATAAAAAAATCAAAACAATAACATTTGTCCTGATTTTTTTATCTAGTTAAATCCAAACTCAAGGTTCAGGTTACAAACCTGAATGAGCTTTAAGTGAGCTTAATGTGGTATTCGGAACTTGTCCTGATACTAATTAATTACTTTTCTTACCGAGTCGATTACCGTTCCGTCAACCCATTTAATTACGGCAATAATTTCATCGCTCAGTTGAGCTTTTTCGGGCACACCACAAATTTCTTCCGCTTCATCTTTAAGCTGTTGAATGGTTTTAAGCGGGAGTCCCGAGTTTTTGGTTTTTTCAATCAAATCGGTTCGCAGCGGATTAATGGCGATGCCCCTTTCGGTAACAATCACATCAATCATTTCGCCCGGAGCACAAAGGGTGGTAACCTCGTCTCTAATCACAGGAATCCTGTCGCGAAACAGCGGAATGGGTAAAATGGTGGTTTTGGCAAACAGTGTATTTTGCCACCCTCCTATGCCATGCAGCAGATAGCCATCGGAATGGGTAACCACATTGGCATTAAAATTCAGATCCACCTCGGTAGCACCCAGCACCACCACATCGAGCATGGAAGCAAAGTTACCTTTACCATGATAGTTATAAGAGGTAAACGGCGAAGTCCACACATGGTTCGGGTTTTCGCGCATGGAACGAACTCCTTCGAGGTCGAAGGTCTGGCCGTCGAGTATGTATCCCACAATACCCTCTTCCAGCATTTGAACGGGATATTTATTGCTGCCGGCTCTTATAAAACTTGCTTTCCAGCCGTTTTTACGTAAAATATCACCGAAATAGTTTCCAATGGAGAGGGCAGTTCCACCGGCACCTGCCTGATAGCTAAAGCCGTCGTAAATCAAACCTGCCTGCTCGCAAAACCGGGCTGTCATCTCTGCAATAAGCAACCTGTCGGGGCTTTTGGTAATTTTTGTGGTTCCCGAAATAATTTTTTCAGGAATCCCCACCTTATCCACTTTAACCACAAAATCGACATAGTTACCATTTATCTGCCATGGAATGGCCGGAAACGGAACCACATTATCGGTTACCACCACAACCCTGTCGGCATATTGCGAATCGCCCAGGGCAAAGCCAAGCAACCCGCAGGCAGCATCGCCGTTAACGCCGTTGGCATTGCCAAAGGGGTCGGCTGTGGGGGCTGCAATAACAGCAATGTCAATATGCACTTCACCATCCTGGATAGCCTGATAGCGGCCGCCATGCGAGCGGAGTACCCCCAGCCCTTTCATCTTTCCTTCCGAAGCAAATTTTCCCAGCGGGCCGTTCATACTGCCCTCAATCCTGTTAATGGTTCCATCTTCAAGATAGGGAATCAGATGTTCGTGACAAGGAAACGATGCCGAAGGAAACCAGCGCAAATCCTTAACACCAAGCTCTTTGGCAATATCAAAAACCATGTTGGCAATCAGGTCGCCGTTACGAAAGTGGTGATGGGTCGAAATGGTCATCCCATCTTTTAACCCCGATTTAATAAGTGCCTCTTTAAGGTTGGCTACTATTTTGTTTCCATCATCGGGATAGTCGGCACAGGTGGCAATGGGCGGACCGTATTTTCGGCCTGTGGGACGATACTTACCTACCCCCATAAACGGTACATGCTCTTCGCCGTTAATAATAGTCGGCACCTGACGGCCTGCGGCATTGGTTACTATGTTTTTATATTTTTCCATAAATCTTATTCAATTATTAAGTTTCCAATATAAACTACTTCTCTGCTGTATCCGTTTCCCAGTTTTCAGCCAGTTTACCGGTGTTAACGGCAAGCTCAATGGTAGTTACAGCACGCTTAACCACCGGTGGGTCAATCATTTTTGAACCGAGAGAAACCACGCCCAGTCCTTTAGATTGGGCTTCTTTAAAAGCAAGGTATATTTTTTTTGCTTTTTCAATTTCAGCCTCTTCGGGAGCAAAGTTTTGGTGAATAATATTAATTTGTCGCGGATGAATACAACCCATCCCGTCAAAGCCAAGCGATTTTGAAACCTTTACATTGGCAGCAAGCGCCTCCATGTCGGCCACATCTGAAAATACCGAGTCGATGGGTTGAATACCGGCGGCACGACAGGCATTCACCACCATACTGCGGGCAAAAAATGATTCGGTTCCTTCGTTGGTGCGCCGTGTACCCAAATCGGCTGTATAGTCTTCGAGGCCAATGGCCAT
>WGDP01000227.1 GCA_015493215.1 Bacteroidales bacterium | reverse complement strand
CTTACAAGGCAAAAAGACGAAACAATAATGTGGTCGAGACAATTAAATATCGACCTTGAATAAAGAGGGTGTTTCATAAGTTAATACCTTTGTGGAATGCTGCATTTAAACAATAATATAAGTAACACGTAAAAATCTTAAAAAATGAAAACACGATTATTAATTATTTCACTTTTTATTTCAGCCATTGCCCTGGGGCAAAGCACAAGACGCACCTCTTTGGGATTGGAAATTGGAGCCTCCCTACCCCTGTCGCATTATGCCTCATACGATGCCACCCTTTTTTCCGACACCGCCGTTTCCTACCCGGGTTTTGCCAAAACAGGCATGATGGTGCGCATGGTTTACGAACACCGGTTGACTCATAATTTTGGCTTTCAGGTTGACTTTATGTTCGGATACAACAACGTTGACCAACTGGCACTGGCCGATTCGCTGGGTACAAAAATTGATGCCGACCTCACCGTTACCGCAACACGCCCATGGAATATCGGTGGTATTATGGCAGGCCCGTTTTTAAGAATCCCCTTTGGCGAGTCCTTTTCATTTATTGCACGCGCTAAAATTGGCGGCGCAGGGGTTTATAGCCCCGAGTATGCTGTTACGGGAACCTCAAATCAAGACCAAAGCAACCTGGAATACTACCAATATGTAAACAAGTCGATTGCCTTTATTTGGTCAGCCGGAGCAGGTTTTCAATATCGAAGCGAAAACTACAGTTTCAGCCTTTATGGCGACTATATGAGCACAAGAGCCGATTTTATTGATGTTCCGGGACAAGACTGGAGCCTCACCCCTCCCGAACAAACAACCGTTAATTTCCGCCAGGAGGTAAAAGCCATTACAATTACCTTTGGAGTGGGGTATATATTTTAATTGTAGCCAATTTGAGCAATAACCATGAGGATACAAAAATCAATACATATAACTAACGCCATACTCTTGTTTACAAGTTTGTTAAGCCTTACAACTATTGCTCAAAACCGGAGTACATTCGACAGCCTTAAGCAGATAACTGCAACTTCTTACCCCGACAGTAACCTGATTAAAAAATATCTTGAGGCAGGTAAACTATATAAATATACCTCTATTGATACCACATTGCTTTATTACCGTGAAGCACTGAAACTTGCCGAAAAGCTTGATATTGAAAAATATGTTGCACAGAGTTTACAGAGTGTAGGAAAAGCATTTTATTCCCAAAGCAATTATGATTCCGCTTTATACTATTTTGATAAGGCTATCAAAATCTACAAGAAAATAGATGATAAGAAAAATATTGCCAATCTTTTTATGGATTACGGAAATATTTATATCAAACGGAGTATATACGACAAAGCACTGGGATACGAACTGGACGCATTAAAACTATATAAGGAATTGGGCGACAAAAAAGGAAATTCCTCATGTATCAACAATATTGGAATAATCTATTATTATCAGAAAAACTACAAAAAAGCACTGGAATATTATCAAAAGTCATTACAGATAAAAAAGGAAATTGGAGACAAAAGAGGAATAGCCATCCTGCTTGGAAATATTGGAAATCTATATAACGATCTTGGCGAACTCGACAAGGCCATGGAATATGATATGAAATCAATAAAAATTTACAAAGAAATTGGTGACAAAAACGGCATTGCAAGAATTTACAGTAATATCGGTGATGTTTACGTAAAACAAAAAAACTATTCCGGAGCGCTTGAGTATTATAAAAAAGTATTGAAACTTAATAATGAAACGGGTTATAAACGCGGAATCATCCTTGCTCTTTTAAATATTGGCGATTTGTTCAACAAAACAGGACAATATAACAAAGCGCTTAAGTACGAATTTAATGCACTGAAAATGGCTGAAGAAATAGAAGTATTAAATTCACAGAAAATAGCATACGGCCTTATATCAGATAGTTATAAGGGAATTGGATCGTACAAAAAAGCTTTACAGTTCAAAGAAAAATGGATTGATATTTATGACAGCATTTTTAACACTAAAAAAGTATATGCCATTGCTGCCATTGAAAACCGTTATCAAAGTGAAATGCAGAAACAGAAAATAAAACTGCAACAGGCTGAACTGGAAAAAAGCAATGCCGAGATGGCTCGTTTGGAAGCTGAAAGGAAACGAAAAGAAACCGAACGAAACCTTTTTATCGTGGCTTTTGCGTTCATGATTTTCCTGACAACAGCCCTGTCTTATTTTTATCGCCAAAAGAAAAAAGACCATGCGTTGTTGATGAAGCAAAAGCAAAAAATTGATAAAATAAACGAAGATTTAAATCAAAACAACGAAAAACTTACCGCAACGCTTGAAACGCTGCAACAAACTCAGCAGCAACTGATACAAGCCGAAAAAATGGCCTCACTAGGTGTTCTTTCAGCTGGAATTGCACATGAAATCAATAACCCAATTAATTTTGTTTATGCCGGTATTAACAGCCTGTATCGCGATTTTGAGGATATTAAACCGGTAATTGACGAAATAGCAAAAATAAACCCCGAAACAGACAACCTGAAAGAAAAACTTAATAAATTAGAGCAACTAAAAGTTGAGAACTATTTTGACGAGGCCTTTCAGGCCATTCCACAAATAATTTCCGACATAAAGCTGGGTGCCGACCGTACCGCCGAAATAGTGAAAAGCCTGCGAAATTTCTCAAGGATGGATGGAAAAAAAATGCTTCCCTATAAAATACACGAAGGACTGGACACATCTTTGATGCTGCTCAAAAACAAGTATAAAAACAATATCGAAATAATCAAAAATTATGATTCGGATATGCCCGATGTGTACTGCCATCCGGGGAAAATCAATCAGGTTTTTCTGAATATACTTTCCAACGCAGTTGATGCCATTGAAGATACCGGAAAAATATGGATATCCACTTCCCACGAGAAAGATTATATAAAGATTTCAATAAAAGACAACGGCTGCGGCATGAGCAATGAAAGCAAAGAAAAAATATTCGATCCGTTTTATACTACAAAAGATGTAGGTAAGGGAACCGGATTGGGTATGTCCATAACCTACGGTATAATTCAGGAACACGGCGGGCATATCCAAATTATATCTGAACAGGGAAAAGGAACTGAAATAATACTAATTTTACCCATTAAAAGCAAGTAATTATGAAACATTATAAAATACTATATGTTGACGATGAAGATAGTAACCTGAGAATTTTTAAGGATACTTTCAGAAGGGATTATGTGGTTTATACCGCCTCATCAGCCCAAGAGGGAATGAAAATTCTTGACGAAGTAAAGATTGATCTGGTATTAAGCGACCAACGTATGCCTGAAATTAGCGGAGTAGACTTTCTTAAATATTCGCTGGAAAAACATCCTGAGCCACACAGAATTCTTATTACCGGCTATTCTGACATGGATGCCTTGCAAGATGCAATCAATCAGGCGCATATTTTCCAGTATATCCAAAAACCGTGGGATGAAAAAAAACTGCATAAAATCATTGAGAATGCTTTGCATATTTACCAGCTGGAAGAGGAAAACAAAAAACAAAAACAGGAGTTGTTAAACTCGAAAGCACTGTTAGAACAAAAAAACAGGGAACTTACAATAGCTAAAGAAAAAGCCGAAGAAAGTGACAAGCTGAAAACCGAGTTTCTGCAAAATTTATCGCATGAAATACGAACACCCATGAATGCTATTTTGGGATTCTCAGAATTTTTGGATGATGCGAATAAAGAAGAAAAAAAACGATACATATCCATTATTAGAAATAGTGGAAATCAACTGCTACATATTATTGATGATATTCTAGAAATATCACGACTGGAAACTAATCAGATACAAGTTGACGAAACGGAAATCTGTTTAAACAATTTGTTACTCGATCATTATTTATTTTTCAATTTAGAAGCTAAAAAGAAAGATTTACAACTATATCTTAAGAAAGGCCTTTCCGATGAAGAAAGCACAGTGGTAACAGACCAAAGCAAATTAAATAAAATTATCGGCAATCTCCTTGAAAACGCCATAAAATACACAAACGAAGGATATATAGAATACGGATACAAAATAAATGACGGAAATATAGAATTTTACGTTAAAGACACTGGAAGAGGTATAAAAAAAGAAAATCAGAAAATAATATTCAAACGTTTCTCTCAGGAAGAAAAAAGTTTGTCAAAAAATGTAGGCGGTTTAGGATTGGGATTGTCAATAGTTAAAGGCAATGTAGATCTACTTGGAGGGAAAATTACCGTCGAATCGGAAAAAGGTAAAGGCTCGATATTTACAGTAACCATACCATACAAACCCGTTTTCACAGCAACCGGTAAAAAGGAGGAAACCGAAAAATCAAATAAGACATATAAAACACCTGTGTATAATATTCTTATTGCCGAAGATGAAGAATTTAATTATTTGTTGATAGAAACGATACTAAAAAACAGTCCGTATAACTTTACTATTTATCATGCGATAAATGGCGAAAAAGCAATAGAATTTTGCAAAGAAAACAAAGATATTTCTCTTATTTTCATGGATCTTAAAATGCCGGTAATGGATGGCTTAGAGGCGACAAAAGAAATAAAAAAACATTTTCCTGATTGCCCTGTAATAGCCGTTTCAGCTTATACTTCGCTTGCTAAAAAAGCAAAAGCCATTTCGGTAGGCTGTGACGATTTTATTTCAAAACCTATAAATAGTGATATTATAAATAACATCATTGATAAATACCTAAAATCCAAATAAAAGAATATGAATAATTATTCAACATCAAGAATAGCAACATTCGTTTTATTGAGTATTTTACTCTTATCATGCAAAAAAGAGCCTTTAGCCGGCGACGATTACAGATTACAATTTATTGGTAATTATACTTGCATAGGGATGACCCATGACTGGGATGATGCGAGCGGACTTAATGAATATTCTGTTGATACTATTACATTAACTGTAAAAAATGATGCTACTTCAAACAACATGATTTGTGTAAATAACGATACGATTCCAATAGACACAAGTGGTTATTTCGCCGATCCTCATTTACCAGGTTATTCTGATTATGTGATCCATTTTTTTTCGAAGGATAGCGTAAAGTATTATATTGCAACAGGAGCGCTTGGATGGGGTCACTGGGGAAATTATTTGGGTAGTAAATGAAAAACACCAGCACACAATGACTCATAGTGCATGCCTCACTTACCTGCAGTCAAGAAAGATAGTCGTATATTTTGAGAAAATTACAAGCTAATATATTAAAAGTAAAAAACGGCACGCACCATAACCAAACTTCAAACTATGAAAAGAATAATGTTACTTCTGGCTTGGCATTTGGCATTCCTGTTGTTCTGACAATATTTTTTACAAATGAAATTAATCATGAAAACAACAATCTTTATTATTATAACCATCTTAGGGCAGGTATTTTATCAGCCGCTCTACGGCCAACACCTCAAACCCTATTTTAGCAAATCGGAATACAAAGAATTGCTTTTGATTTCGTTTAGAACCACAACCAACAAAAAATATTACAGTAAGTATCCCAAACCCCGTGATTATACAATGGTTTATCAAAGTAAAGAGGTGGGATTGGACAATTTATGGCAATTATGGGTAAACCATAATCACACCATTGCCGTGGTAAGCATCAGAGGGACGACAGTAAATCCTGCAAGCTCGCTGGCAAACCTTTATGCAGCCATGGTTCCCGCGAAAGGAGCAATTCACTTATCAAAAACCGACACCTTTTCGTACGAACTTGCCGAAGATTCAAATGCAGCTGTTCACATCGGGTGGCTCATAAGTATGGCCTGTTTATCAAGAGATATCATTCCTAAAATAGACTCATTATACAAAACAGGCATCAAGGATATTTTATTAATGGGGCATAGTCAGGGAGGCGCAATAAACTATCTGCTAACCGCTTACCTTTATAATCTGCAACACAAGGGAATAATTCCCAGTGATGTCAGGTTTAAAACCTATTGCAGTGCATCGCCAAAGCCCGGCAACATCAATTTTGCCATGTATTACGAAAAGCTTACGCAAAACGGATGGGCCTACAATGTTGTTAACTCCGCCGACTGGGTACCCGAAACGCCCATATCAATTCAAACCCTTAACGACATTAACAAGCCCAATCCCATTGTCAATGCCAAAAAAGAGATTAAGAAACTGAAGTTTCCGAAAAACCTGTTTGCAAAACACATTTACAACAAGCTTGACAAGCCCACAAAAAAAGCACAACAAAATTACGAGAAGTATCTAGGAAAGATAACTTCAAAGTTCATCACGAAAAAACTAACTGGTTTTATACCTCCTGAAGAATATGTCCATAGCAGCAACTATGTAAGAACCGGAGCCACCGTAATACTATACGCCGATGAAGATTACTACAACTTTTTTGAAAAAGACAAAGGCAGCTTTTTTCTGCATCATGGCCTTGAGTACTATTTGTATTTAACAGATAAATTAAAATAAATTCAACGTGAAAACATTACTGACTTTTTTGTTCTTGGCATTCGCAATAAATTCCTTTTCGCAAGAGTTAAATTTCGGTTTGGAATCGGGAACAGGCTATGTGGATGGCCAGTTAAACTATTTAATCGTTTCGCCAACCATTGAGTACAGGCCGGTCAAATCTTTACTATCCTATAATTCAGGCTTACAGGTTATTTTTATTAATAACAGCGCCCTTATCACCCTGCCACTAACAGTAAAAGTTATAATTGGCAACCGTTTCAGGGCTTGCCCCTCGTTTGGAGGATTTATCAGAAGCAACAAAAATTACGGTTGGTCGGCAGGCCTGTCGTTAGAGTACAGCGTTACGGATGACTTAAAGCTATTGATAAAAGGAGATTTCAACAGGGATTATTGGACGAGCGAAGGGCCATCTCATCAAGGAGGTACAAATAAATACCGGGACAGTGGAAACACTCTTTGGTTCAGCATCGGTTTTAAAAAGGATATCCTTTAAAACCGGGAAGTTTCGTTCAATAAAAACGAAAGCCTGCCTGCAGCATCAAAACCAAAACGGTTTTTCCGCTGCAAACCAAACTTCCTACCTTTCTCCTACTATTTTTTCAAGCTTTTCCAGCCTCATTTTCAGGTCGGCGTTTTCAGCCTCCAGTCTTTGTATTTGCTTTTGTTGTTCCTGCATACCTTTTACCAACGGCACCACAAACTGGGCATACCGCAGGCCATATTCCCCTCTTTCATCTTCCGGTTTATCAACGCCGCTAAACTCATATCCAATGTCATTTGCAGTTTTTTCAACCTCCTGAGCAATAAAGCCTGTTTGAATTGCCTTCTGTTTTGCTGCATTTAACTCTTTTGAAGCATTTTTAATTCCCAGATGCTTATTTATCGCCTGCAAATCCAGCTGATAGGTTACCGGCCTGAGTTTCAGTATAAAGTTGAGGCCCGGCACATCCTCTTTTATATTTGTTTTAAATCTTTTATCGGAAATGTTAGTCCATTCGGCGTAACCGCCAATGGATACAACGCTTGCGTTCCCAACCCGAACCATATTGCTGCCGTAAATAATTGCCCCATAGCCGATGGCAGTACTGTTAGTTCGGGCATTACCGCCATTGTTATCAGCAGATGCCCCTACAAAAGTACATTGAGTATTGTTACCATTCAATCCTGCCTCATGGCCTACTGCAACATTTTGATATCCATCGCTGTTGCCGTATAAAGCCCTTTTTCCAAGTGCAGTATTGTAATAACCGGAAGAATTGGAGCCCATTGACTCGAAACCGGCAGCAACATTTTCATACCCTGTTCCGGAAGCAATCATTGCGTAAGAACCGATGGCAGTATTTTTTTCACCACTGGTATTGTTTCGAAGAGCGAGATTTCCAATCCCTGTATTTTCTGCTGCGTTATTGAATAGCAAAGCCTGAGTACCAACGGCTGTATTACCCGACCCTGAAGTATTATAGTTCATTGTCCGGTATCCTACTGCTGTATTGCTAATTGCATTTACATTATTCTCTAACGATTTGTTTCCAATAGCCGTATTGGAGGCACCTGCTACATTGGAGTAAAGGGCATTTTTGCCAAGCGCTGTATTATTATTGCCTGTTCCATTATCGGAAAAACCGGCACTGTCACCCACAAATAGGCTGGAGCCGTCAAAAGATGCATCCGTAAGGTCGTTAAGCTTGGTTGGTGCGGCATTTTCCTGCCAACTTGCATTACCAGATGCGTCGGATGTTAAAATTTTCCCGTTAGCGGGACTGCCACCCGTAATCCTCAGGGTACCATTAATATAAACCTCATCAGCTGCAAAATCGCCACCAATGAGCGGTGTATTGGAATCGGAGTTTTCGATGTATAACTTATTGTTTCCCATTTCGTAATAACCTGCATTATAGCCTATAAAAACGTTTCCGGATGATGAATGAAGCGCACTTCCAAAGCCGGCACTATAGCCAATTGTTGTATTGTAGGAACCATTCTGATTAAAATAGTTACTATAATTACCTACCCCCACATTGTAAAAGCCTCCGGTATTATTGTTTAAAGCCCTTAAACCAAGGGCGACATTAAAACTTCCGGTATTGTTGGCTAAACTGTAATAACCAACAGCTGTATTTTCGCCACCTGTATTGCTGTATAGTGCTTTGTTACCGATAGCAGTATTAAAAGACCCTGAAACATTTGAGTAAAGTGCCAAATTACCAACAGCAACATTTTTTACACCGGACAAAATGCTATGCAACGCTTCTCGTCCCACCCCGACATTAAAATTATTTCCATCATCGCTAACGCCGGCACTATAACCTATAAACACACTTGTGTCGGTTTCAATTACATTATTAATCTGATTTAATGAAATGCTATCCCAAACAGCGTTCCCTGAGTTGTCCGAATGCAGAAATTTACCTTGTTTTGGATTTCCACCTGTAATTTTCAGTGTTCCGTTAATGTAAACCTCATCGGCAGAAAAGTCGCCGCCAATAAGCGGGCTGGAAGAGTTTGAGTTCTCAATGTAAAGTTTGTTAGAGCCGGTTTCGTTATAACCCGACATATAGCCCAGAAAAACATTTCCACTTCCGGACCGGGGAGAGGATGTATACCCGCTTCGATACCCAATCATAACATTGTTTCTGCCTGTGTCAACATTAAACCCTGCATAATCACCAAGAACCGTATTGGATTCACCATTCACCAAAGTATATAATGCGCCACTTCCCATGGAAGTATTTGAGCTTCCTCTTTGCAACAATATCAAACTATTCGAACCCACTGCGGTGTTACTGTTAGAACTATCTACATTTTTTAGGGTGTTTTCTCCTATAGCTGTATTGCTTGATCCCGACGAGTTGCCCAACATAGCAAAATATCCTATGGCTACGTTACGAAAACCCGTTAAATTATCTCTCAGGGAGCCATATCCGGTTGCCACATTATAAAATCCGGTTGTATTAAAACGTCCCGAAGCTGCGCCGATAAAAACATTCTGATTATCATCAAGATTGTCGTCCGCCCCGGCACCTTCACCAATAAAAACCGAACTTCCGGTGTTAACAAACTCCAGCCTTCCGGGTTTAAATTTAAAATAGGTTTTATTTCCCAACGCTATTTCTGCCAAATCGCTTCCATAAAGCGTGCTCAACCTTATTTCGGAATCACCGTTTGAGTCAACAAGTTTATCGGAGTAACCCGAATTTAATGCAACAAAGGAGGTTCCGTTCCAATAATAAAACTTTGCTTCGTCAGTATCAAAAACCATCATTCCCTTTTCGGTCGTACCAATTCCCGAAGCAAATGTGTTTCGCTGTGCGGTAGTCATTCGTGGTATCAACAATCCTTTGTCGGACGAACTTATGTCCAGTATGGAGTTGGGGTTAGCAACGGCCCCTGTTGTATTTACAGCTACCTGTGCAAACATTGGCTGAACAACAACGATAGCCAAAAGTAATGGTAAAATTCCAAAAAACAATATGCGTGCTTTTTTCATTGCAATAATTTATTTTAAAGTTTGACACAAAACTATGACAGCACCTCTTAGTACACTAAATTAAGAGGTTTATTTTAGGTAGATTAAAAAGCAGTAAGATGTAAATCAAGGTAGATTTAAGGTAATCTTTATTTTTTTATATATCTGTTATTCTTTTATTTACATTTATTCAATTATTATCACTTCTAAATATTAGCATAATTACAAGGTATATTTATTACATTTGTAAAATAAGAATAAATTTACTTAAGGTATGACCATTTTTTACCGGTTAACCGGCAAAAGTCAGCAATGCAAATGATTGAATTTTATCCCAAAAAAATAGCAGGCACGTTTATAGTAATAATGTCTTTTCTTCTTTTGTGTTTTCAGCAGGGTTATTCACAAAGCAGTGCTGAAATTAATAAATTAACAAACCAATCAAAAGGCAAGGGTATTACATCGTACAATTCAATGTTAAAATTGTGCAAATACTATTGGAACTATTCATTTGACACCTCAATAATGTATGCCGGAAAGGCAATTAAACTTTCACAAAAAATGGATAGCGACAGCTTAAAATCGTTAGCCAACCTTTATATGGCGCTATCCTATCATTTAATCGACCAATTGGACTCGACATTGTATTATTGCAATATTTCAAAAACGACCTCTGAAAAATACCCTAAACTCTCCGCCAAAACAGACGATATTTTAGGAATTACATACCGACGATTGGGCAACTTTAAAATGGCATTAAGCTACGGAGAGCATAGTGCAGAAACGTTTAAGCAAGAAGGCGATTCGTTAAATTACGCCATCTCCTTAGGCAATGTTTCAACCACCTTGCAGGAGATGGGTAATGTTTCGGAAGCCATTAATTATTCCTTAAAGGCTGCTAAAATATTTAAAAGTCTGAAAGACAGCATGGACCTTGCCAAAAGATACGGAACCATTGCTAACATTTATCTTGACATGTCAGATTTAAAAAACGGAATAGCGTATTATAATCGTGGCATTTCGCTGGTTGACAGCACAAAACATAAAAGCCTGTATATAACTTTTGTTTTTAATATGGCTACGGTTTATCACCAAATGCATGAGTACGATACGGCCATTTATTTTTATAATTTATCGTTAAATCATTACAAACAGGTAAACGACCGCGAAGGCATTGCCATTGCCAATCAAAACATTGGGTTGTCACTCATCGGAAAAAAAGCATACAAAAATGCCATTAATTATCTGCAAAATGCCTATTTGTTGTTTTCTAACTTATATACCATCCGCAATGTTGCAGATGTGTTATCAGATCTGGGGTTGGCCTATTCAAGGGCAGGTTT
>WGDP01000226.1 GCA_015493215.1 Bacteroidales bacterium | reverse complement strand
CCAAAATGGTCGTTGATAAATTTATCGGTTTGCACAATGTCGCTGTCCTTTTCAAACTTATCAAGGAAACTGGAGTTTATCCATATTTCCTGCATACCTATTATTGAAAGAACCACAATTACTGCTGTGCCAATGATAGATACATATTTGTGTTTAATAACCCATGCCGCAAAGTTGTTGGCAATTTTTGAGTGGGAGTGGCCTTCTTTGTCTTCCTCAGCATCCACAGGCCTGGGTTTGGGTAGGCCGAAAATCATAATGCCGGCAGGGATAAATATCAATGAAAATACCATGGCCATCATCACACCAAAAGCAGTAAAAATTCCGAAATATTTTACCGGATACACCTGCGATGTGAGCAACGAAATAAACCCGACAGCAGTGGTTACCGAAGTCATTACTACCGGTTTCCACATTTCATGAATCATATCACTTACGGCTTCGCGTTTGCTTGCGTTGGGATGGTGGTCAACAAAGGTGTGCAGGTGGCTGTACAGGTGTATTCCGTCCGCCACCCCGATGGCAATAAGCATGACCGGTATCATGGTTGATACGGCGTAAATGGGTATGTTTACCAAGGCCATCAGCCCGAAAGCCCAAATGGTTGAAAAGAATACAACTCCCAGGGTAATGAGCGTGGCCTTTAAACTTCTGAGCGTGATAAAGAGTACGATAAATATTACCAGCAGCACGATGGGTACCATGGTTTTCATATCCTTGGGGCCAAGCAGCGCCATGGTTCCCTCCACAATGGGACGTCCGGCTACGTATATTTTTATGTCGTTGGTTTCGGAAGCTTTGGCAACCTTTAGTATTCTTTGATAAAAATCCTGTGTAAAAACATCTTTTCCAATTTCGGCAATAATTACGGTAACCGTTTCGTCGTTTGAAACCAGCCTGCCGAAAATCATTTCGTTGCTTTCCACCTTCTTTTTAATTTGCTCCAGTTTTTCGGGCGATTTGGGAACGCGTTTAAAAAACGGTTTTACATCCATACCGTCTTCGGTGCCAACAATGTTATCGGCTGTATATAAAGAGGTAACATCGCTTTTATCGATTTCAGGAAATTTTTGAAACCTTTTTGTTAACTTTTTCAGCGTGTCGAGGGTTGCAGTATTAAACACCCCGTTTTTGTTTTCCAGTGCGATGATGATTCCGTCTTTTATATCGAACCAGTTTTCGGCTTTGTCGCTGTAAATAAATGCCGGATGATCCTGTGGCATGTATTTATCGAGGTTGGTTTCCATCCGCGAGTTATCTTTCATGGGGATAAACAGCAGAATGGTGGTGATGATTGTTAATGCGAAAACAATCCATGGCCGTTTTAATAAAGAATTAAGTAATTTTTCCATTTTTATGTTAATTAATATTCACTAATCAAGATTATATTTTAAATCCCTCCTTCACTATTAGATATGTAAAGAAAGGGGGGGGGTACTATTTGCTGATTATTAGTTTTAAACTATTTAAAAGCCGATTACCTTCTTCTTTCAAGTTTTCGTGGTTATCTTTAATATCCCACTGTTTTACCAAAAAGCGCAGGGATCCCATTACAATAAGTGCCAAATTGCTGCTATCGATATCAGTTCTAACATCTCCGTTTTTTTGTCCAATGCTAATGATATTTTCAATAGTTTGTTCGTTTTGATCCAGCACCTCAATAATTTTGTTTTTAAGTTGTGGGTTATTTTTAAAAATTTCTTCGGAAAAAATTACAGAAACATAAGAGGGAGCTTCTATAAAAAGTTGAACAATTTTAGAAAACATAAATTCAATTTTATCAAAAGCTGATCCTTCAATAGATGGTATCATACCGGCCATCATGGCGGCCATTTGTTTGAAATTATCCAAAATAGAAAGTAAAATACCATTTTTACTTTCGAAATGACGGTAAATAGCAGGTTCTGAAATACCAATTTCTTTCGAGAGGTTTTTTATGGTCAGCCCCTGAATACCTTTTTCGGCAATCAATCCAAGTGCCAATTCCATTATTTGTGTCTGTCTTTCTGTTTGCATCAATAATCGATTTACATTCCATTATCATTAAAAACCGGGGCAAAGTTAGTTATTATTAACTAACCAACAAATTTATTAACAAATTTTTTCAAAAATAGTTTATTTTCGAATCTACACCTATTATATGTAGATGTTTTCTCAACTAATGCTTTATTTTAATCGAAAAATATGTGGAGGTATTTAAGTAAGGTGTCTTTACAGCTATTTCACCGGCTTGTTTATGCTCTATTTTAGATGAAAGAATAAAAAAATAAAAAATATATTAGGACGTTAGTGAATATTAACTACTTTTGTCAAATATTTTCAAAATGCAATTTATTAAAGCAAACATGTTTATTTTATAATTAATTAATATGCCTGCTAAATGAAGATAAAAGTTCCTAATGAATTGAAAGTTTTAGCGTGACACAAAAGTGTTGAATTTTTAAATTATAAATAGTATAATATATACATGAGGTTAGTTAATATAAACTACACTCCTATTAATAGGGAAAATAATATTATGAAAAAGGGAAATCATAAAGAAATTTTTTTTCATGTCGGCCTTGGTAAAACAGGATCTACATATTTACAATATAAGGTATTTACTAAATTTAGAAATGTCTATTATATTCAACGTACCAAATACAAAAAGAGTTTTGATATAATAAATAACACAAATCATAATAGATATTTGGTATCCAATGAATTTGACCGTCAATTTCCGGAAGAAATAAGAAGAATTTCTGCTGCATTTCCCAATGCAAAGATTATCATGGTTTTGCGTCGTAACGACAGTTGGCTGGCATCACAATACCGAAGGTGGGTGAAAAACGGTTATTCAGGATCCTTTGATGAATTCATTGATTTAAAAAATGATAAGGGAGAATGGAAGCAAAATGAGGCTTTTTTCTGGCCATATATTGAGATGGTAATGGAAATAATGCACAGCAAACCTTTGGTTTTATTATATGATGAACTTAGAGAGAATCCACACAGCTTTATTAAAAAAATTGTAGATTTTATAGGTGCTGATTATAATCAGGATACCATCTCTTTAAGAAAGATTCACAAGTCCTATAATGAAAAACAACTGCTTCAAAGGAGAAAGTGGAATAAACATTTTTCCGGAAATATAAAATTAAGTAAAAGCAAAATTCTAGCTTTTATACAAACATTTTTTTATGTAAAACCGATTCGATATGGGTCGTTGTATCTGGCCAAAATTATTCCGGATAAAACAGTTCATCAGGAAGAGCTTACTCCCCAAAATTATCTTAATCAGTTAAAAGTTTTTTATAAAGATGATTGGGAAAAGTGTGTAAACTATTCTAAGACATTTTATAACAAACGTTAAGCCAATTTATCAATAAGTAAAGTGATAGAAACATCCATTTCCTTATAAATAATAAATAATGAAAAAAAATAATGTCTGGAGCAAATTAAAAGCCAATGCCTACAAAGCCTTGACACCTATTATTTGGTTGTTAAAAAAAACGGGAATAACACCCAATGGCCTTACAACTATTGGGTATTTTATTACAGTTTTTTCCACAGTTGTTCTGATTATTGGAGCAGAGCTGGGAGAGCGTAGTGATTATCGGTATATTACATGGTTTGGTATCATTACCCTGTTTGGCGGCCTTTTTGATATGCTTGATGGACAGTTGGCTCGTTCCACAAACAAAATGTCAAAATTTGGAGCTTTATACGACTCTACATTAGACCGATATGGTGAAATGACTATGTTCCTCGGTATCTGTTATTACCTGATATCAAATCACTACTTTCTCAGTTCTCTTTTTGCTTTTATTGCCATGATTGGATCCATAATGGTAAGTTATATCAGAGCCCGCTCAGAAGCACTTGGTGTAGAATGTAAAGTAGGGTTAATGCAACGACCCGAACGAATTTTAACCATCGGAATAACAGCTATTTTATACGGTATTATTACCTATTCATTTGGCCAATTTAAGGTAACAGTCGGGTGGTTACCTTTTCCGCTAATTGAAAATATAAGCATTTTTACATTCCCTATTTTTATTATGGCCATTCTGACCAATATTACCGCAATTCAACGATTAAATCATTCTCGAAAGAGCATGCTATAATATTTTAACTTTAAAAGATTAATAATAAAATGAGTTCACAACAAAACATTAAAAAACCGGAAGGAAAGTTAGGAATACTTACTCCTGGTATGGGCGCAGTATCAACCACTTTTATGGCCGGAGTTATCGCTGCAAATAAGGGTTTAGGACAACCTTTCGGTTCCATTTCGCAAATGGGAAAAATCAGGCTTGGAAAAAGAACCGAGAATCGGGAACCAAAAATAAAAGATTTCGTTCCTCTGGCTTCTTTAAACGATTTGGTATTTGGTGGATGGGATATTTTTACTGATAACGCTTACGAATCAGCCCTGAATGCAGGGGTGCTGGATAAAGATTTGCTTAATAAAATAAAAGACGATTTATCAGCCATTAAACCCATGCCCGCTGTTTTTGATCCCAATTATGTTAAGCGGCTACATGGCACTTACACTAAAAAAGCTAAAACCAAAATGGATTTGGCTAAAGCGGTTATGGCTGATATCAAACAATTTAAAATTAAAAATTCCTGTAATCGAATTATAATGATATGGGCCGCCTCAACAGAGGTGTATATTGAATTATCTGATGTTCATCAAACTATTGAGAATTTTGAGAAAGGGTTAATAAATAATGACCCCGGCATTTCACCCAGTATGATTTATGCATATGCTGCTTTAAAAAGTGATGTTCCTTTTATTAATGGAGCTCCCAACCTTACCAATGATATTCCTGCAATTATAGAACTTGCAAACAAACTTAACCTGCCTGTTGCAGGGAAAGATTTTAAAACAGGTCAAACCCTGATGAAAACTATCCTTGGGCCGGGATTAAAAACCCGCTTATTGGGAATTGACGGCTGGTTTTCCACAAACATTTTAGGAAATCGTGACGGTGAAGTTTTGGATGATGCCGGTTCATTTAAAACAAAAGAGGTTTCCAAGCTAAGTGTTTTAGATAGTGTTTTAGAACCGGAGAAATACCCGGAACTTTACAAGAATATGTACCACAAAGTACGTATCAATTATTACCCCCCCAAGGGAGATGATAAAGAAAGTTGGGACAATATTGACATTTTTGGCTGGTTAGGTTACAAAATGCAGATAAAGGTTAACTTTTTGTGCAAAGATTCCATTCTTGCTGCCCCGGTAGTGTTAGATTTGGCCTTGTTTATGGACCTTGCTCAACGAGCAGGCATGAAAGGCATACAGGAATGGCTTTCCTTCTACTTTAAATCACCCCAAACCAAAGAAGGCTTACAACCCATACACGATATTTTTCTGCAAAAAATAAAGTTTGAAAATACGTTGCGTTACATGATGGGAGAAACATTGATAAATCATTTAGGACTTGATTATTACGAAGGAGAATAAATGAAAGTATCAAAATTAATAGCATCGGGATTAGGAACGGGATACACTCCTGTTGCACCGGGAACGGCAGGTTCAATACTGGGAATATTTTTATTCTACGTTATAAATTTGATGCTGAGTTATTTGGGGTTTGAAAGAATGGAGATCATTGTTTTTAATCTCTTTGCTATTGTTTTGCTTATGTTATCAGGAGTTTGGGCCATAACAAAGGTTCATCAATCATGGAAACACGATGCACCGGAAATTGTAATTGATGAAATAGTAGGAGTTGGAATTGCTGCTATTGCTATTCCTCTCCAATGGCAATATTACCTGTATGCACTGATTTTGTTTAGAGTTTTTGACATTGTAAAGCCTTTTTACGTAAAAAAACTTGATAACCTTAAAAGCAATTGGAGCGTTATGTTGGATGATGTTTTAGCAGGTATTTATGCAGCTGTTGTGTTACAAATAATCATCTATTTTGAAAATGCGTTAATGTGAGTACTACACCAAATACAATAACCTCATTTTTCAGATACAATATTGTGGCCATTATAGCCACCTCCATAGACTTTTTGGTTTTTATTTTATTGACGGAGGCATTACAATTATGGTATTTGTTTTCTGCTATCGTGGGAGCGGTTTTGGGAGGTATAACAGCTTTTGTTCTGGAACGAAATTGGACATTTATGAAATCCGACGGGAAATTATCTTGTCAGTCGGTAAAATATTTTATGGTGTGGTTGGCAAGTATTTTTTTAAATATTACCGGGTTATATATCATGGTTGAATATGCTGCATGCCGGTATATATTTTCGAAAGTAGTTGTGGCCATTGTAGTAGGCATTGGATTTAATTTTTTAACACATAAATACTTTGTTTTTAAATAGAATTATTATTGTGAAAATCAGATATTTTACATATATAACCGTTCTTGGTTTGCTGTTGGGGTTTACCCTGTTTACAACAGAGGTGTATGCACAGAAAATGACCCGCATCAGGGGTACTGTTGTTGACTCACAAACCAAAGAGCCGTTACCCTTTGTTAACATTGTTTTTGTTGGAAAACATATTGGTACAACAACTGATTATAACGGGCGATATAGTATAGCAACACAATGGGCTTCCGAGGCATTACAAGCATCGTTTATCGGATATAAGCCTCAGTTAAAAAGTATTATACCCGGAAAAAGTCAAATAGTCAATTTTGAATTGGAATCAAAAAGTATTAACCTGAACGAGGTCGTTATTTCAACGAAGAAAAAAAGATATAGAAACAAAGAAAACCCGGCTGTTGAGCTTATTAAAAAGGTAATTAAAAACAAAGACCTTAACAGAAAAGAGAAGCTTGACTTTTATGAGTACGATAAATACGAAAAAGTTGAATTTGATTTGAATAACATTACCGAGAAGTTTAAAAGAAAAAAGGTATTTAAAGACTTGCAATTTATTTTCAAACATGTTGACACATCCAAAATTAATGGCAAGCCATATCTACCCGTATTTTTAAAAGAAACCGTTTCAAAAGTTTATTATCGGAAAAACCCGAAAAGTCAAAAAGAGTATGTTTCGGGTACCAATATGGTTGGATTTCACGATTACCTGGATAGTGAGGGTATTAGCTTTATTATTGATAATATGTATCAGGATATTGATATTTATGACAATAATATAACCCTGCTCACTAATCAGTTTACCAGCCCTCTTTCCGGCATATCACCTGTTATCTATAAGTTTTTTATTCTGGATACAGTTGAAATAAACGGGTATGACTGTATTAATTTAGCTTTTCAGCCAAGAAACAAACAGGATTTTGCTTTTATAGGAAATCTTTATATAACCAACGACGACCGGTATGCAGTTATAAAAGCAGATATGAGAATTACAAACGATATTAACCTGAACTTTGTAAATGACCTTCAAATTATTCAAGAGTTTTCTTATATAAATAATCAGTGCTGGATGCTCACAAAAGATAAACTGATTGTTGACTTTAATTTTGGGAAAAAGGGGATTGGCATGTTTGGTAAAAAAAGTGTTTATTACGATAATTATATTTTTAACAAAAAAGAGCCTGAAAAAATTTACAAAGGAGTAGAAAACACTATCAGAGAACCCGGTTATACCGACCGCGACAGCTTGTTTTGGAACAGTAACCGGTTGACGCCCCTTTCAAGTGAAGAAAAAAACATTTACGTTATGATGAACAAGGTTCAACATGTTCCTGCTTTTAAAAGAACCATGGATATTGTAATGCTGGTAGTTGCAGGTTACTGGAACTTTGGCAAGTTTGATTTAGGTCCCGTAAATACATTTTACAGTTTTAACGATGTGGAAGGGTTTCGTTTAAGAGTGGGAGGCAGAACCAGTGATAAATTTAGTAAACGATTCAGATTGGAAGGATATTTAATGTACGGGTTTAAAGATGAACGGTTTAAATATTCGTTAAGCGGAACCTGGTCGTTAAACAAAAGGCCTTTGAAAGAAAACCCAAAGCACTATATAACTGCTATGTATCAGGTTGAAACCAATTTCCCCGGCATGGAAATGCAGTTTATTAACGAAGACAATTTTTTGCTTTCTTTTAAACGGGGCGTTTCCGACAAAATTTTGTACTACGAGATGTATAAAATTGAACATTACCGCGACTGGAGCAACGGCTTTTCTACCACCCTTATTTTTAAAAACATGAAGCAGCAACCCGGTGGTACGTTATATTTTAATTACGACGACTACTCAATAAATGCAATTGTTTCCTCTGAAATAACTACCAGAATACGATTTGCTCCCAATGAAAAGTTTTATCAGGGGATGGACTTTAGGGTTCCCATTATTACAAAATACCCGATTTTTCAACTGTCATACACACAAGGTATCAAGGGTTTATTCAATGCTGATTATACTTATAGCCGGATTACATTTAATATGTTTAAACGTTTCTATTTGTCTCCAATTGGTTTTACAAATACCGAAATTGAAGCGGGAAAAATTTTCGGAGAAGTTCCGTTTCCCTTACTCCAGATTCCCCGGGCAAATCAAACCTATTCTTATCAAATACGTTCTTATAACATGATGAACTTTCTTGAATTTGTAAACGATCAGTATATCAGCCTTTTTGTAGAACACCACTTTAACGGCTTTATATTTAATAAAATACCATTGTTTAAAAGATTAAAATGGAGATCCATTATATCGTTTAAAGGACTTTATGGTACTGTAACCGATAAAAACAACCCCGATGTTACACCAGGTTTAATGAAGTTTCCCACTGATAGTTATGGTAATCCTACCACATTTACCTTAACCGGAAAGCCGTATATAGAAGTTAGTGCCGGAATTGGAAATATATTTAAGTTCTTCAGAGTTGATGTGGTAAAAAGGGTTACCTATCTAAATAATCCCAATGTTGCAGAATATGGTATAAGAGCCAGGTTTAAGTTTGACTTTTAAGAAAAAATAGCATGAAAAACATTTTAATAACTGGAGCAAACGGATTTATAGGAAGTTATCTTGTAGAAGAGGCTCTGGGTAGAGGATATAAAGTGTTTGCTGGAGTGAGGCCAAATAGTAACAGGGCATTTTTGAGCGATCCTCGAATTCTCTTTTTTGAAACAGAATTGTCTGATAAAAAAAAGCTCATTGAAAAATTAAATAGTTTCAAAGCCCAAAATGGTAAATTTGATTATGTAATACACAATGCTGGTATTACAAAAACATGTTTTAAATACGATTATGAAATAATCAATTACCAATATACCCGCAATCTTATTGAGGCATTGTTGGAAACCGATTCTATTGCCGGGAAATTTATTTATATGAGTAGTTTGGCAGCTTACGGCCCCGGCAACGAAAAAACAATGCAGCCGGTAAAAGATTCTGATATACCCCATCCCATTACTCCATACGGCGAAAGCAAGTTAAAGTCGGAACGCTTTATAAAGTCGTTACCCAACTTCCCCTATCTTATTTTCAGGCCTACCGGAACATATGGGTATCGCGATAAGGATTTTTTTATTGTTTACCAAAATATTAAAAAAGGTATTGAAACATATGTTGGAAGTACTAACCAGCACCTGACTTTCATACATGTAAAAGATTTGGCAAGAATAATATTTGATGCGATGGTGTCTCCCGTTTCGCGTAAATCTTATTTTGTTACCGACCTGAATAAATATACAGTTATAGAGTTTAACACAATCATAAAAAAGGTTTTAAGAAAAAAAACCATCCGAATTGTTTTCCCGGCAGCTTTTGTTAAAGCAGTTGCTTTAATAAACGAAAAATTATCCTGTATCACTGGGAAACCACCCACATTGAATGCTGATAAGTTTAAAGAGATAAGTTGCAAAAACTGGCTTTGCGATAGCAGCGGCTTAGTGGAAAATTTTGGGTTTATTCCGGAATATGATTTGCTAAAAGGCCTTACCGAAACACTTACGCATTATAAAAGGGAGAATTTATTGTAATACATACGCCATGAAAAAAATACTGATAATATTATGCGGTTCAATATTACTACTCTCTTTTGGTATTTACAGTGCAGAGAATTATCCTGTTCCTGTTAAAAACAATAAACTACTTTTTTATATTCAGCGAAACCACAATAAAAACACCATCGTTTATGATGCAAATTTTGATAAGAACGGTGTGCTGGATGAAAATAATCCGGTACATGTTTACTGGATAAGGTATGAAGAACAAGGGCAAAAAATGGAGCTGCGTACCATTGAAAAATGGTATGCCTACGGAGTAAAAAATGAAAAAGTTGGGAACAGAAAAGGATATTTTCGCTTAAAACTGGTTGCCAACGAAGGCCATAAGTTTTGGTTAAAACAAGAAGCCCCCTTTAAGGCCGGGGTTTATACAACTATTGACAACAAAATGTCATTACTTGATCACATGTATATTTTTGCCGATGAATCGGGGATATGGCCAAAAGTGATGTATGTTGAATTGTTTGGACAAGATACGATAACACTTCAAACTACTTATGAAAAAATAATTTATTGATATTATGGCAAAAAACATGGGGTTTACGCGGTTTACAGCACTTAATATTATTGTAAATATTACAATTACAACACTTTATTTTCTATGGTGTTCTTTTACCGGGGGAATAAGGCAAGAACACTATTATCTTATAATTATCTGGGTTACCGCTTATTATTTATCTGATAAATCCAGAAGATTTATTCTGGGATTTTCTATTTTTATTATATACTGGATTGTTTACGATTCGATGCGCGCTTTACCAAATTATGAGGTGGCACAGGTTCATATAAAACAGCCGTATGATTTTGAAAAATTTCTTTTCGGTATAAATGAAAACGGTAAATTACTTACTCCCAACGAGTATTTTATTAATCACCATAGTCCGTTTTTTGATATTATTTCAGGACTGTTCTATATAAACTGGGTTCCGGTACCGTTAGCATTCGCGGTATATCTTTTTTTTAAAAACAAGTATCTTTTTATTAAATTCTCCCTGGTTTTTTTACTGGTAAATATAGCAGGCTTTGTTATTTACTATCTATATCCTGCTGCACCGCCTTGGTATGTTAATTTGTACGGATTTGATTTGCATTTGGGTGTGCCGGGCAACAGAGCCGGCCTGGCCAGATTTGATGAATTGACGGGCATCCCAATTTTTGAGAACATCTACAATAAAAACGCAAATGTGTTGGCTGCAATGCCCTCCTTACACGCAGCTTATCCTGTTATTGTTTTATACTATGGTATTAAAGCACGGCTTGGAAAAATTAACTGGCTCTTTTTAGTTTTTATGCTTGGGATTTGGTTTTCAGCGGTTTATTCGGGACACCATTATATTATTGATATTATTGTTGGTGCCAGTGTTGCCTTAATAGTAATTTTCGGTTTCGAGTCATTTTCAAAATCAAACTTTGGCAATGGCAGAATACAATCCTTTTCAGAAAAATTATAACCTTGCCATTTAATACAGCAACCCGAACAACCACAGGGGAATGATAATTTTTACACCTGTTTCAATATCGTCTTTTACGAGAAACGCATCTTTGATTCCCGCTATCTGGCTTTGAGTTTTATTTTTTCCTCCTATTTCAAAAGTATATTTATCATTTAATAAAAAATCTCCTTTTTCGGGGAGGCTGGCCTGATGCAACCCGGAAACCTGTTGCAGAAAAAAGGTCTCTCTTAAGGTTCCGGTATTTACACTTTCTTCGGCAATGGCATAATTAAGGTTGGTATTGTGTAGCCAAATTTTATCCGGCTTATTCAAATAACTGATGCTTTTTCCTGTTTTAATGCAGGTTTGTATCAATTCAGCACGCTCAAGCAAACGCAAAGCTTCAATCATAAGGTTTCGGTTGATATTAATTTTTTGCGACAGTTTACTGATATTGGGAATAAAAGGTACATTGGTTGCCAACACATAAAGCAAACGTTTAATTTTTGCAATATTTGCGTATTCAATGCCTTTTACACTTTGAATATCAATTTCTAAGATGAGGTTAATGGTATTTTGCAATGCCTGATAATATTCTTCCGTCCGTCCGGGGCGATAGTAAGGATATGCACCTGTCTGATAATAATTTTTTAAGTATTTCAGTGGCTTAATGTTTTGCACAATATCATGAGCAATGGTATCGTGATTTTTTAGAATTTCATTTAATGAATATACGGGCAGTTGAATTTGCTCAAACAGATGCAAATACTCTCTGAACGAAAGTTCGTGAAGACGATAGTTGACTGCTCTGCGACTTAAATCGGATTCCCCTTTGTAAATATCTAAAACCGAGGAGGAGGTAAAGATTATTTTAAGTTCCGGAAAGTCGTCATACATTAATTTAATTTCACGTGACCAGTCGGGATATTTATGCACTTCGTCCAACAACAAAAGCTCTCCGCCGGTTTTGTAAAATTCGTCTGCCAGGCTGTACAGACTGTTATCGGTAAAAAGAAGATCGTCCAATGCCACATACAGGCTTTCAGCTTTTTTGAATTTGTTGGCTATTTGCAGTAAAAGGGTTGTTTTTCCCGCACCTCTCGCACCGAGAATGGCAATAAGACGGTTGTCGTAATTGATTTTATCAAACAAATACCGATGAAAATCGTTGGAAACGTTTCTGATTTTATTTGCCGATTTTAGGAACAGGTTTTTCATTTTGCTTTTCATTTTAGCATTATTTGCACCATATTGCTATATGCAAAAGCAATAATAAACATATTTTGCTAAAATGATAAATTAGAAAAGAACCCTTAAGGGCTTCAACAAATTTTGTACTTTTAACCGCTATCAATACTCCGCATGAGGCAATGGGAGTTGTTGCAGTATTTACATAATAATCTGTTAATGAAAAACATCGTATTTATTGATACCGAGGTGGGGTTAAAAACCAAAAAAGTCCACGATACGGGTGCGATAAAAAACGGTGGAGATTCTTTTCATTCAGGCAGCCTTACCGATTTTGTAAAATTTATTGCCGGCTCGGAATTTATGGGCGGCCACAACCTGTTGGAACACGATTTAATATACCTTTCAAAACAAATCGACGTTACCGGTTTTAGCTTTATCGACACCCTGTTTTTGTCGCCGTTGCTGTTCCCTGCCAAACCCTATCATGCCTTGTTAAAAGATGACAAGCTGCAAACCGACGAACTTAACAACCCGTTAAACGATGCCATAAAAGCAAGAGATTTGTTTAATGATGAGTTGACAGCATTTCATCAACTTGAAGAGGCGTTAAAGCAAATCTTTTTTAATCTTTTAGCTGATAAAAAAGAGTTCCGGGGCTTTTTCGAATTTATTGATTATAAAACCGGCGTTTCCAATAACACTGAAGACCTTATTTTTCAAAAATTCAACGGGCTGATTTGCAGTAATATCAACCTGCATAACCTCATTGCTGAGAACCCGGTTGAACTGGCCTATTGTCTTGCATTAATCAATGTACAGGACCGGTATTCAATTACCCCGCCATGGGTATTAAAACGTTTTCCGGAGGTGCAAAGGGTGATGTATATTTTAAGAAACAACCCCTGTGTTTCAGGATGTACGTATTGCAATAAATCGCTGGATGTTACTATGGGGCTGGAAAAGTTTTTCGGATTCAATGCTTTCAGAAGCTATAACGGGGAGCCGTTGCAGGAAAAAGCCGCCACCGCTGCCATCAACTACAAATCAATACTTGCTGTTTTTCCCACCGGCGGCGGAAAATCGTTGACTTTTCAGCTGCCGGCACTTATGCAGGGCGAAAACGTAAAAGGCTTAACGGTAGTTATTTCGCCGTTGCAATCGTTAATGAAAGATCAGGTTGACAATCTGGAAAAAGCCGGCATAACCGAAGCCGTAACCATCAACGGGCTTTTGGACCCCATTGAACGCGCCAAATCGTTTGAAAGGGTGGCCGACGGTTCGGCTTCCATTTTATACATTTCGCCCGAATCGTTGCGGTCAAAAACAATAGAAAACCTTTTATTAAGCAGAAATGTGGTCAGGTTTGTAATTGATGAAGCGCACTGCTTTTCCGCCTGGGGGCAGGATTTCAGGGTCGATTATCTCTACATCGGCGACTTTATCAATACCTTTAAGGAAAAAAAGAATCTTGACACCGACATTCCGGTATCCTGCTTTACCGCTACCGCCAAGCCCAATGTTATCGAAGACATTAAAAACTATTTCAAGGAAAAGCTGAACATAAAGCTGGAAACTTTTAAAACCAATGCCACCCGAACCAACCTGAAATTTAAGGTCTATCCCGAAAACGATGAACAGGAAAAATATAACAGCACCCGCGATTTAATCGATCAATACGATTGCCCCACCATCATTTATGTTTCGCGCACCAAAAAAGCGTACGATCTTGCCCAACGGTTAATGCAGGACGGATATCCGGCGAAACCCTATCACGGAAAGATGGAAAAGCAGGAAAAATCGGCTAACCAGGATGCTTTTATTGCAGGAGAGGTGCAAATAATGGTGGCCACATCGGCCTTTGGCATGGGCGTTGACAAAAAGGATGTGGGGTTGGTAATCCATTACGAAATATCCGATTCGCTTGAAAACTATATTCAGGAAGCGGGTAGAGCCGGCCGTGACGAAAACATTGAAGCGGCATGTTATGTGCTTTATAACGATGAGGATTTAAGCAAACATTTTATTCTGCTCAACCAAACGAGGTTAAACATTAAAGAGATACAACAGGTTTGGCGCGCCATAAAAAGTTTAACCCGTTTTCGCTCTAAAGTATCAAATTCCGCGTTGGAAATTGCCCGCAAAGCCGGCTGGGACGACTCGGTTGCCGAAATAGAAACCAGAGTGAAAACTGCCATTGCCGCCCTCGAAGAATCGGGATACCTGAAACGGAAACAAAACGTCCCGCGTATCTACGCAAGCAGCATTTTGTCGAAAAACGCCCAGGAGGCAATTGATACCATCAACACATCGTACCGGTTTACCGACAGACAAAAGCAACACGCCGTTCGCATTATTAAAAAACTGTTTTCGAGCAAAAGTCGCAAGCAGGGAACCGACGAAGAGGCCGAGTCGCGGATAGATTATATTTCCGACCATCTCGGCATTGTAAAAGAAGAGGTTATAGAGGTGATTAACCTGCTTCGCGAAGAAAAAATACTTGCCGACACTAAAGATTTATCAGCGTTTTTAAAAACCGGCCGCGAAAAGCAATCACGAAAAATTGTCAAATCTTTTCTCGATATCGAAACCGCACTTTTATCGAAAATGGATATTGTCGAGCAGAGTTTTCATTTGAAACAACTTAACGAGGAGTTGGGGGAGGAAGGGCTGGCGGATGTTTCCATTCGGAAAATAAAAACCATCCTTAACTTTTGGGCCATAAAAAATCTTGCCAAACGTTCAAGTAACGATTTTGCCAAAAACAACCTCACAATCGTTTTAACGCAAAACAAAAACCTGCTTGAAGAAAAACTTGAAAAACGTCGTAACCTGGCCGGGTTTATCATCGATTATCTGTTTCAAAAAACAGAAGAAAACCCTTCCGAGTACAAGCAAAACAGCGACAACATCCTTGTTGAGTTTTCGGTGCACGAACTTAAAACGGCCTATGAAGAAGATGTTTTTAACACTGAAAAAATAACCATAAACGATATTGAAGACACCCTTTTTTATCTGTCGCGAATTGACGCTTTAAAACTGGAAGGCGGCTTTTTGGT
>WGDP01000225.1 GCA_015493215.1 Bacteroidales bacterium | reverse complement strand
TACTTTCATAAGTATCCAAACATTGAGTATTTTTGTAATCCTGGGGCTGCTCATCAAATTAGACTTAATGTATAAAACTGTTACCGGATGCTAAACATCGACTTCTGAAAAAACTTTTCAACCTTTGAAGTACTTCCGGGAAGCGCAAAAACAACCACCCTGTCACCGGGTAGAATTTGAAAATCGCCCACGGCAATATATGATTCGTCACCCCTGAAAATCCCTCCTACAATAACCCCATCCGGCAGGTTAACATCTTTAATGGGTTTTTTGGTAACGGGAGAACCCTGTTTTGCTTCAATTTCAATAATTTCGGCATTTATTCCGCTAACAATTTTAAGCGAAGCAACCTCGTCGCCCATCGAATGTTTGATGATGTAGCTGGCAGCAATAACCTTTTTATTTAAAATGGTATCGATACCAATGTTTTGAGAAATTTCAATATAATCGAGGTTTTCAACCAGTGCAATGGTTTTTTTAACGCCGTATTTTTTAGCATGCAAACAGGTTAAAATGTTGGTTTCGGTATTGTTTGACACCGAAATAAATACATCGGCATTTTCAATACCTTCATCTTCCAACAAGGAGATATCACGCGCATCGCCATTGATTATAAGGGTATCATCGAGCATCTCGGTTAAAAACATACATCGTTCTTTGTCGCGCTCAATCAGCTTGATGTTTACATCTTTTTCCAACCGTTTTGCAATCACTCGTCCAACGCGGCCTCCACCCACAACAATAACATTGTTAATATCCAGATCCTCTTTGCCACTTAGCCCCAACATTGTTGCCAACAGGTCGGGTTTTGAAATAACATAAACCAAATCGTCCGATTGAAAAATGGTCGTTCCCGTGGGTAAAAAAGTTTCGTTTCCTCTGTGGATGGCCACCGCCCTGAAATCAAGGTCTTTATAATCGAATGATGAGGCAACTTCATCAAGCGATTTTCCCACAACCGGCGCATCTTTCTCAATGCGGAACAGATATATTGACAGCTTTCCGTCCGACAGGTTATAAATTTCGGTTGCTGTGGGGTTTTTAAGTAAGTTTATTACCTCATGGGCTGCAATATCCTCCGGCGAAATTAAAATGTCAATGCCCAAATCTTCGTAAATCTTTTTGTTTTCGGGGCTAACGTTTTCAAGCGTATTTACCCGTGCAATAACCTGTTTGGCTCCCAGCTTTTTGGCAAGAATAGCTGTTAAAATATTAATACTCTCCTCGTGTAAAACCGAAATAACAAGGTCGGCCTTGTTAACCTGAGCCTGTTTTAACACACTAACGGAGTTCGATTCTCCTACAATGGTCATTAAATCGGCATGCGATTCTATCATCTCCAACAGCTCTTCGTGCGGGTCAACTATGGTGATGTTATGGTTGGAGTTGACCAAAGCTTCTGCCAAATGAAACCCCACTTCACCGTCACCGGCTATAATAATGTTCATAATTTAACAATTTAAAAAAGTAAAAGTATCAATTCTTGTTAAACAACGTCAGTAGTTCATAATTTTTCTTTGTTACAGCTCAAGGCCGAAATTATCCCAATCGTTGCCGACATTAAATTTTGCCCTGAATTCGGTTAGTGTTTTCATGCTGATAACAACACTTTTACACACCTCTTTTCCCGCTTCGGCTTCAGAAATAATATTTCCTTTGGGATCAACCATTTTTGAATTTCCACTGTAATAATTCTGTAAAGCATCATATCCTATTCTATTCACCCCCAACACATAAGCCTGATTTTCGATGGCCCTGGCCAACAACAGTGTTTCCCATGGATAACTGCGCTGCGAAGGCCAGTTGGCAACATAAACGGCCAAATCGTATTCAAACCCCCTATGTTTATCAAACCTGTTTTTACTCCAAACCGGAAATCGTAAATCGTAACAAATCATGGGTTTAATACGCCATCCCTTTAAGTCAACTATCAACTGTTTTGTCCCCCGGGTAATTTTTTTGTCTTCGCCACCCATCGAAAAAACATGCCGTTTATAATAAGTCTTCACCTCTCCCTGCGGTGTTACCCATAACAATGCATTGTAAAAACGGTTGTTTTGTTTGAGTAAAAAACTGCCTGTAATTACAGCCCCGGTATCCCGGGCCATTTGCTTCATCCAACTTGTAGTTTCGCCATCTACAGGTTCGGCAAAAGGAGCCGGATCAACCGGAAAACCGGTGGTAAAAGTTTCGGGTAAAACTATTAAATCGTGTCCTTTACCATGCTCACTGATTGTCGCACTAAAATGGGCTTTGTTGGCCGAAGGGTTTTCCCAGGCCAAATCCGATTGCAGGTATAAAATATTTAAATCTTGCATAAAATTTCTGCTGCTTTATCAAGGGTTGACTCCTGTTTGGCAAAACAAAATCTCAGTTGTTGCTGATTTTTATTGTTGTGATAAAAAGGCGACAACGGAATGCCCGCTATACCAAACTCTGTTACCAGCCTTTTGGCAAAATCGTATTCGGGTTCATCTGAAATATTGCTGTAGTCTAACAGCTGAAAATAGGTTCCTTTGGCCGGAACAGCTTTAAACCTCGATTTTTTAATGGCATTTAAAAAATAGTCGCGCTTGTTTTGATAAAACCGGCCAAGTCCGTTGTAGTTTTCAGGTTTTTGAATAAAGTCGGCAATGGCATGTTGTATGGGGGTGTTGGAAGCAAAAACAATAAACTGATGAAATTTACGAAACTCGGCAGTAATATTTTCCGGAGCAAGTACAAATCCTGTTTTCCATCCGGTAGCATGAAAGGTTTTTCCAAAGGAGCCAATTACCATGGTTCGTGAAGCCAAATCGGGAAAGCGGCAGGCGCTGTGGTGTATTTCATTATCAAAAATCAGATGTTCGTAAACTTCATCGCTAATCAGCATGATGTCTCTTCCTCTTAAAAACCGTTCTAAGATTAAAAAATCCTCTTTTTTCAGGATACTGCCGGTGGGGTTGTGCGGCGTGTTTAAAATAATAAGTTTTGTACGCGAAGTAACATTGCGTTTTACCTCTTCCCAGTTTAAAGTAAAGTCAGGGAATTTTAGCGACACATATTTTACGGTTCCGCCATTGGCTTTTACAGCCGGAGCATAGCTGTCGTAAGCAGGCTCAACAATGATGGCTTCGTCGCCCTCGTTTATGAAAGCCGAAATAGCTGTGTAAAGTGCCTGAGTGGCACCTGCGGTTATCGTAATTTCGGTTTCAAAATCGTACTCGGCTCCATGGTTTTTTTTAAACATCCCGGCAATGGCTTTACGCAATTCAGCCACTCCCGGCATGGGGGCATATTGATTGTAACCCTTCACCATATAATAATTTACACGCCTTATTAGCTCCTGATCGATGGGAAAATCAGGAAAGCCCTGCGAAAGGTTTACCGCCCTATAATCGTTTGCCAACTTACTCATTACAGCAAATACCGAAGTTTTTGCTCCCGGTAACTTACTGGTAAAATGGCCATCAAATTGTTTCATAAAAATTGATTTTAGAACACAAATGTAACTTATTCCATTTTTTAAAAACTGTTTTCATCCGATTTTAAATAAAAAAAATTCTACGAAAATGAAATTGCCCGGTATTTAAGCGTATCCGAAAATGTAACATATTTCATAAAACATGAAACATAATAAGCATAACGAACTTGTTATCAACTGTATATAATTTTTGGCTCGCATATTGATATTTAAAAAATGCTTTAAAAAAAGAATTATGCTTTTATATGGTGTTGTAGGGTACTTGTTAATTACGTTTATTTTTACTTTGTTCGGTATAAATCGACATGCCGAAGCTTTTAAACTGTTTCTGATTAGCCTGTTACTTACCCCTGTTACCGGCGCCATATGGATGTTTAAAAACCGACCCCAATCTAAAAAAATACACTACTATTACTGTGAAGAGTGCAATTATGTTTACCCGATTAAAATGGGGCACTGCCCGATTTGTGCTGAAGAAGGCAAAAAAGTCAAGCTCAAAAAGTACAAGTCGCCCTACAACTTTTCAAAAAGCCTGCAAAAACTAACTTTAGCCTAAGCTTGACGAAACCCCCAAAAAAATTTGGGGGTTTTTTTATTTATTTTCAACAACTCTTTTTTAAAGTCCCGAGAGACGAAATCTGACAGAACTCTTCAGCCTTTGTATTTATCGCCTCAAAATAGGAATTAGCTACTTTAAGTAAGCTCGTTTTCTTATTATTTCTTAACAATGTGTTAAAACAAAAAACATTTTTGTACGTTTGAACATTAAAAACATTTTTAAACGTGGATATCTACACTAAAAAGAAGGCCTGGAAAACATTTCTGTTTGTAATGGGAATGCTGTTAATAGCCGCTTCCATTTTTTATACCAACCGGCTTGTTAGTAAATTTGCTTCTTCCGAGCGGAAAAATGTACGGCTATGGGCCGATGCGGTACACAGAAGAGCCGAGCTGATGCAATATACCGAGAAATTTTTTGGCCAGTTACAGGAGCAGGAACAAAAAAAAGCCGAATTGCTGGCTAAGGTTTACAACCGGCTGCTGGTTGACAATAACTCTCAGGATTTAACCTTTTACCTGAATATAATTCACGATAATAAAACAATACCGGTGATTTTAACCGATGCACACGGCAAAATTTTAAATAGCTTAAACCTTAAAGAGGGTCAAGATACATTAACCTATTTAACCGGAAAGCTAAGAGAAGAATTTTCTGTTTATAAACCCATTGGAGTGGAGTATGCGAAAGGCCAGTGGAACTATCTTTATTATAAAAATTCCAATCTGTTTACACAGCTCAAAAAGGTTTTAAACGATTACATAACTATTTTTATGGAGGAGGTGGCACTAAACTCGTCCAGTGTGCCGGTTATAATAACAGATAGTACCCGGAAAAACATCTTGCTTTATGGCAACCTAAACGAAGCAAAAATGGCCGATTCGTTGTTTGCACAACAAAAGTTGATGGAGATGAAAGATGAAAACGATCCCATCCTGCTTGATTTTATTGATGTGGGCAAGGCATACATCTACTATAAAGATTCGGAGTTGCTCAATAAAATGCGTCTGTTTCCATTGGCTCAACTTTTAATTATTTTTGTTTTTATCGGCATTGCATACCTGCTTTTCAGCCTATCGCGCAATGCCGAGCAAAACCGGGTTTGGGCGGGAATGGCTCGTGAAACGGCCCATCAGATTGGAACACCGCTTTCGTCCATAATGGCATGGATGGAGTTGCTTAAAATGGATGGTGCTGACCATAAACAAGCTGCCGAAGAGATAGAAAAAGATGTGGCACGCCTGGAAATGATTACCGAAAGGTTTTCTAAAATCGGTTCTGTTCCTTCGTTGGAACTGACCAATATTACCGACATTATACATCGAACGGTTGACTACCTAAAGCCACGCACCCCGCGAAAAATTGAATATGTAATTAAACTGCCAAAACAAGATGTCATTGCGCTTGCCAACGGCCCGTTGTTTAGCTGGGTGTTGGAAAACCTCTTTAAAAACGCCATTGACGCCATGGATGCCAAAGGGACAATAACCGTTGAAATGACCGAAGAAGACAACAACGTAATAATTGATGTTAAAGATACCGGGAAAGGTATTTCAAAAACCGAACAGCGCGATGTGTTTAGCCCGGGTTATACCACTAAAAAGCGGGGCTGGGGGCTTGGCCTGTCGTTGGCGAAACGGATTATAAAAGAGTACCACAAGGGTAAAATATTTATCAAACAGTCATCTTCCGGAAAAGGTACCACTTTCCGTATTGTATTAAAAAAGAATGACAACGCTTAGGGGTTGTTGCAATATAAATTGGCTGAAATATGCGAAGATATTTTGCTCAAGAACGAGGCAAAAAACACAGGCATATTGCTGACAGGCCTAAACCTAAGGGAAGCCGATACAAAAAATTCCAATAATTTGTTTATCTTTACCATACACTAAGATTTGTGCATCAATGGGTAATAATAGCACTTACATTTATGGAAAGATTTTACTATTAAGTATAGTCTCTGTACTTTTGGTTAGCAATGTAACGATAGCTGAAAATAATTATAGTCAGGATACAGCCAAAATAAGTAAGCATATTTCAATAATTACAAAACTGCTATACAGTAACCCTGATAGTTCAAAATTGCATCTCGATTCTTTACTAACCATTTCAAAAAAAATCAATTATCAATATGGTTATTACAAGTATTATAACTTACTTGGAAATTTCTATTGGGCTAACAGTAATTTGGACTCCGCTTTTATTAACTTTAACAAAGCGTTAAAATATTGTAACGGTAATAAACCTCGTGAAAAAATTGTGATATTAAGTAATATCGGCCTTGTTTATGCTAATCAATACAACACAGATAGTGCTAACAAATATCTTTTACAAACTTACATCTTGGCTAAGGAGAATAATAATTTGAAAATGGCTGCCAAAGCAATGTTTGATTTGAGTAATTTAAACACGGGTCAGGATAATTATTTCGAGGCTTTTAAGTATCTTGTTGTAGCAGAGGATATTTCTAATGCTGAAAAAGATACTACCTTACTGCTATATATTTATAATGGTTACGGTATGCTTTTTTCTAAGCTTAACAATTTTACTAAATCTCGTGATTATTTTTTTAAAGTAGTATCCCGAAATAATAGTTTACAAAGGTTTAGTAATTTACCATCAACTTACCTCAATCTCGCACAACTATATATTTTGGTTAAGCCTGATTTTGATTCCGCAGTTTATTATAACAGAAAAGCAGTTGAGTCGGCATCACCTAACTTTCGTGATTTTTATAAATTAACTTTCCTGCTAAATATGGGAAATAT
>WGDP01000224.1 GCA_015493215.1 Bacteroidales bacterium | reverse complement strand
AAAGGAACCGGCGTAGGTATGTCGGTTGTAAAACGTTGTGTTAATTTACACGGTGGTAAAATATCGGTGGAAAGTAAATTAAACGTAGGAACAAAAATCAAGGTGGTTTTGCCTTTTGGAAATAATTACACCTAAAATTCACTTGTTATTTTTGTAATAAAAAAATATTTGTCAGACGATTTCATTCATGCCAAAGGCATGAATGAAAACCATAATCTGTGTAATTCGTGTAATTCGATGAAAAAAATCATCGAATTTCGCGGATTACGCGAATTTAAATCCATGTTGTACCATTTGGATTGTAATTTGCTTAATTAATTTATACAATACTGTTTAATATAGCGTTAACTTTAAATAACTTCGTTAATAAATAAACCTTAGCAAAAAAATGCATCAAAAAACCAAAATATTAATCATCGAAGATGATACTTCCCTTGCAGGAACAATTAAAAACTTTTTAACCATAAAAGGGTTTGAAGTATATGTTGCCGACAACGGCGCAACAGGCATACAAATGGCCTTTTCAACCACCCCCGATGCAATAGTTTGCGATATCAACATACCCGTTGTTGACGGCTATCAGGTTTATAAAATATTAAACGAAACCCCGGCAACCTATTCAATACCCTTTATTTTTTTAACGGCAAAAACCTCGTTAAAAGACATCAGAACAGGTATGCAACTTGGTGCCGATGACTATATTACCAAACCTTTCGAGTTTGATGACCTGTTTAATACCATCAACACCCGCATTCAAAAACGCAACAAAATTCTCAGGGCAAACGAAGAAAGATTTAACAGCCTTCTGAATAACAGTCCGCATGGTGCTTTTGTTTGTCAGGAAAACAGATTTATTGAAGTAAACCGAAATCTGGCTCAATATTTTGGGTACAGTCAGGTTGAAATGCAAAAAACCTCACTCATCGAACTTGTTGCCCGGGCTGATAAATCAAAAACAGAACAGGCTGTTTCCGATTGTATAGCCTCTAAACAGAAGGAATTTACCCTTGAATTTAAGGGCGTCAATAAATTTGGGAAAGCAATACCGTTTAAACTAATTGGCGGATACTCCTTTTACAAAGGAAAAGATTGCATTGTCGGCAATATGGTTAACCTTGATAATGCGCAGTATTCGTTAAAAGGCATTGATTTAAGCAATGACGACCTGCAGGAGCTTGGCAGGGCGATAGAACTTTTTTCGCAGGATTACAATTTGATTTCGAAAGACCTGGTGGAAAAGTTATCAAATATTTATACCAAAGAGCAAAAGGAACCGTCACCTGTTTTGGTTGATCTATCGGAAAGAGAAAAAGAGGTTTTGATAGAAATTTGTAAAGGAAAATCGAGCAGCGAGATTGCCGACACCCTTTTTATAAGTAACCGTACCGTTGAAAAACACAGGGCTGCCATTGTTCAAAAAACCGAATCGAAAAACATGGTTGAAGCCGTAATATTCGCCATTAAAAACGGGATTATAAGTTTATAAATCACGACTATTTTAATGTTTATTTCCTGTAAAATTTTACTACGTTTGCATCACCATAAAAACAGCTTAAAACATGGAAAAAATATTAGTAATCGGCAGTTCAGGGCAGATAGGCTCGGAGCTTGTGCTGGCACTTCGTAAGATATACGGCAATAATAATGTTTTTGCCACCGACATTAAGCAACCGCCCCGGGAGATTCGTGAAAGCGGCCCTTTTCAAATTTTGGATGTGCTTGATTACAACAACCTGTTGCATTTTGTTGTAAGGTTTAAAATAACGCAGATTTATAATCTTGCTGCGGTTCTTTCGGGTAATGCCGAAAAAATTCCGCTGCAAGCCTGGAACATCAACATGAAAGCGTTGATGAACACGCTTGAGGTATCGCGCCAAAGCGATGCCAAAAAACTGTTTTGGCCCAGCTCCATTGCTGTTTTCGGGCCAACCACCCCCCGCTACAATACGCCGCAGTTAACGGTTATGGAGCCTAACACCGTGTATGGTATTTCAAAGCTGGCAGGCGAGCGTTGGGGCGAATATTACTGTAAAAGATATGGTGTTGATTTTCGCAGCGTACGTTATCCCGGGCTTATTAGCTATAAAACCGAACCCGGTGGCGGCACCACCGATTATGCCGTGGAGATATTTTTTGAGGCCATTAAAAAGGGTAAATACGAGAGTTTTTTGAGCGAAAATACTGCCTTACCCATGATGTTTATGGAAGATGCCATTAACAACACCATTAAGCTTATGCAGGCTGACGGCGATAAGTTGTCGTTGCGCTCGGCCTATAACATGGCCGGTATTTCGTTTACCCCCAAAGAGCTGGCAGAGGCCATTCAAAAACGGATGCCTGAATTTAAAATTACTTACAAACCCGATTTCCGCCAGGCTATTGCCGATAGTTGGCCGGCAAGCATTGATGATTCTACTGCTCAAAACGATTGGGGCTTAAAAACACAATATCACCTTGATAAACTGGTAGATACCATGCTTGAAAAGGTTGCCGAAAAATTGAAATAATTGGGCGGACAGGTTATTTTCTGACTATCCAGTAATAGGGATTCTGTTTTTGTTTGCCGTTCCACACCTCAAAATGCAGTTCTGTTTTTCCTTTGAGGTTGGTGTGTATTCTTCCGAGCGGTTGTTTGGTTTTAACCTTTTCGCCCGCAGAAACATACACCTGTTCCAAATTAGAGTAAACCGTAAACCAGTTGCCGTGTTTAATAATAACCGCTTTATTGGTGTTTGAAATGGTGGCCACACTCACCACTTTTCCCTTAAAAACCGCGCGGGCATCGCCGGCTTTACCAGTGGCTATATTGATGCCGTTGTTTTTTACCATCACATGTTTTAACACCGGATGGGGATGGGTGCCGTAGGTTTCCGAAATAAATCCGCGTGCCGTGGGCCACGGTAGCCTGCCCTTGTTGCTCCTGAATTCGTTGGCCAGCTTTTTTTCGGCAGGGGTAAGGGCATAGGTATGTTTTCCGGAAGTGCTCTTTTTGGCTTTGGTTTCGGCAGCAATAATATTTTCAATTTGTCGGTTTAATTTACCGGCTTCTCTTCTTTTTTTACGAAGCTGTGCCCGCAGTTGTTTTTCCTTTTTCGACAGGTTGGCTCTTATCTTATCTTTTTCATGCTGATTGCTTTCAAGTTTTGAAAGCTGTGTGTTCTCTTTTTCCAGCAACCTGCTTTTTTCAGCCTTTTGTAAATTAAATTCGGTTAATTCATTCTGTTTAATGGTTTCCATACGTTTAATGGAGTCGGCCTGATGCCTGATGAATACCGTCATCTCATCCAGATAGCGTAAACGCTGATAAGCCTGATTCATATCTTCTGCCGAAAAGAGGTATATTAGTTTGTCAAGCCGGCTGTTGTTTCGCGACAAAAACAACACAACCCGTGCGTACTCTTCTTTAAGGGCAGCAAGCTGTTTATCCATTGAATTGATGCCCGATTTGGTATTTACAATTTTCCGGTCCAGATTAACAATCTCTTTTTTAAGGGTGGCAATTAATTCGTTACGCTGGTTTATTTTTTGTTGAATCAGCTGAAGTTCGTAAAGGGTGTTTTTTTTGTTTTTTCTGGTTTCGGCCAGTAGCTTGTTGGTGTAGTTTATTTCCTGTTCTATTTTTTTACGCTTTTGCTTAAGGTTATCCGCCTTTTTTTGTGCCGTTACCTCACCACGAAACAAAAACAGCAGCGCTAAAAACAGAATTCCCGTAAAAATGGTTTTGCGGTCTGTTTTTCGGTAGGTAGTACTATGCTTTTTATTTATTAAATTTAATGCCATATTAAAGAAATTTGTCTATCATATTTTTGATTGTTCAATGCCAACAAAAGAGACGGTTAATATTTTGAGAGCCTTCTGCATTCATTTTTGCGATTTTTTTAAATTATTATTCTCATCCATGAATGATTGTTAAATAGTTTCAGTTTACAATTCTAATTTCTTAACACATCGTTTCACTTCTCTCTCAACTTTTTCAAATTCCGGTAAATTTTGTATTTGATCCTTCATCGATTTTTGCCATCGAGCTTTATATTGAGGTAAACGATGTTCTAATTTCTTAAAAAAATCCGTCGGATTAATGTTTTTGCTTTTGCACTTGGCAATAAATTCATTAACGTAATAATCAATTTCTAACCCATATTTTTCGAGTAGATACCAAATATCATAAAAATCTCGTGCCTGCATTCTTTGCATTACCGAGCGAAGTTTTTCAACAAGAATTTCTTCAAGAGTGTAACAAAGTAATCTGTGTTCTTTCTGGTCGGTATATGCGAGGAAAACATCTTGTAAAACAGGTTCAAATTGCAAGCGTTCGTTTCTTGAAATATCAACTTTAACACGTTTATTTGTTCTCATTCCTCCTAAAGGGCCGATATAGCTTACATAAAAATTAATCCCGCCATCTTTGTGTTCATTTTCATCAATTATTTCTAATGGAATGTTTGCCTCTTCTCCTATATATTCAAATACATCATTGAAATAATCAAAAAGCTGTTGTTTTAATAAACTATTATCTAACAGGGTAAAATCAAGGTCTTCCGAAAACCTATAATCTTTAAAATATACCTTCTTTAAGACTGTTCCACCTTTAAAAACAATTGCATTCGATAATTTATTATGCATAGCCACACCTTGCAAAATCCAAGATAAGATATAGTCTTTCTCAATTTGTTGGTCTCGAACATTTTCTGTCCGGGCTTTTTTTTGTATTTCTCCCGGTTTTATCATGTATAAATGGCCGTTTTAATCGTTTCTGTTTCAATATTCTGCTGAATACTCCATTTTGTTTTTATTTTTCCTGTTTTTGGGAGTTCTGTATCTAAAAGTACAACGGAGTTCGTTTTTAGTTTCAGCAAATCTTCAGTTATGTTTGTATTAATATTTAGTGTTTCTAAGATAAATCCCAGACGTTTTATAACTGCTTGAGAATTAAATTTTTTGACATATTCTAACAATATGTTAAATCTTATTTTATCACGAGAGACGTAAATAGCTCTTGCTATTTCAACGATTCCGCCTGCATAATCAGGTTTAAATAAACAATCAACTATAGTTTTTTCAAGGTCAGAACAAACAACTTTATTAAAATTATCTATCCATATTTTTTTTGTTCCGAAGAAATGCTTTTCATTATGATAAATAAATTGAAATGGGACCTCTTTTATTTTAATTATTGACGGCCTTACTTGTTTTGAAACAACAATTTGTTCTTTTAACGATGGCTGGGTAAGTAGGTTGTGAATTTGTAAGGCAGAATAATAACCAATGTAATGTTT
>WGDP01000223.1 GCA_015493215.1 Bacteroidales bacterium | reverse complement strand
GCTGTATACAGAAGGTAAGCAAACCTATTTACAGCTTTCGGAAATCTTTAATTGTAGTCTTAAAACTATTCAGTGAAATATAGACAAATCTCGAATAGGATTTTATTATAAGGAGCCTCGGGAAGTCGTAATTTTAATGGATACCACTTATTTTGGTCGTCGGTTTGGAGTTATGCTTTTTAAAGATGCATATAGTGGTGAAAATCTCTTAAAATACTTTGTAAAATACGAAACAAATGCTTTGTATAAGCAAGGGATAAATTCATTACAAGAAAGAGGATTCAAGGTTATGGCAATTGTCTGTGATGGTCGCAGAGGGCTGTTTACTCTTTTCAATAATATTCCTGTGCAAATGTGCCAGTTTCATCAGGTTGCCATTACGCAGCGATATATTACAAAAAACCCCGGAATGCCTGCTTCTATTGAGTTTAAAAAAGCCCTTTTTAAAACTGAAAAAAATCAGCCTCAATTTTGTCCATTACTCCGCTTGATTAATAATAAAGAGTAAGGTTTGTTTCGATTTGAAAGCTTTAATTAATGGTGGAATATAAACTCATTTTGTAACCAGTAAACAAGTATTCCGGCTAAATAGCCCAATAAGGCAAGCCATGCAATTTTTTTCATATACCAGATAAAATCAATTTTTTCCAGAGCCATCGCTACAACACCGGCAGCAGAGCCAATAATCAAAATGCTACCCCCGGTTCCTGCAGTAAATGCAAGCAGTTCCCAAAAAGCACCGTTTTGCACAAAGTGATGCATGTAGGCCGGTTCGGAGGAGGCAGCCACCAATGCATCCGTCATTATGGGATACATGCCCATAGCTGCTGCAGTTAATGGAACATTATCAACAATGGACGATAGTAACCCAATGGTTCCGTCAATGGCATATACATTATGCATATGCTTATCAAGATAGGAAGCCATTATTTGCAAATGTCCGGCAGATTCTAAAGCCGCCACTGCAGATAATATGCCGAGGTAAAACAGAATGGTTGGAATATCCACTTTTTTCAAAACACCAACCACCGTGAACTTTCTTTTGTCTTCTTCCGAGGCTTTTTTATGAATTATTTCAGTGGTTATCCACAAAATGCTTAAACTCAACAACATTCCCATATATGGTGGCAAATCGGTAACCTCTTTAAACACAGGTACAAAAATTAGACCTCCAATACCCATAATTAACATAAGTTTTCGTTCTCCGCTTTTGTTATTTCTGTTGCTTTCTTCTTGTACAGGCTTATCTACCGTTCCTTTAATAAACATTGATATTACTGCTAAGGGGATTATCAGGCTTACAATACTGGGTAAAAAAACCATTCCCATAATATCTAAAGCGGTTATCTGCCCGCCAATCCAAAGCATAATAGTGGTAACATCTCCGATGGGAGTGAACGCTCCCCCCGCATTGGCGGCAATAACTATCACGCTGGCAAAAAACCAACGGGTCTTTTTGTCATCAATAAGTTTTCGCAGAAGAGCTATCATTACAATGGTGGTGGTCATGTTATCTAAAACCCCGGAGAGGAAAAAGGTGATTGTTCCGAGAATCCACAGCAGTTTTACTTTTTTTGTGGTGGTAATTTTATCAGTAATAACCCTGAATCCTTCATGCTGATCCACAGTTTCCACTATGGTCATGGCTCCCAAAAGAAAAAACAGTATTTGCGATAAGTTTCCTAAATGACTAACTACTTCGTTGTCGGTGATAAAATATTTCATTTGCCCCACCAGCCCGACATCAGGATATTTACTTTTAAAGTTGGAAAGCAGGATGCTCTTTTGGAACTCCTTCCAAGACGGACTAAAATCAAGATTTAAAACTCCGGGTAAACCATATATATAAATTACCCATATAATAACTCCCAGCATTAAAGCAGATGCGGCTTTATTCACCTGCAGAGGCCCTTCCATTGCAATTGCTATATATCCCAAAACAAAGACCACCAGCATCAATACCATTACAAACATAATGAACTGTTTTATTAATTAGAGAAAAAAAGAACTATTACAGTGCTTGTTAGAGACCGTAATAAACAAAAGTATGTATTTTGAACTAAACTATTATTTAATATCTGAATTTATTCCATAAATTAACAATACCTTTTATAAAACCTTCTCTTTTTGCGCAATGAGATCCTTTGTGTACGTGATTTTCCGTTTCTTTAGTTCTACGACTTTGTAAATAATTGACCTATAGCAATATAAGCCGTAACTTATTCTCATTATAAACTGGCTAATTACCGTTAAAATATGATAAATATCATATGGATAAATATATATATATAGGTTATCGTATATAAATTTGAAAGCTCATTTTAATTGATTATTAATTCAATTTTTTAAAACAATAAGTGAATGAAAAAGTTATTAATACTTGGGGCAGGAACTGCCGGCACAATGATGGCCAACAAAATGCGAAACAATCTTGATCGCGATGAATGGCAAATAACAATAGTTGATCAGTTTAAAACACATTACTACCAACCCGGTTTTTTATTTATACCGTTTGGCATGTACACAAAAAGTGATGTGGTAAAACCCAAAAGTGATTTCTTCCCTACGGGTGTAAAGGTTATCTATTCAAAAATAGATAAAATACAGCCTGAGGAGAGCAGTGTATTACTTGATGACGGGGTAGTTTTAAAATATGATTATCTGATTGTTGCTACCGGATGCAAAACTGCTCCTGAAGAAGTAGAAGGATTGAAAGATAAGCTTTGGTATAAGGATATTTTTGATTTCTATACCATTGAAGGAGCCCTTAAACTGGCCGAACACTTTAAAACATGGAAAGGTGGCGATTTGGTTTTAAATGTTTCGGAGTTACCTTATAAATGTCCTGTTGCCCCACTTGAGTTCGTGTTTTTTGCCGATGCTTTTTTTACCGAAAGGGGATTGCGCGACAAAGTAAACATCACTTACGTAACACCCATGTCAGGTGCTTTTACAAAACCACGGGCTGCCAAAGCGCTCGGTGATTTGCTTGAGGAAAAAAATATTAAGTTGATTTCCGACTTTACCATAATGCAGGTAGATAATGATGAGAAAAAAATAGTTGATTATGGCGGCCAGGAGGTGAAATTTGACTGCCTGGTGTCAATTCCACCCAACCTTGGCGATGCTTTAATCGAGCGTAGTGGAATGGGTGATGACATGAATTTTGTTCCCACCGATAAGCATACACTTCGGTCGGAAAAATATGAAAACATATTTGTAATAGGCGATGCTGCCAATTTACCCACCTCCAAAGCCGGTTCGGTGGCACACTTTGCCGCTGAAATTTTAGAAGAAAACATGATGTGTGCCATTGAAGGACGACCCTTTACGGCCAGCTTTGACGGACATGCCAACTGCTACATTGAAACAGGCTATGGTAAAGGTACTTTAATTGATTTTAATTACGATACGGAACCGTTGCCGGGTTCGTTTCCGTTTCCCGGCGTAGGTCCTTTCGGTTTGCTGAAAGTATCAAGAATGAACCATTATGGCAAAGTGCTTTTCCGTTGGATTTACTGGCATATTTTGTTAAAAGGAAAAGAGATGCCCATAGACTCGGAAATGCAAATGGCCGGTAAAAAATTGTAGGCCGCAATTTCATAAACAAATCTTATATCAAAACAGATATGGAAAAAGATAATATACAAGAGCAAATCAACGACATTAACCGTAAGCTGGACATAGTGCTTGAAGAGGTGTTGGCTCAAAAAGAAACACGGCAATCGTTGGAAGACTTAACAAGCGACCTGACCATTGTTGGGAACGATGTTTTTAAATCGACGGTTGTTGAACTTGAAAATGCCGGTGTTGAAATTGACGGTGAGGCTTTAAAACAGCTCATGTTTAAATTCGTCAGAAACATTGACACCATCAATGAGATGTTTGAAATGCTGGAGAGTTTCAGCGATCTGATTAAAGACGTTACACCCATCATGCACCAAATGGGACTTGATGGCATTCGTAAGATGAATACGCTGGAACAAAAAGGCTATTTTGATTTTATGCAGGAAGCTGTTAAAATTATTGATAATGTGGTAACACATTTTACTGTTGAAGACGTAACCTTGCTGGCAGATAACATTGTAACCATCCTCGAAACAGTTAAAAATCTTACGCAACCCGATATGCTCAAAGCTATTAATAGCGGGCTGGTTGTTTATAAGAGTATCGAACTCGAAAAAGTAGAGGAATATTCCATGTGGAAAGCAATTAGAGCAATGAACTCAAAAGAGATGAAAAAAGGAATCGGGTTTATGATCACATTCCTTCAAAACATTACAAAAGAAATGGAAAAAGCAGATAATAAATAAGTTATTAAAAATCAATTGTATCATTAAAAAATTAAAGGATATGGCAACAAAAACGTATGCAGGAGTTAACATCGAAGTAAATGATGAAGGTTATATGACCGACTCTTCACAATGGACCAAAGAAGTGGCAAATGAAATAGCCAAAGAAGAAGGTATTGAACTTACCGACAAACATTTTGAGGTAATTGAATACATTCGAAATAAGGTCGCAGCTGGAGAATCGCTTACCATTCGTGGTATTAACAAATCGGGGGTGGTAAACGCTAAAATATTTTACCAACTGTTTCCCGGTGCTCCGTTAAAAAAAGCAACAAAAATATCCGGTGTACCTAAGCCGGTTTCGTGTATTTAACACATAAAAAAATAAAATCATGGAAAACGATGAAAAATATAAGTTAAAAAAAGTCCTTATTATTTGTTCCAAAGGAACGCTTGAGGATGTTTATGCAGCACTTGTTATGGGTAATGGAGCTGTTATGGAGGGTATTGAAACAAAAATGTTCTTTACTTTTTTTGGGCTTGATGCCATTACAAAAAAATATATGAACAAACTGCATACTTCAACGGTTGGTAACCCGTCCATGCGTATGCCTGGCGGACTTGCGTTTCCAACAATGTTGGGTGGATTACCGGGTGTTGAAGCTGGTGTAACATCAATGATGAAAAAAGAGATGGAAAAACTGGACATGCCTCCTGTGGATGAGTTTCTGGAGCTTATTGAAGCAGGTGGCGGAGAAATTTTTGCCTGTAAACTTGCTGCCGACATGTTTAAGTTGAAAAAAGAAGACTTTCATGAAACGGTAAAAGATATTATTACCGTGGGTGATTTGTATGCCTTGTGCGATGGCCCCGGAACTCAAATAATTTTTACCTGATCAGCGTAACATTGCCTTTATACAAGATGTGCCTTTTTTTATAGTCGGTTCCTTCAATTTTATAAATATAGGTTCCGGCGGGCACATCTTGTCCGGCCATGTTGGTGCCGTCCCAATAGTCTTCAAAGTTGTGGCTGCTCCACACTTGCTGGCCGTAACGGTCGAAAATGTATAGGCTGTAATCAACCATAGCAGTGCCTTTAATGGTAAAAACCCTGTTTTCGGCAATGGTGCTTCCCGGCCTGAATGCCGAAGGTATATATAGCACTACAAACTCGGTAACGCTTACCAATTTGGTAATGGTATCGGGGCACGACTTGTCGGTTTTAACCAGCAGTGTAACAGTATAGTCGCCGGCCTGTGCATAAGTATGTTCGGGGTCTTGCTCGCTACTGTTATCTCCGTCGCCAAAGTCCCAGTCGTAAACATCAATGCCATCAATGCTCATGGTCGAATCGATAAAAACAATTACAGGGTTATCCATGGTAGTTATCCACGGGTCGGCCACAAAATTGGCTTTTGGGTTGGGGTTAACGGTGATGTAATCGGGTTTGTTAATTTCCACAAAACAGCGTTCGGTGTTGGATACCTTTAAAGTAATGGGATACTTTCCATAACTATCATAATTGTGCGAAGGTGATGTCTCGTTACCCGAAGTACCGTCGCCAAATTGCCAGCTGTAAATGGCACCCGGTAAAATATCCTGCGATTGGTCGGTAAACTGCACAAAAAGCGGCTCGCAGCCCTCTGTGGGGTTGGCGCTAAAATCGGGTTTGGGCAACGGGTCAACCGTTAAAACAAAAGTACTGTCCGATGAGCAGGTATGGCCTGTTGGTTGCGGATAGGTAAGCTCAATGGCAAGATTTACATTGTAGCTGCCCGGGTCGGTATATTGATGAGTCGTATGCGGTTGTGTGTTGGTGTTGCCATCATCAAAATCCCAAAGGAAGGTTTTGTTGGCGATGTCGTCATCATAATCAAATGTAATATCGGTTTTTGTACAGGCATGCTCAGGCGGGTCAACCGAGAAGGCAGAAGAGGGGTTGGCATGTACCGTAAAGTGAGCATCGGCACTGTTAACGCAGTAAAAATAGTTGGATTGCGAAACCGTATTAAGTGTATAGTTATAGATTCCGGGTGAGTTGTAGTCGGCTTGCCCGAAAGTGATTGTTTGATTGTTTCCCACCACATCGGAACCGTTAAGCCAGGTGTAAGAAACCGATGAGGTGCTGCTGTCGTTGGCTTCGAGGGTAATATCTTCGCCATAACAAATTTCATCTTCAGGGTTGTAGGTTATTTCCGGTTCGTAGGTATCAACAAACACAGTCATTTCAGCATTTTGCCGTTCACCACAGTTATCTTCAATAAAAAGTTTGTAAACAATTTGCGCCTGTCCCAAAGGGTAGTTAATATCGTACGTGGTTTGGTTTTCGCCCACTAAAACCGAATCGCCGGACAAATTGTATCGATACCATTTGTACCAGTGTGCCGGTGTTCCGGTTGTTAATTCAATGGAATCGCCTTTACATACGCCAATATTTTCCAACACCAAGCTTGATTGGTTAACAGTAAAAGTTGAATCGGCTGTTCCGCCGCAAATATCGGTTGCCGTATAGCCACATGTCCAGATGGCATCACCCACCACGTTGTCGTAAACAACGGTTATAGAATCACCATCCTGGTCGCCCAAAGGAAGGGGTGGTGGCGGGTCCTGCCGTTCCCATACCACATGGCTGATTTCATAGCCGGGCATATCAACAGGGTTAGGTATAATGGTTTGAACCGGGACAGTAGCTTCCTGTCCGGGGCCACATAAAAAGATAGATTGTATTTTTTTAAGAACAATGGGTTTGTTTACAATTTTAACCTGTGTTGCTGATTCGTTTAAACAGCGGTCGTTCACGGTAACCGGCACATAATCAGGGTTTGCGTTAACAGTATATGAATATACGGCCTCTGGAGGAATGGGTCCGTCAGGCCAAATATAATACAATGGTTTTACACCTCCATGGGTAACCGGTTGGCCATCAGCGCTGTCAATTCGTATGTCGATGGTTTCTTTACAGTAAGCTTCATATTCTTTATATCCCGGAGAGGGTTCAAAATCAAATTCAATGGGACTATTATCGATAAGCTCCAGATTAATGTGTCCTGAATAGGCTCCGCCAAACGGATTGTCATATTCGCATGGGTTGGCAGGATATGAAAACTTACAGTTTTTTATCTGCTCAAACGAAAGGTCATGCGTTATTAGCCGAATGGTTTTTGTGGTTTCGGTGGGGCCAAAATAAAGGGTGTCAATAGATAACGTGTCGTTGTTATGGGTCGAGTCGATAACATAAACAAGATTACGGCAGTTGTTGTCGATGGTAAATGGAATGGAGTATATGGTATCGGTACCTCCCGGGGGGAAATCAAGTTGAAAAGTTACTTCGAGGTAATTACAGCCCTTGGAAAATGCCTGATTTGGTTCGATAAGTTTTCCTTCAAGGCCAAGTCCTTTCCATACTTTTTTAGTTACTTTCCATCCCGGTTTTGATCTGCCGCCGCGTAAAGCACCTTTCTTTAAAAACACGGTTGAGTTGACATAAAAGCCGGGGTCTTCATTGGGGAAATGATAAAGATAGTCCTCGATGGCTATTTTTATGGTTTTACGTGAGCACCGGGTAACTTTTTTTTCAATTTTTAGGGTTCTTAACTCCCTTTTATTGTTGTTGGGTGGCGGTGGGTCGGCATTGGGCGATACCGAGGTGTAGCCATCAAATTCAAAACCGGGGCCGGCACCCAAAGGCGGTGGGTTAGGATGAAAAAATTCACTGGTATTATCTTTGTTTAAAGTGGCTGCACACATTGGCAACTCTACATGGTTTCCCTGAGGTGTAACATAAGGTACATTGTTTAGCGGAAGCATGTTTTGAGGTGGTGTTCCAATGCCGGAGATAAAAATACCGAAAAAATCGTTCATATTATCAATCGACCACTCTTTGGTATCAGTAATATTGGCATCGTATTGCGGATTGCTAAACGGGTACTCATCCGAAGCAAAAATATACTCAATGGTAATAACCGTGTCGTAAGGCTGATAGTCAAACTGTATATAAGCGGCATCGCCTGTATGGATGCTCATGGTAGGTACCGTGTCAAAATTCGGAGGCTTAAAAATGCGTTTATACATTTCAAACAGTGAGGTGTCACCGGGTCTGCCAAAGTCAATTAGATCGGCATAGCCGGATGTGTTGGCAGGAGTTTCCAATAGTTTTAAATCGCCCGTTGATAGTCCCAGACCTGTATTCCACCCTAATTCCGACCAGTTTCCATCACCGTTCCAAAAGCGGCAAAAGGCACGAGGGTCGCCAACGTATCGAATGCTGTTGGTGTCAATCATTCCACCGCCAAAATGTAAAATGTTTAATACCCAGCTTCTAACGCTGTCGATATTGGCAACAGCAGGGTCGCCGCCATCATCGGGTATTGGTTTATATTTTAAATAATCTCTGTTTTGAGCAGAAACAAAAAAAGTGGTTAATAAGAACAATAAAATAAGAAGATACTTTTTTTGTTGCATAAAATTTATTTAAAGCCAATGGCTAAGATAAGCATTATTTATTTGACCTGAACTACCAGATTTTAGACAACTTATATACAGCATACGTTGCCAATAAAAGGAAATAAAAAAACCCCGCTTGAAATTCAAGCAGGGCTTTTAATAGATTTTTCCGTTTAGTAGCGGTTCTCTCTTGGACGGGCTTCGTTTACTCTGAGGTTTCTGCCGTTAATCTCTTTGCCTTCTAAGGCTTCAATAGCTTGACGGCCTTCGTCGTCGTTAGGCATTTCAACAAAACCAAAACCTTTTGAGCGGTTTGTTGCTCTGTCAATAATAATTCTGGCACTTGATACTTCGCCAAATTCGCCAAATAATTGCTCTAAGTCGTGGTCATCCATCGAGTAAGCAATGTTTCCAATGTAAATGTTCATTTTTATAAAAAATTAAATAACTAAAAATTCCGGGAAAAAAGTAAAAACGAACCAGGGTTAAAAACGCGAAGGATAGAAAATACAATTTACAACCGGTGTTATTTACCCTTGCCGTAAGTTGGAAATGTCTTTCAGCAAATCGAATAACACTGCAAATTAAGTTAAAATATTGTTACAAAAAACATTAAACCGAAAAATTAACCTTATTTGTAATAAAACAATATAAAATTGATAAATAATTGGAGAATATATCAAAATATTATCTTTACGGTTATTTAGCATCTTATTTTTGGCTTGTTTATGATGTAAACAATCCTAATTTTAACCAAGGTCAATAATTATCGTT
>WGDP01000222.1 GCA_015493215.1 Bacteroidales bacterium | reverse complement strand
GCAACAAAAACTAATGTAATAAGTAAAATACGTTTCATACTAATGTTAATTTAATTAATTATTTGGTTTTAGAAATTTATTCGGCAAAAATAGTTTTTTTCTACTATTTAGAACGCTTATTAATATGTTAGTTATCATTTTAAGATTTTTCATTTCAACGGTTGTCTTCACAAAAAAATATTTTACAAAAATAAATGCTATACAGAAGGGATGTTTATCTTTACCTAAAATTTACCGACTATGGAATATGTATTGATACTTATCGCGTTTTTTGCCGGAATAGCCGGTGCACTGATTTGGTTTAATCAAAAAAACAAAGCTGATAAGCTGGCGCAGAATGCTGATACTGAACGCCGTGTAAGTGAATTAAAAGATACCATTTCGGCTTTGGAAACCCAACGGGCTATTTTGGAAGCCAAAGAGGTGGAGCTAAGGGAGGAAATCCGGAATTTAAACGATAAACTGGCATCGGAAGTCAAGCAGAAATCGGAAGCGGAAATTGAAACAGCGCGCCTTCAAACTCAAATAAACGGGCTGCTTGAACAGTTAAAGGAAGTTGAGGTGTTGCGTCAGGAATTTAAAAATGAACAATCAAAACGAATTGATGCTGAGAAAAAAGCCGCTGCTTTGACCTCGGAGCTGGAGAGCATGAACAAGCTATTACAAGAGGAGAAAAAAAGGCTGGAAGAGGTTAAAAATCAAATGCAACAGGAATTTAAACTTATTGCCAACAGCATACTAAAATCTAACAGTGAAGAGTTTAATAAAAACAGCAAAAAAAACATCAACGAAATAATCACTCCTTTAAAAGAAAAAATAGAACGGTTTGAGAAAAAAGTTGAAGACACTTACGAAAAGGGGTTAAAGGATCAAAGCGACTTAAAAGCCGAGTTCAAAAAAATATACGACCTCAGCGTACAGCTTGACAAGGATGCCAAAAACCTGACCAAAGCGCTTAAGTCGGATTCCAAACAACAAGGCAACTGGGGTGAGGTAGTGTTGGAGCGGATATTGGAAGAGTCGGGACTTGTAAAAAATCAGGAGTACTTTATTCAACCCACCGGTGAAAATGTGGAGGGGAAAACCATAAGGCCTGATGTAATAATACAACTACCTGACAACAAGTTTATTGTAATCGACTCCAAGGTGTCGCTTACCGCCTATCAACAGTTTGTGGGGTTGGAAAACAAAGAAGAAAAGGAAAAAGCCCTAAAACGCCACGTGGAGTCGGTAAAAAAGCATGTAAAGGAACTTAGCGATAAAAACTACCCTTCCATAAAAGATAAAAACACACCCGATTTTGTATTGATGTTTCTACCCATTGAGCCGGCCTTTGCGGCTGCCATTCAAACCGACCACAGCTTATTTAACTATGCCTGGGAACGGAAGGTGGTTATTGTCAGCCCCACAACGCTGCTGGCAACGCTTCGAACCATTGAGTCGATTTGGCGGCAGGAAAAGCAAACGCGCAATGCACTGGAAATTGCCCGTCAGGCAGGTTCGTTATACGACAAGTTTGTTGGTTTTACCGAAGATTTGGATAAAATAGGCAGCTATCTCGATAAATCGCAAAAGTCGTATGAGGACGCACGCAAAAAATTAACCGATGGACGCGGTAACATTATAGGCCAGGTTGAAAAGTTAAAAACACTGGGTGCCAAAGCACAAAAGGCAATTGATCAAAAATTATTGGAAAAGTAATGCAATACAAAGACGACAACAGACAGGAGATGGTTTATGGTATCAGGCCGGTTTTGGAAGCCATCGACGCAGGCAATCAGGTGGAAAAAGCTTTTGTTCAACGCGGTGCAGGAAGCGAAGCCTTCAGGGAATTACTGCGAAAGTTTAAAGATTTTGACATCCCCTATCAGGTGGTTCCGGTTGAGAAGCTTAACAAACTTACCCGAAAAAACCATCAGGGCGTTGTGGCCTATATTTCACCCATCACTTTTAGTAATATTGAGCACATTGTGCCCGGATTATACGAACAGGGAAAGATGCCTTTTTTGCTTATTCTTGACCGAATAAGCGATGTGCGTAATTTCGGCGCACTGTTACGTACCGCCGAAAGCGCAGGTGTTGATGCTGTTGTTATCCCTTCAAAGGGGTCGGCACAATTGAACTCGGGAACCATTAAATCATCGGCGGGAGCCATTTACAAAATACCTGTCTGCCGCGCTCATAACCTGAAAGAGGTTATTGACTTTTTAAAAGGCAGTGGTATAAAAGTTGCTGCGGCCACCGAAAAAACAACACAACCCTATTTTAAAACCGACCTCACCGGACCGGTAGCAATAATTATGGGTTCGGAAGGTGAGGGCGTATCGGGAGAATACCTTAAAAAAGCAGATGTGAAACTTAAAATTCCCATGTTGGGCGAAATCGAATCGCTTAACGTTTCAGTGGCAGGAGGCGTGTTGATGTACGAAGTTGTAAGACAGCGAACAAATGAATCTTTATAAAATAAACGGTATTATTTTTAATAATTTTATTGCAGGAGCAAACCAAATAATTAAATTTGGCGTTCTTTTTAGGTACAGCGGAAAATATATTTGAATCAATTTATTAAATACGTGTTTTTTAGTGCTTTAGCAGCGCTACTGACTTTTGTCAACCTTAAATCGGCAAAAGCTCAGGAGATGCTGGGTCTTACCATGGGCAACTATGCAGGGTCGTTGTCGGCACTATCAAATCCGGGCAACATCAATCAGTCGAAAATATTTTTCGATATACACCTCGCCTCAGGAGCACTTTTTGCCCGTAACAATTTTGCATACATTCCTAAAAAAGACGCTACCATATATGACCTGTTTTTTAAAAGTTCTGACCAGTTGCCGGTGTATGGGGATGACAACAACAACTTTACCTATTACGATAACCACGATCTTAAATTTGCCCAGGTAAGTGTGAGGATACAAGGGCCTTCGGCGATGTATTATACCGGAAGGCATGGGTTTGCCATTTCTACAGCCGCACGCTTTTTTACTTCAGGAAACAGAATTCCGTGGGAAATTCCGGTGGTAAGTTATGAAGGGTTGGATTATAAGCCGCTCCACGACATCCGATTCAGAGATTACAACTTTGATTTGGGGTCATCGGTCTGGTTTGAACTGGGGTTAACCTATGCTTACGACATTATTAAGTATAACAGAACACAACTAACAGCAGGAATTACTGTAAAACCGTTGTATGGACTGGGTGGCCTTTCAGGCTCCATTAGAAACGGTGATTATATTATTCTCGACGATTCAACGGTAAATTTTCTTAATGTAAATGCCGATTTAGGCTATTCGTTTCCGGTAAATTACGATGATAATACATTCGGGGTATCTCCTACAATAAAAGGTTCGGGACTTGGAGTCGATTTGGGTGTTGTGTATTCAAAAAAGCGCAACGACATCATCAAGCATTATCATGTACGTCCATGCGAAAAGCCTTATGATGAATATGTTTATCGAATTGGCATCTCACTACTCGATATCGGTAGAATTAATTACAAATACAACACCCAACTCCATGGTTTTGAAAACGTTTCGGCCTACTGGCCAAGTATTGACACGCTGAGTTTTTATAGCATGAACAGTTTTATAGGCGATATAAGCAATATTTTTTACGGCACACGCGATGGCTCGTACAAAGGAGACAGTTTTAAAGTGGGGCTGCCCACAGCTGCCAGTTTACAGGCTGATTTTTATATTGTTAAAAATATTTATCTGAACGCCTATTGGATACATCCCATTCAGCTTTATAAATATACCTTACGCCGAAATGCCGTGGTAGCTATTTCTCCTCGATTTGAAACCAAATGGTTTGAGGTTAGTGTTCCGGTTTCGGTTTACAACTACAAATATACCAGAGTAGGGCTGGCAATCCGATTCCTATACTTTACCATAGGCACCGAGCGTTTGGGAACCTATCTCGG
>WGDP01000221.1 GCA_015493215.1 Bacteroidales bacterium | reverse complement strand
GATATAACCCTGAAAATAATAGCTAAAATGAATTACGGAATATGCATGCTGGGCGCTGTGGCTGTAAGAGAAGCCCCGTCAACAAAAAGCCAAATGACAAATCAGCTCCTTTTTGGCGACTTGGTTTTTATAAACGACTCTACAAACGACTGGTTTTTAGCCGAAACCGTGGATGACGGCTTTACAGGATGGGTTAAAAATAATCAACTAAAAGAGTTGTCAAAGACTGATTTTAACACCTTAAAAGAGGCAAAGCCATACTTCCTGCAAACTTTATCGGCACAAATAAAGGTAAATAAAGCAATTATACCGGTATTTAGGGGTGCCCGGTTTCATGGTTGGAAACAGGGAATTTTTAATGTCGCCGGTCAAAAGTACTATTATAAAAAAGCGGTTCATGGTGTTCCCAACAATGCCGGAAGTCGTGAAATATTGAAAGTGGCAGGTTACTATTTAAATGTTCCCTTTTTGCAGGGAGGCCGCACGCCCCTCGGTATTGATGGCGCAGGACTGGTTCAGATGGCCTTTAAAATGAACGGGATTAACTTGCCACGGTATGCTGATCAGCAGGTAAACAAAGGAGAACAAATTTTATTTGTGGAAGCTTCGGCACCCGGCGACCTTGCTTTTTTTGAAAATGATGCCGGAACCATCTCGCATGTGGGTATTATTTTAAAAGGAAACAAAATTCTGCACTCCTCGGGCAAAGTACGAATCGACACCCTCGACCATCAGGGTATTTTTAATACAGAAGTCGGAAAATATACCCATCGTTTAAGAGTGGTTAAGCGAATTATTTAATTGTAAAGAGGAATTAGCCGGAATTAGTCCTGTTTATAAACTAATTACGTTTTTTCTTTTCTGTTTAATAAAAAAATCGGATATTTGCAGCCCGTTTTAGGGAAAATTATTTATTCACTTAAAAATTAGTTAGTTATGCCAACTAAGATGAGATTGCAACGTTTTGGTAAAAAGAGAAAACCTTTTTATCATATCGTAATTGCGGATGGTCGTGCACCACGAGATGGAAAGTTTATTGAGAAGATAGGTACGTACAATCCCGTCCATAATCCTGCTGTTATAGAGCTGGATGTTGATAAAGCCGTTCAGTGGCTTAATAATGGCGCCCAACCTACTGACACTGTCAGGGCTATCCTTTCGTACAAAGGAGTGCTTTACAAACATCACCTGTTGCGTGGTGTTGCCAAAGGTGCTTTAACCGAAGCCGAAGCTGAAGCTAAATTCCAAACATGGCTTACCGAAAAAGAGGCTAAAATTGATGCCAAGCGTCAAGGTTTGGAAGAAAAAAGCAGAAATGCAAGAAAAGAGATGCTTGAAGCCGAAACAAAAGTTAAAGAGGCTCGCGAAGCCGAGTTAGCTAAAAAGCGTGCTGCCGAAATGGAAGCCGCTAAACCTGCTGAGGAAGAAGCCAAAGAAGAGGTTGAAGAAACCGCTGCCGAGGCTCCTGCCGAAGAAGCACCTGCTGCCGAAGCACCCGCTGCTGAAGAACCCAAAAAAGAAGCCGAAGAAAAATAAAATTTCAGCTTTTTAAAAAGTAAAAACCCCCTGAATGTGATTCGTTCAGGGGGTTTTTTGTTTGGGGTAAAGGTTTATCTTTGCGGCTAAAAGTGTCGTTTTGATTTCAGAACTCTATTCAACGTATTCGTGGTGGTGGCTTGCGGCTGTAATTGCCGGAGGGCTGGGGTACGCTTTGTTGCTTTACTACAAAAACAGCACTTCCCGCCTGTCGGCTAAGGTGTCGGCATTTCTTTTTATAGTGCGCTTTGTTGCCACTTCGCTGTTGCTGTTCCTGTTGCTTTCGCCATTTATAAAAACCAAAATCAAAACCAAAGAAAAACCCATTGTTGTGGTGGGTATCGACAACTCACAATCCATTGTTTTATCGCCCGACTCCACCTATTATAAAAACAAATTTAAAAAAAAGGTTGACAAACTAATCCGGAACTTAAAAACCGATTATCAAACCGATTTTTATCTGTTCGGAAGTAAAACAAGAGCGGATAAAAACCTCACTTTTTCTGACAATAAATCGGATTATGCCTCCTTTTTTAAAACCATAAACCAAAATTACCGGGGGTTGAATGTGGGTGCCATCGTATTGGCGGGCGACGGGCTTTACAACCTTGGAACCGACCCTGCCTATGATGCCGGTAAGCTGCAATGGCCCGTTTACACCATCGCACTCGGCGACACCAACACCCATCCGGATATTAAAATAAACGAAGTTCGATTTAACAGAATAGTTTATCTTAACGATCGGTTTCCGGTTGAAATAAACCTCAATGCCGACCGGCTGTCAGGTAAAAAAGCTACGGTAAAGGTTAGTGCTTTCGGTAAAACAATTGCACAAAAATCGTTTACAATAACCGGCAACGCCTTTTCGAAAAACCTGCGGGTGTTAGTACCCGCCTCAAAAAAAGGTAAGCACCGTGTAACCGTTTCTGTTACCGTGTTTAATAACGAGCTTAACAAGCAAAACAATTATAAAAACATCTTTGTTAATGTGTTAAACTCGCATCAAAAAATACTCATTGTAGCGGCGGCTCCTCACCCCGATATTTCGGCCATCAGGCAAAGCCTCACCCGTTATCGCGATTACAAAGTGGATGTGCAGTACGTTAAAAAACTTACTGCCAATCCCGATGATTACGATTTGATTGTTCTGTATCAGGTGCCTTGTTTAAAGAACAATCCCGTAGCCTGGCTTAAAAAACTTCAAAGCAAAAAGGTTCCAAAACTTTATGTGTTGGGCAAACTTTCCAATATTTCGGAATTTAACAAACACGGCAGCGGGTTAAAGATTTTTTCGGCTCACGGTACCGAAGTCTCCCAGCCGGTTGTTAACCGTAAATTTAACCTCTTTACATACGACAATGCACTTACAACAACCCTTGAATTGTTGCCACCCCTTACCGTTCCCTTTGGAAATTACAAAATTGCCGGTCGGTCTGATGTGTTTGCTTATCAAAGAATTAACAACCTGGATACCGATATTCCGCTTATCCTTTTTTATGAAAAAGAGGGGGTAAAAGATGCTGTTATTTCAGGGGAGGGAATGTGGCTGTGGCGGATGCACAACTATCTTTTAAACAGTAATTTTGACGCTGTTGAGTCGTTGCTGGGCAAAACCGTTCAGTACCTTACTGCACGGCAGGACAAACGACATTTGAAAATAATTGGTAAGGAAGCTTATCTGCCCGGCGATGAAATAAAAATCAAAGCCGAGCTTTATAACGATTCGTGGGAGTTGGTAAACAGCAGCGATGTTTCGCTAACCCTTACCAACGAACAGGGCAAACAATTTAAATATCGTTTTTCGCCCTACGAAGAATACTACAACCTGACCCTTGAAAACCTTGAACCCGGTGTGTACCGTTACATGGGAAAGGCAACCATTGGCGATAAAACTTACAGCGATAAAGGAGAATTTGTGGTGAACACCACCTCTGACGAAAGTCGCAAATTAAAAGCCGATTACAACTTGATGGTTCGCCTGGCATCTGAAAACCGGGGAGTTATGGTTTTGCCGGCGAACATGGATTCGTTGCCTGAGCTTATCAGAAAAAACCGTGAAATTAAAACCCGTATTGTTTATAATTATCAAACTCGCGGTGTAAACGATATTTGGTATATCATGGCGTTAATTCTGTTTCTCTTATCTTTGGAGTGGTTTCTGCGAAAATATTTCGGATCGTACTAAAGTTGTAAAGTATGTTTTTTGTAATCTCAAAAATAATTTCGTTTGTGCTGTCGCCCGTAATATGGGTGCTTGCGCTTATGGTTGTTGCCCTGATTACAAAAAAGGCCAAAAAGCGAAAACGGTTGCTGATTTCCGCCTTGGTGCTTCTGGTTATTTTTACCAATTCGTATTTGGTGGGGTTGCTCACAGGCGTTTGGGCAGTGGACGGAACAAAAAATTCGGAATTAAAAAAAACCTATCCTGTAGGTATTGTTCTGGGAGGCAATACGATATCGTACAATTCGGTGCTATCGAAAATTACCTACAACTACAATATCGACCGGTTGATGCAGGCCATGGTACTTTATAAGCAAGGGAAGATAAAACATATTCTCGTTACCGGATCGGCGGGAAACATCATTTACAGAAATGTAAAAGAGGGCAACCTCATGCGGGAGGCTCTGCTGCAAATGAGCGTTCCCGATAGCGCCATTTGGGTTGACACCAGCGCCGATAACACACATCAAAATGCCGTTTACGCCCGCCGGATATTAACACAAAAACATGTAACCGACACCTGTTTGCTCATCACATCATCGTTGCACATGCGTCGAAGTTTGGGATGCTTTAAAAAAGAGGGTATCGCCGTAAGGCCTTTTGCCACCAATCTCCTTCGGGATAGCGATATAGTTACATTCGACTACCTTTTTTATCCCTACGCCATCAACCTCACCATTTGGGAAGGCATGACCCATGAGGTGCTGGGTTATTATGTTTACAAAATTTTAGGATATATTTAATATGAGCCACACCCTGTTTTGGATAATAGTACTGCTTGTTGTTTTTGATTTTCTTTTCAGCAAAAGCCTGAGCCTTTTAAATCTGAAGAGAATGATTCCGCAGCTGCCTGATGAGCTGAAAGGTATCTACAACGAAGAAAAGTATGCCCGTTCGCTGGAATATCAAAAAACCAACCTCCGCTTTTCGTTTATAACCGACAGTTTTAGCCTGCTTGTTTTTTTGGCCATGTTGTTTTCGGGAGGGTTTGCGTTGGTTGATCATTGGGTGCAGGCTCTCACCCAAAATGCCTATCTGCAAAGTTTGCTCTTTTTCGGAGTGCTGGGTTTTGCCCTCGATATAATCACCATTCCCTTTCAACTTTACGATACTTTTGTAATTGAAGAGCGATTCGGGTTTAACAAAACCACCGTTAAAACCTTTATTTTCGATAAAATAAAAGGATGGCTGATAGGAGCGTTGCTTGGTAGTGTCATTTTATTGTTCATCCAGTGGGCATACACCTCAACCGGGCCGTGGTTTTGGCTTATTGTAATGGGCGGACTTAGCCTGTTTATGATTTTTATGGCCATGTTTTACACTCAGATTTTCGTACCGATTTTTAATAAACTAACGCCACTTGAAGAGGGGGAACTTAAATCATCGATAGAGGCCTTTGCCCACAAGGCCGGTTTTAAACTGGATAATATTTATGTAATTGACGGCTCCAAACGCAGCACCAAGGCCAATGCCTATTTTTCGGGCTTGGGTTCCAAAAAACGAATTATCCTGTATGATACGCTGATTAACGATTTATCGAACGAAGAAATTGTGGCCGTGTTGGCACACGAGGTAGGCCATAACAAAAACAAGCACATCATAAAGGGGCTTGCCATGTCGTTGGTACAGACGGGAATTTTGGTGGCACTGCTTTGGTATGCCCTTTCCAATCCTGATTTGTCGTACGCGCTGGGTGCCGAAAAACCCTCTTTTTACATGAGCCTGCTGGCCTTTGCATTGCTGTTTTCTCCCGTATCGTTTCTTATCGGTATAGTATCGAACATGCTGTCGCGGAAATTTGAGTATCAGGCCGATGCCTATGCACGCACCCACTATGATGCCGGCAAACTTATTACAGCACTTATAAAACTGTCGGTTAAAAGCCTGAGCAATCTGCGCCCTCATCCGTTGTATGTATTTTTTAATTATTCACATCCAACCCTGTTGCAACGTATGAAACGGCTTAAAGAATCTGATAATTAAAAGAATTAACCCTCATCATTGATATGAAAAATTCCAAATATCATTTTCTTCCTGTTGATACGGTTGTCCTCGGCTATATGTTTGTTACGCTGATTTACATGCTGTTTGGCGTAAGCAGGCTTTCACACATTTGGAGCCATATTGAAGTGCGCCTATTGCTTTCCGTTGTAATTTTTGCTTTTGCGGTAACGGACAGTACAAAAGCCCGGAACAATAAATTCTACTTTTTTATCCGGAATTTTTACCCGTTGCTTATCCTTACCTATTTTTATAAGGAGACGGGCTATTTAAACAACATTCTGTTTAATTACTTCGATAGCTACTTTGTTTGGGTTGAACAAACCTTGTGGGGCTTGCAGCCGAGTATTGAGTTTTCGAAACACTTTCCTCAAAAGTGGTTTAGCGAAATAATGAATTTCAGCTACTTTTTTTACTATCTGTTAACCATTGGCATCGGTTTGGTAGCTTACTTTTGGAACAGAGCCAACATGCAAAAAATCATTTTTGTAATTGCCGGCTCGTTTTTAATATACTATCTGTTTTTTGCCCTGTTTCCGGTAAAAGGACCGCAATTTTTCTTTCACGGTGCCGATGCAAAAACAGTCGATTCCTGGTTTTTTAGCAAATTGGTTAAAATTGCGCAAGGAATCGGCGAAACCCAAACAGGGGCTTTCCCCAGTTCCCATGTAGGCATGTCGATTATCTTTTTGCTGTTAACTTATAAATATCTGCGAAAAACATTTTGGATTATTTTACTTCCGGTAATCCTGTTATGGTTTGCCACCGTTTACATCAAAGCACACTATTTAATCGATGTGGTTGGCGGATTTATTTCAGCTCCTTTGGTGTATTGGGCTTCGGTTAAATTATTCCGCTTTTTAAAGCACACTTAAAAACCGATTCGTATCACCTTATCAGATTGCCATTTGAATGTTAAGGGTAATTTAAAACTCTTGTCAAGTCAACCTCAAATAAATATATGCTGTCTTCACAAACAATTTAAAAAAAATGTACCTTTGTGAATAATACGGTAGTCGGTGCTACGTTAAATCATAAATCATTAACTCTTAAAAATATTTTATTATGAAAAAGCTTTTAATTTTTCTTATTGCAGTTTCAACTGCTACACTTTCGTACGGGCAATTGCACTTTGGCCCTCAAATTGGTTATACTGCTTCTAACCTTACCATTAATCAGGACAGTATTACCAACAGCCTGCAAAGTAGTTTTTTGCTGGGTGGTTTTGTCAGGATTGGCAAAAAGATTTACCTGCAACCTGAAGTTAATTATTATACACAGGGAAGTGTTTTTAAAACTCCTTCCATTGGCAGCCTTTCGCCGTTAGAGCAGGAAATTAAACTGAAATCGCTTCAGGTTCCTTTGAATATTGGCTGGAGAATGATTAATCTTGAAATTGTAAACATCCGTCTGTTCGGCGGCGCTGTTGCTAACTTTGTGTTGGACAAACAGGTAAATACCACTTCGGGAAATGCCGACGATTACGAAACGGCATTGGTGCCCGAAGACTTTAACGATGTAAACTGGCAGTTTGATGTTGGCGTTGGTGTTGATGTGTTAATGTTTGCCGTTGATGTTAAATATGTTGGTGGCCTTTCAAATGTATTGAAAGATGTAAATTTTAACGGCAATACGGTATCGTCGAAATCCAATTTATTTGTTGTAACGCTGGGCTGGAAAATATTTTAGCAAACTCTATTAATAAAAATAAGAGGTTGTTTTAAAAGTAAATCTATTATTAACACTTTTAAAACAACCTTTTTTGTTTTTAAGTTTAAATTCTTGATATGACAGGCAGGATAAAGTTTTTATTTTTTATTGCGGTACTTTTTGTAGGCATCGAAAGTTGCAGCAACAGCAATAAGCGCGCTATTCCGGTTGTTGACAACAGCAAACTTCCCAAGGTAAGAGTTCATATTAAACAATACGGTAGGGCTTTGTTTAAACTGGATACTGCCAACATGCAGGCAGGACTTAAAAAAATTAAACCCGAATTTCCGCTGTTTTTAAATGGTAATTTAGATGACACTGCTAATGTTAACCAGTTAAAAGCGTTTGTAACCGATACACTTAACCGCTATTTGTATAACCACACAACGGATGTTTTTCCCACTATCGAGCCACTTGAGAAAAAGTTGTCGTTAGCCATGTCGCATTTTCAATATTACTTTCCCAATCAAAAGCTGCCTTCATTCTATTCCTACATTTCAGGGGGTTATTTTGAGGCACCGGTTTTGTCGGTTGATTCGGTTATTTTAATCGGCCTCGACAATTATCTCGGCAGTAACTTTGTTTACTATGCCCGCATGGGTGTTCCCAGATACAAAGCCCATTGGATGATAAAGCAGGAGGTTCCTGTTGATGTGATGAAAACACTTTACGGAACTCTTTCTTTTAAAAGAACCAAGGCACGTAACCTGCTTGACATGATGATATCCGCAGGAAAAGAACTTTATTATCTGGATGCCATGATGCCGGAGGTGGCTGATACGCTAAAAATAAGATATACTGCAAAACAACTTAACTGGGTAGAGAAAAATGAAAAGAATATTTGGGGATTTTTAATCGGCCAAAAATTGCTTTTTAGTGCCGATTTTATGCAGACCAATAAGCTGATGCAGGACGGCCCTTTTACCAAAGGTTTTGATGCTGATGCTCCTGCCCGCCTGGGCGAATGGGTAGGGTGGCAGATTGTAAGCGCTTATATGGAAAAAAACAAGAAGGTTTCGTTAAAAGAACTGCTGCAAATAAATGATTCTCAAAAAATTCTCAACCAATCGGGATATAAACCTTAAACTTTATATCAGCTTAAAACGAAATATCCAAAGCAAGGTCAACTATCTGAATATCCGGTTTATTGAATACGGTTTCGTTTTGATAGGTGAGTACTATTTTGTTTTGTTTGAAAAAGCGCCAGCTTGCACCCGTAATGTATCTTTTTGAATAGCTGGTTTCATCAGCTTGTAAAGTAAAATTATCGTAACGTCCATAGAGTGCCAGGGTGGTTTTTGGAATACGAAACTCTCCGTACAATGAATAGCCGTGGTGTGGAAGGGCATTAAAGCTGCTGTCAACGTAAACTCCCGTTGAATTTCCCAATCCCGTTTCGTATTGCGCCGTTACTGTTAACAATTTGCTTTCGTAAGATACATATCCGGCATTAAATATAAAATCGGCTGACTCGGGAATGTTTTCTTTGCCATAAATTCCCATATAGGTAAATTGCAATCCCGGCAGCAAGGAAGGCATGGGCCTGATTGAAATCCTTGCTTCAAAGGTTTTGTTTGTATTTTTTTCAAAATTATGGTAGCCGCCTCCGTTAAAAACACCTATTGAAAATGTTCCGTATTTTCCGGGATAATGAGCGTTAACCCGCTTTGTGTATTCGCCCGAAAGCTTTCCGCCAAAAAACCCCTCGTAACTTAAGCCAAAACCTGATGAGTTAAACAGCCCCGACCGTTCAAAAAACATGGTTCCCGAAACCCTGTATGCGTTAATGTGTTCTTCGTAGTCGAACCATGGCCGTTGTGTTATGCCAAAGCGTATATGATTGTTTGTGAAGAAAAGAAAATCAGAGAATTTATATTGCATATAGGCATATTTGATGCGAAGCTCCACATTGCCGGCATCGTTACCTTCCATATCAATGGTTATGTCCTGTGTGTAACGAACAGACAGGTTTTTTGTTAAATCGGCCATTACAGTCAGGTATGCCCTGCGAATAAGAAATGCATAGCAATCGGCATCCGGGCTTTTTCGATAATTGGAAGCCAAATAAAAAACACCGGAAATTTTAACTTTCTCCGTAAAAGTGTTATGAACATTTAAGCTGTCGTTGATATGTGGCTTTTGGGCAACCAGTTTTTGAAGAGGCATTATCAAAACCATGCCGATAACAAGCAATACCCCGGAAAAGGTGTTTCTCATTTTTTCAGGTTTGTCAACTGCACGCCATTTTACTTTTTGTTAACACAAATGACTTAACAGTGAATGTTTTGTTCAGGTAACAAATATCAAACAAAAACGGTAATTAACAAATAAAAAATTATTACTTAACAATTTCTTAACAAAAACAGATTGAGGTTGACCTGACACTAGTTTTCATCATCGCTATCCTCAACCACTTTAGGCGAATTGTCGGGTGCTTTGGGAACAACCACTTTAGGCTTTTCGGTTAAACCATCCTTAATATGCAAATCGATTTGAGGAAATGGAATTTCAATGCCTGCGTTGGTAAGGGCATTATAAATTGAAACAAAAATATCGCTCTTTACCCCCAGGCCTACCTCGAAACTTGTCCAGCAAAGCAGCCTGAAATTTAGCGAGCTGTCGCCAAATTCAACAAACAACGGCCTTGGTGGCGGGTCAACTAAAACTTTATCGTGCTCAACGGCAACTTGTTGCAGCAGTTTAAGAACCTTATTCGGGTCGGTTCCATAAGCAACACCAATTCTTATATCAATTCGTCGTCTATTATCGGAAAGTGTCCAGTTAATAAGGTCGTTCGATATAATATTGCCATTGGGCACCACCACTTCGGCACCATCGTATGTTTTTACGCGGCTGGCCCTGACACCAATTGATTTGACTTCACCCATCAGCTCGCCTACTTCAATAATATCGCCTACCTCAACGGGCCGTTCGTAAAGCAAAATTAACCCGGAAATAAAATTATTTACAATATTCTGTAGTCCGAAACCAATACCTACACCAAGCGCTCCGGCAAGCAGGCTGAATTTGCTCATGTCAACACCTGCATAGGCCAGCCCCAAAATCACTCCGAAAATGATAATCAAATAACGAATGGTGGAAGATATTGCAAACGCAATACCTTTTGAAAGTTTGTTTTTGATAAGGGTATGATTTTCAAAGATAATTCGGATTAAACCGGCACTTAAATAAGCACCAATAAAAATTAATACCATGCCCGTTAAACCACCGAGGGTTAGTGAAATGGTGCCTATTTTTATTTCGTAAATCAGTATATCGGAAATGGTATTATATATGGGCCGATATACCTCCATATTTTCCAAAATATATTTTATGGCAAAAAAGAAGGCAGACAGATTTAAAAGTTGAATAAGACGTTTTTTAATTACATCCCAATAATCATTAAATATATTGTTATTTGCATTTTTTCCTACTTCGCAGGCAGCAACAATAATAATCTCTATAACTTTTTGTGCACTATAGATTATTAAAATAATGGTAGCCGTTTTTGCAGCAATTTTTAATAGAAATACCGAAAGGTTATCGTATCCGAAAATATTACTTAAAAGTGCTGTAACAAACAGCGCAAGCAAAACAATCGACAAACCAAACACATTCTTTACAAATGGCGATACTCTGCCTGTGGGTTTGTTGAATTTATTAACACCGTAAACAAAAACCAAAACAATACCGGTAATCGATTCAAAGGTGATATAAAACCTGGCCAACGACCTGAAATACCACATAATAATTTCCATTTCATTGATAAAGAAAATGGCAAATATCATCAGTATCCTTACCTTTCCCTGCTTGCCCATAAACTCGGGTAAAATATAATAAACCGACCATAAAATAAGTATGGTGAGTATGGCGGAAAGCGAAAGAGGTATAATAGACAAGTAAAGAAATGTGATAATCAGGATTATAAACGAAACTGTTGCAAACCAATGAATATTAAGTATTTTATTTGCATTTGCAAAACCCGGTGTCTCGCTGTTATAACCCAGCTTATTGTACGATTTGCGCAGGAAAAAGAATCCGATAACAATTAAAATCAACAGGATGGCAAGTCCGAAAAATGGTTGTTGTTCAACAAAATTAACAACGGTTTTTGAGTTGTCGTGGAAAGCTTTTTTTATTTTTTCACCAATGGGAAAAACATCTTCTTTTAATACTTTTACCTTCCATAAAGGTTCATCGCCAGCCACAAAAAGGTTGTCGCGAAGATGCTCCTGCAACATGGTTATTTTCTCACTAATGTTGTTTGAAAAAAAGATTAAATCGGTAACCTTATCTTCCCAAATAATAATTTTTTTCTTCTGTTTTATATATTTTTTTTGTAGAACATTAATTTTGTTTATTATTCCTGATACACGGGTAAAAAGTTCTTTGGGCACTCCCGGGTTTTTTTTCAGATTTTCGAATGAAAGCTCCCATATCTTACGCTCTTCTTTAAGTGTGTTTATACTATTTTGGCACAATGCAAGTTTATCGTTGGCAATTTTATTCCATGTAAGAAGTTCTTTTTGATGACCCTGCCATGCACGAAATGAATTTTCGAGGAAAAACTTCGACAGGTTATGCGGATTCCGGTTATTAAAATCAGCTGCTTCCCGCTGCAAAAATTTCTTTTTAAGGCGCAATAGCGAATCGATGTTTGTTTCAAAAGCGGTTTCAATTAATTCGTTCTCCAGTCTTGAAAGTTTACGCTGAGTTTGTTCAATTTCGAAGTTAATATCAACAACGCTGTACGAAACAGGTTTGTTGGTGCTGTCGGCCAGCAGGTTTATCCCTTTTGAACTAACCTGAGCAACATTTATAAGAGGAATAAAAAAGAGTAGCGCTGCAAAAAGCAAACGTGTTTTAATGCGAATCATAAAAAAAGTTTTTTCAAAAATACTAAAACAAATTGAATGAACAATTGAGTGTAGGTGTTAGGCATTTATACTAATACCTGCCTCGCCGGTTTACCCGCCGAAGGAGGGTAGGCAGGTTCCATCCCTGCCGGGACTGTTAGATACTGGTAAATATTGTATTTGTTGTTGGTAAAGATAAAAGCATTTCTGATGTCAGGCTTATGAAACCGAAAGACACTTTATATGCTTACGATTATGAGGCCATTAGAGTGGTGAAAGCGCTTCCTGTATCGAAACCGGCAATTTTAAAAAGCCCTATAAAATAACAGTCCTTTTAGGTTTTACGCTTAAAACCGGAAAAGGTGAATGATTTACCATTTGACTGGCATAGGGTCCCATCCACAGGTTTGAGGTGGAAGTTTCCTGCTCGGTCATAATGGAAATCATATTGGCTTTTATTTTTTTGGCATATTCAAGGGTGTCATCGGTAATTTGGTCAGAGTCAATAAATGCGGAAACAAACTTAATGTCTCTTTCTTTAAAATAATCTTCCGCTTGCGCCACATAAGCTTTTATTCTGTACCTGATGTCGGTATGGCTGGAGGTCTGTAACCCCAGAATATGTACCTCCGAATCAAAATATTTCGCCAAGTCGGCAGTAATCGGAATTTTTTCGCGGGTAACTTTTGTGCTGTCAAGCGGCAGAACAATTCTGTCGAGGTTTTGCGAAATATCGTTTCCTCCTCTGATGGTAAGCACCGGCACATTGCTGGCCGAAACAATTCTGTTGGCATTGCTTCCCGACCAAAACTCTTCAAACCCCGAAAGGCCATGAGTACCCACAACAATCATATAAGCTTTCAACTCATCGGCCACGCCACATATTTCGCTGTAAACTTTGCCCTTTCTTACCACAAAATCAATGTTGTTGCAGCAGCCTTCATACTTTTTCATCAGCTCGTTAAACTGTTTTGCCACAGCATCAAGCCTGTGAGTGGGGTCAATGTTAAAAATCTCCTTTGAATAATCAATGTGATCGACCCATACCATGGTTACCGACATGTTCGCCTTTTTTGAAATTAATATGGCATGTTCCAAGGCATTTAGTGAATTATCGGAGAAATCGATTCCAACAACAATACGTTTCATAATTGTTTAATTTTGATTTATTTGATTTTCGGAAAAATAGATATAATCTTTTATTACCCAAACGTTTCTGAATTTTTTCTTTATCTTTTCCATCTGCCCCAACGCATCTAACCGTGTTTTGAAATCACCAACCCTAACCCTGTAATAAGGTTCCTGAAAACTAAGATAAGCAGCAATTTCAGGAAAATCTTCATGAAATTTATCCATTACCAGGTGTGCCTCATCCAGTGCATCGTTTCCCGAATCTTTAAAAATTTGAATGCGATATCCTTCAACCAACGGATAGGCACGGCCATGAGCAACATGCATGGCAATTAACGAGTCAACACGAGGGTCGGCTTTAACCACAACACTTCCTTGCTGTGCATATGTTGAAACAGCAGCAACTGTTAAAACCAGGATTAATAAGAATCTTTTCATCAAATATTTAAATTGTTTTGTTTAAAGGTAAACACCTGTTATAAAAAAAGTAAAACTAATTATAATCTTTATCTCTTAAACTTAAAACCGGAACTTTTGCGCCATTTATCAATTGTTGAGCGTAAGGCCCTAAAAATTTGTTGGCAGTGGTTATATTTTGTTCCGTCATAATGGCTATTAAATCCACGCTGTTTTTTTCACCGTATTCAAGAATTGATGCGGCAACATTAACCGCTTCCACACTTTCTATTTTATAATTGATATTTTTATCGGAAATACATTTTTCCGCTTCACTGCCAAAGCTGTCAATTCGTTTACGAATAACGCCAATGGGTGAATTATATACCTTTAATAAATGAATAACGGCATTAAAACGTTTTGCCAGTTCAACGGTAAAAGGCAACTTTTGTTTTGTTTCCAGCGAACTATCCAGTGGCAATAAAATAGTTTTAATGCCATTTTCAAAATTATAATCGCCTCTTACGGTTATTACCGGACAGGGTGCCGATGTCATAATTCGATAGGCATTGCTTCCTATCCAGTATTGTTCAAACCCTGTTACACCGTGCGTTCCGGTAAAAATAATATCTGCTTTCAGCTGACGAGCGGTTTTGCCTATTTCCTGATATACTTTACCTTTTTTAAGATGATATTGTAACTTTTCACCGGGTACTTTTGATTTGTAGTCGGAAACAATTTTCTTCAGGAAATTTTTCTTTTCAATGCGAAGCCCCTCTTCAATGGTGTCTATTAAATTATCATCAAGCGATGAATTGTCAACCCAAACAAGATGAACAGCTGCATTCAGATTGTTGGCAAACATGATGGCATACTCCAAAACGTGAAGCGAATTTTTTGAAAAATCGGTAGCAACAAGTAATGTTTTCATGACTTTAAGGTTACAACGGCGTATCTACACCCCTCAATCTTTGCACGCAGTTAGTTGTGGCTAATATACGGAAATTTGTTTAAATTGGTGTAAAATGTTGCTATAATTTTAATGTGCAAATCAATTCCGGCTAATTCCTGTTTTGAGGTGTCGAAGATATTTAAAATACAATTTTTTACAAAGCGCTATAAGTTCATTCAAGTTGAAGTTGTTAAAAAAAGCCTTTCATATTATCTGCTGCCAAAACCCCGAAAGGGTTAAATGTGAATAGCCCTGTACAAAGTGCAGGGAAACAAAAAAGACAAAACAAATTATAACCTTGAAAGGGTTAAACAGGAATTAACCATTCCCGGCAGGGTTTGTATGGGTAAAATCCTTAATTTTGCTCACCAACACAGAAACAGCATTAATATTATGAACGAAAACCTGGACAGCACAGGTGCCTCTTTTTCAAAAATTGAATCGGAAATAGAAAAGGTTCTAAGGCCTTCGGAATTTGACAGTTTTGCCGGACAGCCGCAGGTTGTCGAAAACCTTAAGATTTTTGTTGAAGCCTCCCGTCAGCGTGGTGATGCGCTGGATCATGTGCTGCTTCACGGCCCTCCGGGACTGGGAAAAACCACCCTCTCTTATATTATCGCCAACGAGCTTGGCGTTAACATCAAAGTTACCTCAGGCCCCGTACTGGATAAACCGGGCGACCTTGCAGGACTGCTTACCAATCTTGAAGAAAACGATGTGCTTTTTATTGATGAAATTCATCGCTTAAGCCCTGTGGTTGAAGAGTATCTTTACTCGGCCATGGAGGACTATAAAATTGATATTATGATTGAAACCGGCCCCAATGCACGGTCGGTTGAAATCTCGTTAAATCCGTTTACCCTCATCGGTGCTACTACTCGTTCGGGACTGCTTACCGCACCGTTGCGTTCACGGTTTGGCATCAATTCGCGCCTCTCGTATTACAACACCGAAACGCTGGCACACATTGTCAGGCGCTCAGCCTCCATTATTAAAGTTAAAATTGAAGAGGATGCCTCGGTTGAAATTGCCGGTCGCAGCCGGGGAACACCACGTATTGCCAATCTGTTATTGCGTCGCGTTCGCGATTTTGCGCAAATTAAAGGCAGCGGCATCATCGATATGGACATCACCAAAGTGGCTCTAAAGGCATTGAATGTTGACAGCCACGGGCTGGACGAAATGGACAACCGCATTTTGAGCACCATCATCGATAAGTTTAAAGGAGGCCCCGTGGGCATTACCACCATTGCCACCGCTGTTGCCGAAGAAGCCGGAACCATCGAAGAGGTTTATGAGCCGTTCCTTATTCAGGAAGGCTACCTTATGCGTACTCCGCGCGGACGCGAAGTTACCGAAATGGCTTATAAACATCTTGGTAAGGTTAAAAACCCGGAACAGGGAAAGCTGTTTTGATGTGACATTTTTGATGTAAAAGTATCAAGTCGTATGGAAAAACTGTTTCAACTAAAAAGCAACAACACATCGCTTAAAACCGAAATAATTGCAGGCCTTACAACTTTTGTTGCCGGCATGTACATTATTATTGTAAACCCCTCTATTTTAGCACAGGCTGGTATGCCTTACAGTGCAGCACTTACAGCCACAGTGGTGCTTAGTGCCGTTTCTACCATTGCCATGGGACTGTATGCAAAAAACCCCATTCTGGTGGCACCCGGCATGGGACTGAATGCCTATTTTACCTATACCGTGGTGCTGGGTATGGGCGTAAAACCCGAAGTGGCATTGGGAGCCGTGTTTTGGTCGGGCGTGGTGTTTGTTCTGCTTTCGGTTTTTAACATTCGAAACGCCATTGTAAAAGCCATTCCCCCCATAGTACGAATTGCAGGCGCAGTGGGAATCGGGTTTTTTATTGCCCTAATCGGATTTGTAAATGCCGGGTTTATTGTGGCCAAGCCACCCCTTATCGGGGTAAAAAATATTGACGCTCCAACCCTCACTTTTTTGGCCGGTCTGTTCATAACCATCGTTCTGGTAATCAGGAAAACCAAAGGAGCACTTATTTTAGGAATTGTTTTAACAACACTGCTGGCATTTCCCATTGGCAGGTGGTGGGGCAATGCCGCTGCTGTAAACCATGGTGTTGCTTCGCTGGTAAACTGGAACGGCTTGTATGCCGCTCCCGATTTTAGCTGGTTCTTTAAACTCGACATGGTCGAATCGCTTAAATACTCCTTAATACCTATTATTTTTGCCATGATGTTTGTGGATATGTTCGACAGCATCACCACCTTTGTGGGCGTATCCGAAGCGGCCGGCTTAAATGATGAAAAGGGCAACCCGCGCAACTTAAAAAAATCGCTTATTGTAGATGCTTTTGCCACCCTGTTGGCCGGTTTGTTTGGAACCAGCGCCGGAACCGCTTACATCGAATCGGCAACAGGGGTTTACGAAGGTGGCCGGACAGGCCTTACCGCCGTTGTAACAGGGTTGTTGTTTTTGCCCTTTATGTTTTTTTCGCCCCTGGCAGAGCTGGTGCCTTCGATAGCCACGGCACCGGTTTTGGTGTTGGTGGGTGTGTTTATGGCCGGTCCGCTAAAAAAAATTGACTGGGTAAACCTCGAAGAAGCCATCCCCGCTTTTTTAACGATTGTCCTTATTCCGCTAACCTATTCATTAACCCAGGGGCTGGTTTACGGATTGCTGGCCTACACCCTTATAAAAGTCATCAAAGGAAAAAACAATGAAATCCCCATAAGCCTTTGGCTAATCGACCTTTTCTCTGTTTTTATGCTGGCCATTGAATACGGCATCATTTAACACGATTTCAGCTTCTTAACCCCTTAACTCCGAAAGTCATGCCTGGATTTTCTCCGGTGTTTAGTCCGGAGAGAAACCACACCCATTCTCATCCATATTTACAAAGATACTCACAATCAATCTTCACTCCTCCGATAGCTCCGATAACTCCGATAACTATCGGAGGAGGAGGGTTTCAGCCCGGAGGAAAACACCCGAATGAAATAACCTGTTCACACTCAAGCTCGTCCGGATTTGCAATCCGGATGAAATAACCTGTTCACACACACAAACTCGTTCGGATTTACTTGTGACAGGCAGGCAAAGCTGGTAATCCAAACGAAATCCAACAAAATACAATTACATTAACAGCACAACTAAAATCCGTTTTTTATAAATCATTTATGAAAAAAATCATACCACTTATATCTTAAATAATAACAGATATAAACTTGTTAAATATTTTACTCATATTGCTTTCATAAACTATTTTTTTAATCTAATTTTAACGATTTTATAAC
>WGDP01000220.1 GCA_015493215.1 Bacteroidales bacterium | reverse complement strand
TTCTTGGTATTATCATATACGTGGTACTATATTCAGGTATATTTATTTTTTACACTTTTTTTAATTATAATCCAAGTATTGATTCAACATTGGATTTCAGGCTACACGAAGAGAAAAAAAATAACGAAGCTAAGATAGCAGAATACCGAAAATTTTCAAAATCAATTTTCAACCATTTTATTAATAAAAAATCAATTTTAAAAATTGTGGCTGATTACGATAGTGCCGGTGAGGTTGAAAGAGGCCGTTACAGAAAGCAACTGTACAATTTGTTGGCTCCTGTTTACGAAGTAATGCAATTAAAAAGCTATGATGTTTTTCACTTTCACGATCCGGAGGGGAAAAGCATATTAAGATTTCATAAGCCCGGTAAATTTGGCGATGATTTGACAGGATTCAGGTATTCTGTAGCAAAGATAATAAAAACTCACCGTTACATTGAAGGTTTTGAAGAAGGCAGTTTCAGCAACTGTTACCGGTTTATCTATCCGCTTTTTTATCAGGGGCGTTACATAGGAAGTGTTGAACTTTCGGTATCAATGTTAAAACTTTTAAAGGAAGAAGAAAAATCTTTTGTGGGCGCCTTCCGTTTTCTTCTTAAAAACAGGGTTTATAAAAAGATTGTTAATGCCGGCACATCACGGCTCTACCATAATTACAACATAAACAACTACAAAGTGTATGGCACGCTTAACCGAAAATATAAAAAGAACCGTTTTCTTACCGATTCCACTTTTCAGCTATTAAATAAAAAACTAACAAATGAAATAACGTTGGCCGAGTCAAAACAGGAGCCGGTAATAAAATACATTCGTTTTAAAGGACTAAACTGGTTAATTACCTTTTTTCCCATAAAAAATATTGAAGGGGAACAGGTGGCATTTGTTGCCTCGTACGAAATTTATTACCCCATTGATTTTTTACGAAAGGGCCGAAGGGTGTCGTTAACGGTTGGCGCTGTTTTAAGTTTGCTTATTACCCTGTTTTTTCTGTTTATAAATAAAGAAAGAAAAGAGGCCATCGAGCGTCAAAAAGCCATTCAGCGAGCCAAAGACAAAGCCGAAGAAGCAGCCCGGCTTAAGTCGTCGTTTCTTGCTAACATGAGTCACGAAATAAGAACCCCTATGAACGGCGTTGTGGGCATGACGGAAATACTGAAACATACGGGGTTAAGGGATGATCAAAAGGAGTTTGTTTCAATTATCGAATCGTCGGCCGGTTCGCTGTTAAATGTTATAAACGATATACTGGATTTTTCAAAAATCGATTCCAACAAAATTGAAATTGAGTCTATCTCGTTTAAAGTGCGAAAGGTTGTTGAAGATGTGGGCGACACACTGTTGTTGCCTGTTGAAAAGAAAGCAATATCCTTGTTGGTTTACACCGACCCTACTATTCCCGAAACATTGATTGGCGACCCGCTAAGGTTAAGACAGGTAATATTAAACCTTGCCAACAATGCGGTAAAGTTTACCAGTGAAGGAGAGGTACTGATTTCGGCAGAGCTTGTTGCTTCTTCCAGCAACAAGCCCAATAATAACAAGGTAACCGTTTTGTTTAAGGTAAAAGATACGGGCATAGGAATTTCGGAAGAAGCTCAGGTAAAACTATTTGAAGCTTTTGTACAAGCCGATGCCACCATTAACAGGAAGTACGGCGGAACCGGATTGGGTCTTACCATATCAAAACAATTGGTTGAGTTAATGGGCGGTGAACTTAAACTTAACAGCGAAATCGGGGTGGGATCTACTTTTTCGTTCAAGCTAACTTTTGATGTTGATAACGAATCAACAGCCGAATATTTTACCGAATCGGAAGACCTGTCAAAACTTAAAGTATTGGTATTGGACGACAATCAGTCGAACCGAATCATCTTTAAAAAATATTTCAGCTTTTGGAATATTCAAAGCGATGAAGCTTCCAGCGTGGATGAGGCTCTTGAAAAAGTCAAAAATGCCGTTAAAAATAAAATACCCTATAACCTAATATTAGTTGATTTTCAAATGCCTGAAAAATCGGGTTTTGACTTTTCGGATGCCCTTATTAAAGAGAACATAAAAGGAAATACCAAATTAATTTTATTCACATCCATTTCCGATCTTATTAAGGTGGATACCATCTACAAAAAAGGGTTCGATGCCTATTTATACAAACCCATAAAATACCATCCGTTCCGAAAAGTTATTTTTAATACCATTAACAATCAGGTTGATAAAAGAGTTACAGAAGTCGGTGTAAAAATTAAAACCGGTGTTCTTCACAAAACATCCAATTTAAAAATTTTGTTGGCTGAAGATAATCTTGTTAATCAAAAAGTGGCTTCGGTTACCTTAAACAAACTGGGGTATATTAATGTTGACATTGCAAACAATGGAACCGAAGCAGTACAAATGCATCTTGATAACCATTACGATCTTATTCTAATGGATATTCAAATGCCTGTGATGAGCGGGTTGGAGGCCACTAAAAAAATAAGAGAATTTGAAAAAGCATCGCCAAACGTTAAGCGGGTAAAAATTGTTGCCCTTACCGCCAATGCATTGGAAAATGATGTAAAACTCTATTTAAGCGAAGGCATGGACAGTGTTTTAACAAAGCCGTTTAAGCTGGCAGATTTTGAAAAAATATTTGTCGATGATTAAAGAATTTTTAGCAGTTCGGCTATAACCAACCCAAGGTAATTACCTATGGCATAACCTATTATTCCGACAGTTATACCCGACATAACAACATCTTTGTTTTTAAGTGCTCCCGCAACTGCCGGCACAAACGGAGGGCTACAAATTAAAGCTGCAGAGGTAACCATTACCGTATCGCGGTCGATTTTAAACAATGCCGAAACCAAAACGTGGAATAGTAAAGCACCGAAAATTACAAGGGTTATGTAATAAAAAAGGCGTGGGGTTGCCCCAAACATATCAAAAACATTTACCAGCGAAGCCACATCAATACTAAACACAAGTATTAAATACATACCCAACTCAAAAGTTTTTGGGAGTTTGTTTACCGACGGAATAAGCGATGCAACGATGGCAAGGGTTGTAATGATAAGAATTACTACCACCATCTGAGAGTTTTCCGGAACGAAAAGCGTGGCAGACCC
>WGDP01000219.1 GCA_015493215.1 Bacteroidales bacterium | reverse complement strand
AATTATGATTGTTTAATGCTACAAAGATAACTTTATCATTGATTCATGGAAACAAATAAGGATAAGTACGGATTGGCGGAGGTAATGAAGACCTATTTTGGGTTTTCAAGTTTCAAGGGAAACCAAAAACCTATAATTGAGAGTGTACTGGATGGGCATGATGTTTTTGTTGTGATGCCAACAGGTGGAGGTAAGTCGCTTTGCTATCAACTACCCGCACTCATTAAACCGGGAACGGCAATTGTTGTTTCGCCATTAATAGCACTGATGAAGAACCAGGTTGACATGATTAGAAACTTTGGTTCGCAAGATAGTATTGCACATGTTATGAACTCTTCACTCTCAAAGATGGAGATGAATCAGGTGAGGCAGGATTTGCTTGACGGAAAAACCAAACTCTTGTACATGGCTCCCGAGTCGCTGACAAAAGAGGAAAACATTGAGTTTTTAAAACAGATTGAAATATCGTTTTACGCCATTGACGAAGCCCACTGTATTTCGGAATGGGGGCATGATTTTAGGCCTGAATATCGTAAATTGAGGCCAATCATAAATGCCATTGGTAAAAAAGTTCCCATTATCGGGTTAACGGCCACAGCTACGCTTAAGGTTCAGGAAGATATTCTTAAGACGTTGGAAATGAATGAGGCAAAGGTGTTTAAGTCGTCGTTCGACAGAGCCAACCTTTATTACGAAATAAGGCCGAAAACAAAAGATGTTATTAAAGACATCATCAAATACATTAAAACACAACCCGGTAAATCGGGTATTGTTTATTGCCTCAGCCGGAAAAAAGTGGAAGAAATTGCCGAAACATTGGTGGTTAACGGCATCAAAGCCCTGCCCTATCATGCCGGATTGGAAACAGCCATCAGGCGTAGAAATCAGGATATGTTTTTAATGGAAGATGTGGATGTTATTGTGGCTACCATTGCCTTTGGTATGGGCATCGACAAGCCTGACGTAAGGTTTGTAATTCACCACGATATACCCAAAAGCATCGAAGGCTATTATCAGGAAACAGGGCGTGCCGGACGCGATGGGGGAGAAGGGAACTGTATTACTTTTTACAGCTACGACGACATACTGAAGCTTGAAAAGTTTATGAAAGACAAGCCGCTTGCAGAGCAGGAAATAGCAAAAGAGCTTTTGTTTGAAACCATTGCTTATGCCGAATCGTCGGTTTGTCGTCACCGGCTGCTTTTACACTATTTTGGCGAAAGCTACCCCAAAGATAATTGTGGCGCCTGCGACAATTGCCTGCACCCGAAAGAGAAATTTGAAGGAAAAGAGGATATTAAACTTGCACTGGAAACCATTGTCGGCCTGAAAGAACAATACAAATCAAAAATGATTGCAGAGGTACTTTCGGGAAAAGCCAGCGGTAATGTTAAAAGTATAAAACTCGACCAAAGCACCTTTTTTGGTAAGGGAAGTGAACATGATGAAAGATATTGGGGTACCATTATCAGGCAGTGTTTGATAAATCGCCTCGTTATTAAAGAGATTGAAAACTATGGCATTTTAAAAATAACCCGGGCGGGTCTCGATTATATTAAAAATCCATACAGCATTATGCTTGCCCGCGACCACGATTACGGGCAAACCGACGATGACGGGATTGTGGTAAACGCAGGGGGTAAAGCCGGCAGCGGTGCCGATGACACCCTGCTTAAAATGCTTAGGGACTTGCGAAAAGATATCTCAAAAAAAGAGGGACTTCCTCCTTTTGTTATCTTTCAGGATCCGTCGTTGGCCGATATGGCTATTCAGTACCCTATCACCATGGAGGAGTTACAGCAAATTGTAGGTGTGGGTGCGGGAAAAGCCAGACGATATGGTAAACCCTTTGTTGAGCTTATTAAGCAATATGTTGAAGAACACGATATCATAAGGCCTAACGACATGATTATTAAATCGGTGGTGAATAAGTCCGGTTTAAAGGTTTACATTATTCAAAGCATCGACCGTATGTTGCCGTTGGATGATATCGCCCATGCCAAAAACCTCTCTTTTAGTGAACTGCTCGATGAAATTGAACATATTGTTTCGTCGGGAACTAAAATCGACATTGATTATTATATTCAGGAAAACGTTGACGAGTACCATCAGGATGATATTTACGACTATTTTTCGGAAGCTGAAACCGATTCGGTTGAAGCTGCTCTCGAAGAATTGGGCGAATCGGAATATACTGAAGATGAAATCAGATTGATGCGTATTAAGTTTATGTCGGAAATGGGTAACTAATCAAACCATGAAAAAAAAATCGCTGACTGTAAAAGTGTTGTTATCCATGCTCTTACTGGCTTTTGTCACATCATGTTACCATGAAGTTGGTGAAAAGGTAATTGTCCCCAAAAGACTTCTTCCGGAGGATAGTTTGGTGATGGTTCTTACCGAAATTCAACTCGCTGACGGTGCCATTACCTATAAACGAATATCGCATAAAAAGGTTGGAGATGAAAAGCAGAAATATTACGCTGTTATTTATAAAAAATACAATCTTACTCCCGAATTGTTAAAGGATAACATTGATTACTATAACACTGACCCTGATGAAATGGTAAAAATTTATGATAAGGTGCTTGCCAGGCTTTCGCAACTTGAAGCAAAAATAAATTTAGAGGTAAAAGAAAAGGAAAAAGAGAAAGCAAGACAGGATTCGATACGGGCAGCGCTTGATACCAATATTTTTGTACTTAAAAAAATGGAGTCTTCCTTAAAAACAGATAAAACCAAAACATTTATTTGGCAAAAGTAGCGTCACGCATTTCGTCGTCAATGCCATCGGAAAGAAGGTACGAAAATTTCATAAGTTTGTTTGAGGAGTAGGAGCCGGTACCTTCAACGGTATAGCCGTTTACTGTTTGTTTGTCAATAACTACGGTGCTTCCAACCACATCGCCCTTTATATGGCTTCCCAACCCTGCAAAGTTTTTCATCACAATTTTTGTGTCGTAAAGCACGTCTCGCTCAATGGTTACATCGTAGTTTAGTTTGGCCTTATTGTCGGTTACGTGCCAGGTTCCCAGGTATTTTGCAACTATATCAGGTGTGCCGCCGCCACCGCCTGCATTTTCATCGGGGTTGCAGCCGCCAAATACAAACAAGGTTATTAGTACGGCACTAAGTAAGGTTAACTTTTTCATGTGTATTTGGTTGATTAAAATCTTTAATTATAAACCTGCTTTAATAATTTTCCGGGTAACATGATGCCTGCCATAAGCAACATTTATATAGTAAACCCCATTATCTAAATTACTTAAGTCAAGAGGGATTTCAACATTCGATTGGGTGAAAAACTTCTCAGGTAAACGATATTTTACTCTTCCTAGTACATCAAAAACCAAAACTGAAATTGATGCCGGTTTCTTTAACAGTAATTTTACGGTGGTTTTGTTAAAAACCGGATTGGGAAAAATGCGCATCTCTTTTAAAGAGGCACTGTTTTCGCTTATGCCTACCATAATACCACCGGCGGCCATCACCGCCTGATTAATGCTGTCGCGAACCGGAGGAACAATTTCCTGATTTACTATAAGGTGATCTTTGGGAACAATAACAATAACTGTTGGATAGGATAGTATGTTGTAATCGGTAAAAACACCATTGCCTCCACCCTGGGTTCCGCTAACGGTTGGATAGGTCAAATTGTACGTGCTGTCAAATGTTCTTACCGCCTGATTGTCAGCTCCCCAGTTAATTCCCATATAATAAACATTGCTGCTGTTTGAGCCAAAGTCTTCGTAACTGGCCTGAAAGTCGGGAGCGTAAAGTTGACACGAGCCACAAGAGGTAGAAAAGAAATCAATTACTACAATTTTATTGTCGTTGTCCAGTATATCGAACAACCAAATGGCATCCCCATCAATTGTTTTAACGTGGAAGTTGACGGCTGTGTCCAGCGTTGTTTGTGCCGACAGGCCTTTGAACAACGATACAAAAACAATTAATATTAGAAGTAATATTTTTTTCATCTGTTTTTTATTTTAGTTTTACTGTACGCTTTCAACCCGTCTTTTCAGACTTTTGGTGCGCTAAACCGTTGAAAGTTCAATAATTTCGTCATATACTTTTCCGGCGAGGCGACTGGCGCCAATTCTAAACAGGTCTTTATTCAGCCACTCTTCACCCAAAACATTTTTAACCAGGGCATAATAAACCAATGCTTCATCGGGGGTGGAAATTCCACCTGCAGGTTTGATACCTATTTTGGTACCTTTGGTAAGTTTGTTAAACTCTTTAATGGTATCCAGCATTATTAAAAAGGCTTCGGGAGTGGCTGCCGGCTCTGTTTTTCCTGTGGAGGTTTTTAAAAAGTCAGCCCCGCCCATGAGTGCAAGTTCGCAGGCTTTTCTTATGTTTTCAACTGTTTTTAATTCACCGGTTTCCAAAATAACCTTTAAATGAGCGTTTCCACAAACACCTTTAATTTCCTGAACCTCTTCAAAAATGTCGTCAAACTCACCCTCCAACAATTTACCGCGTGAAATAACCATGTCAATATCATCGGCGCCGTGTTTTACAGCCCAGTCAACTTCGGTAACGCGTATTTCCAACGGCGATTGCCCACTGGGAAAAGCACCCGCTACTGAGGCCGTTCTGATGGTTGTTCCTTCCAGTTCCTTTTTTACCAACGGAACAAAAACAGGATAAACACAGATAGCTGCAACCTGCGGAATGCCAAGCTTATCGTGTTTAAACCGGATACCTGTTTCACAAAGCGATTTAACTTTTTGGTTGGTATCATCACCGCTTAAGGTTGTTAAATCGATTACCCCGAGTATTGTTTTCAAGGCACTAAGCCTGTCTGTTTTGCTCAATTCTTCCGCAACAATTGACTTGGCTCTCGAAGTCAATTCGTCAATTGTATAGATATATGGTTTAAATGCTTGCATGATGCTGTTTTTTTATGGCAAAGATAATGATATTTGTAATTATGGCTGTCAATTCTTAGGAAATAGCCTCGGAGATAAAGCCGGTAAATAAAAAAAATGACTGTTACGATTTCGGAAATAGTATCCATTATTGTTATTATATTGTAACGGAAACGTAAAACTATTCTGATTATTTATTAGTAATAAAAATAAATAACAGATTATAGTGTCTGATAATAAGCTTTGTATGGGATTAGTAATTAATAACACCTGTTCTTGGCACGACACTTGATTCTTGTGTTTCAATCAATTTAATATATCAAGCTAATGTTTAATTTAAGTTTACGAAATACTGCCACAGAAAAGAAAAAGGTACGGCGCACTAAATATTACAAATGCGAACGTTGTGGATACATCTCAATAGTAAAAGATTCATATTGTCCCATATGCTCCAAAGACGGGTATAAGATAAAAATGAAGTAAAATGGAAGTAAATACAACCTATTCAATTGAGGATATTAGGCAGTTTGGCCTTTTTGAAGGCGCTGCCAACAGGGAAAACGCCAAGGTCTTTATAAAAGGAGACAAAGTGTATTTTTTCGAAACGATTGACAACGAACATTTAAGGTTGTACACCATTATTAATAAGAAATCCTTTTTCCTTTAATCCTTTATATTTATGGCGTCCTTGCCATATCCGCCTTGCCAGAATCCCTGTTTCAGCCATGAATCGGGGATTCTTCTTTATATTTGTAAAAAAACATTTCTAATATGAAGACAATAGTTGTTTTGACCGGTGCAGGTATAAGTGCCGAAAGCGGATGTAATACTTTTAGAGACAACAATGGTTTATGGCGTAAACACCGGGTTGAAGAGGTGGCTTCCCCTTATGCATGGCAGCAGAGCCCGCAAATGGTAATGGATTTTTACAACGAAAGAAGGAAAAAGTTGTTTGATGCAAAGCCCAATGCCGGCCATACTGCGCTGGTAAAGCTCGAATCAAAATATCAGGTTGAAATAATTACCCAAAATGTGGATGATTTACATGAGCGTGCCGGTTCATCAAACGTTTATCATCTTCATGGCGAGTTAAAAAAGGCAAGAAGTACTGTTGATCCAAGTTTAATTTATGAGCTTGATGAGTGGGAATTAAAAATGGGCGATCTATGTGAAAAAGGGTCGCAGCTAAGGCCGCACATTGTTTGGTTTGGCGAGCCTGTTCCCATGTTTGAAAAGGCTGTTGAAATAGCAAAAACTGCTGATATTTTTATTGTCATCGGAACCTCGATGGCTGTATATCCGGCGGCAAGCCTGATTAACTATGTGAGCCGTGGTTTGCCCATGTATTATGTCGATCCCAATGCAAACCCAATTCCGGGAAACGAAAATATGCAGATTATAAAAGAAAAAGCCGGAGTTGGCGTTCCCCGGCTTATTAATCTTCTTTTAAACAATTAACCTATTTTTTATACTTCACAGGGTATTTAAAAAATATCTGATTAACAATTTTATGCACATTTTTACCGGTGGTGTGTTGGTTTACTTCACCAACGCCAATGCCCTGCCAGATAAGTTTTTTCTTATGTGTGTCAAAAATGTCAATTATCATTGTGCCTTCGGTATAGTCAACACGCTGTACTGTTCCGTATGGGTTGCCGTAATATCCGCCCCAGGCCCACGGGCTGCTGTAGTAATATCCGTAAGGGCCGTAATAGTTGCTGTAATATTGGTAATCGCTTTTTTCCTGTAACAAAACAAAGGTATTGACTCCCAAATCGGCTTTTTTAATATCGGCTACATAAAAATAACCTCTTTTAATCATTTCGTTTTTTAAAGCATCAAGAATTCTTTCTTTAACAAATGGCGAGACCACCGAATCGTTGTGGGGATTCCAAGGCAACAATGTAAATGTTTTATAACTTTCAAAGTTGGTTGTTTTATCGTAGTCTGCCGTTACTTTTAAGGTGTTACACGATACAGAAAACAACGCAACAATCATTGAAAACAAAACTAATCTCTTCATAATTTTTAATTTTAAATATAATAATTCAATACAAAAGTAGTTAATAAATGTAACAAAGTTTATACCACGTTTAATTATCCCTATTTTTGCAAAAAAAAGTAGATATGCGCACAAAAATTTCATTATTAGGTTTATTTTTTATTACGGCTATTTTGTTTACATCATGCGGCAAGGACAAGCCGGGATATTGGAGTCAGGATGAACAAAATGCCAAGGACAGACAATTAATTGAAGATTATGCTGCTGCCAATAATCTGGACGGCCAATTTACCGACAGTGGTTTGTATTATGTAATTGATGAACCGGGAGGAGAGGATAAGCCCTCGTCAACATCTAAAATATCCGTTCATTATAAGGGGTATTATCTTGATGGTGTGGCACTTGATGAAGGTGATTTAACTGATACATATATCTCAAATCTTATACCCGGGTGGCAGGAAGGTATTCAGCTTATTGGAAAAAACGGGAAGATAAAGTTAATTATTCCTTCTGTTTTGGGATATGGCCATACTCCTTCTCAGGGTGTAAGGGCTGATGCCGTGCTTGTTTTCGATATCTTATTAAAAGATTTTACAAACTGATATTTTTCAGCCCGTTATTATTGGTTTTTTTGTAATTTGCGCCAATAAAATGTTTTGTTATGGCGCCTGAAGCAACTTTTCTTCTCAACAAAGCACGCAATTACTGTGCTTCTTCCGAACGATGCATAATGGATATGGAACAAAAGCTACATCAATGGAATGCAGAAGATACTACCATTAGGAAAATTATTAACAGGCTTGGTAAAGAGGATTTTATAAACGAAGAGCGTTATGCCAAGGCCTTTGCTGTGGGCAAGCTGCGCAACAATAAATGGGGGAAGACTAAAATTATTTATGCGCTGCAACGAAAGCGCATTCCTGATTTATACATTCAAATAGGCATTGGGGAAATTGATGAGGATGAGTACCTGAATACGCTAAAAGCAGTGTTGTCGTCAAAAAAAATTGATGAAAGTGATGAGTGGAAAAGAAACAATAAGCTCATAAAGTTTGCCGTTCAAAAAGGTTTTCAGGCCGATTTGTGCCGGAAGATTATTAACGGAGAACTTTAAACAGTGCCTGTGTTTTAGTCGTCGGCTCTGTTTTTTAACATGGGCACAAATCGATAATTTCCAAAATTTTCCGTTTTTAAATTACCCTCAGCATCTTTTGTTATACGAACCATTTGTTGAACATCACCAAAGCCGAGAGGTAGCAACAAAATGCCTCCGGGTTTTAATTGTTCAATCAGGTTTTGTGGGATTTCAGGAGCAGCAGCGGTAATAATTATTCTGTCGAAGGGGGCAAAAGCCGGCAGACCTTTGTTGCCATCATCATAAAAAGTTTTAATACGGTAAGGAAAATTTTTCAGGAATGCTTTGGTGCGCAGGTACAGTTTTTTTTGACGCTCAACGGTATAAACCTTAGCTCCCATATCGCCTAAAACACAGGCCTGAAATCCCGATCCGGTACCGATTTCCAGTACTTTCATATTTTTTTCAACCATCAATAACTCCGTTTGGCGGGCGACAGTATAAGGTTGCGAAATGGTTTGCCCCGAACCGATAGGAAAAGGTTTGTCCTCGTAGGCATACTCTAAAAAAGAGGAGTCGAGAAACCAGTGTCGTGGAATGTTTTCGATGGCGGACAGCACTTTTTTATCCTTTATACCTTTACTTTCGAGTGTTTTAATCAGCTGCTTTCGCATCCCCTTATGCCTATAGGTATCTATCATTTTATAAGTCTGAAATTTTGTGCTAAAATAACAAACCTGCCGAAAGAAAAAGGTTACTTTTGCGCAAAATCTGACAGGATGTTGAAAATTGGTTTTTTTGGAATGCAAAACCCAAAAGCAGAACAAGTTGATGCTTTAAGGGAGCAAGGCTTATTCAGCCTTACCGGTTTTTATTGCCCTGATAATTTATTGCCGGCCATAGAACTAAGCCATTTGGGTTTGCATCTTTTTGACTCTTTTAATGAATTTTGCGAAAATGTAGAAGCGGTTTTTATCACATCTCCTTCGTTAAAGCTATTTGATTTTTATATGCAAATGCTTAAAAAAACGAAACATCTTTTTTTTGAAAATCCGATTACTTTCAGCAGGGAACAATCAACAGCATTGATTGAAACCGCTTCGGAAGCAGGTGTTGTCATCCATTTTGGACATCAAAATCAGGTAAATCCGGCCTATGTAGCCATTAAAAACAGCTTGCATCGTCCGGCACTTATCATTACTCAAACAACCACTTCGCCGGTCGATAAAGATAACAGAGAAGTAATTGACCTGTTAATAAACGACATCGTTATTGCCATGCTGGCAGCAGATTCTGAAATTAAAAGAGTACATGCCTCCGGGGTTAAGGTTATGGGCAGTACTCCTGATGTTATTCAGGCAAAAATCGAATTTATTAATGGAACGGTTGCCTCCTTATCAGGCAGCCGAATATCAGCAGAAAAAAGTCATCAAACCGGTTTTTTCGGGCACAATAGCCATATTTCAGTCGATTTTTTAAACGTGCAAGCTAAAATGCTTACCACAACTTCTGCAAAAAACAGAGGCCGTTTTAAGGACGTTATGGTTGAGCCGGAAAATATGATTGTTAAAGAACTCGCTAATTTTTACAATTCGATAATACATAAAACCGAACCGGAAGTGTCTGTTTATGCCAGTTTTAAGGCAATTGAAGTTGCTCGTCAGATTGTGGAAAAAATAACAGCATCCTATCAGGTTAAATAATGCCGGTTTAACAGTTATGACGAATGTTAATAAATTATTAAAAATATTACGTAATATAGATACTAACTAACTTATAGGTGCGTTAGAATCAGGTAAACAGCAAAGGGATATTGAAAGAAAACTATAAAGTATATTATTTATTTATTTTATTTAGCTCAATTATTGGCTTAGTGTTGACGGGTGGATGTCGCAAGATGAAGAGCGCACAAACCGTACCTTCTTACATAAAAATCGATTCAGTATATCTTAACACCTTTTACCCTGTTGAAGGCAGTTCATCGCAGGAAATTACCGATGTGTGGATTTATGTTGACGACCAGCAGCTTGGGGTATATCAGCTTCCGGCGCTCTTTCCTGTTTTGGCAGAAGGAAAACACCGGCTTGAAATCAGACCCGGCATTAAGTTAAACGGGATATCAAGCACACGCGTTCCTTACCCGTTTTATCATCCCATTGTTTACGATGATTTTAATTTTGTGCCCGATTCTGTTATTAATCTTGGAAATATAGGAACAGAATATTACGAAAACACAAAATTTGTATGGCTTGAAGATTTTGAAAACTCCTTCATCTCCATCAAAGAGTCGGAAACCAGCGATACATCTATTAATCGTACATCGCCGGCCAATAGTTCCGAAGCATTTCTCAGCAGCAACTCCGCCTATTCGGGTAAAATTGTTTTAACACAAGCCAATCCTATGTTTTGGGGTTACTCCTTTGATGCTTACGATTTGCCACGCGATGGTACTCCTGTTGCACTTGAGCTGAATTTTAAAACAGATACTCCACTGCTGGCAGGTGTTCTTACCAGCCTGCCGGGCGATTTTAAGTGGGATGATTTGGTTTATATGAATAAATCGGCTCAGTGGAATAAGATTTATATTAACATTGCGCCTACCACGTCGCGTTATCCCAATGCTTCAGGTTTTGAAATTTACTTTAGAGCCATTATCGGGTCGGATGCCGACACGGCGAAAATTTTTATTGACAACATAAAATTATTATATCGACAATAAGCTATGAACGCAAAGTTACAGATTACTAAATATCTTGTTTTAGACTGGTTTGCTTCAATTCTTGCCTGGACTCTTTTTTATTTATATCGAAAGGTATCTGAAGAGCCGGGCATTACCGATTACTTTGGGCATATGATTCATGACCAAAAATATTGGGTAGCTATTGTTGTTGTTCCTGTTTTTTGGTTGCTACTTTACACAATGATAGGCTCTTACCGGCGGGTATATCGTAAAGCCCGTTTGAGGGAGTTGGGACAAACGCTAACTGCTACTTTGATAGGGGTTACCATCATCTTTTTTGTTTTAATACTTGATGATGTTATTAACACCTATCAGGGATATTACAAGTCGTTTCTGGTTTTATTCGTTCTGCATTTTTTCTTCACGTATTCCTTCAGGCTTTTTCTTACAACCCGAACGGTTCGCAGAGTACACAAGGGAATTCTGGGTTTTAATACGGTAATTATAGGCAGCAATGGCAATGCCACGCAGGTATATAAAGATATAACCAATCAGGAAATATCTTCGGGGAACAAGTTTGTTGGTTTTGTAAATGTTTTTGATAGAAAAGACTATAAACTTGCTAAATACCTGCCCCATCTCGGCAACTACAAAAGCTTAAACGGGATTTTAAAAGAGTATGAGGTTGAAGAGGTAATAATTGCCATTGAGCGTTCTGAGAAAGAAACTGTTGAACGTATTATTTTAGAGCTGGAAGATTTAAATGTTCTAATTAAAGTTATTCCTTTAATGCAGGATATTATTTTCGGAACGGTAAAAATCAGGGGTATTTTTCATACACCCCTCATTGAAATATCGCCCGATTTGATGCCGGCCTGGCAACAAAGCCTTAAAAGAATTATTGATATTGTGTTTTCGCTGACAGCTATTATTGTTTTAATACCCTTTTATATAGCTACTGCCATTGGTGTCAGGTTATCATCTCCGGGGCCAATACTGTTTTCTCAAGACCGGGTAGGGAAACGGGGAAAAGTTTTTTCCATGCACAAATTTCGGTCGATGTATGTTGATGCTGAAAAATTCGGGCCACAGCTTTCGTCGGATGACGATCCGCGAATTACCCCTTTCGGCCGGTTTATGAGAAAAGTCAGACTGGATGAGATTCCACAGTTTTTTACTGTTCTCAAGGGAGACATGTCGCTGGTAGGGCCGCGTCCGGAGCGCCAATATTATATCGATCAAATTGTAAAGCGAGCACCTCATTACCGGCTATTGCTTAAGGTAAAACCGGGCATTACCTCGTGGGGACAGGTAAAATACGGGTATGCCTCCACCATCGATGAGATGATTGACAGGCTGAAGTACGATATTTTGTATATCGAAAACATGTCCATTGCCATGGATTTTAAAATTTTAATTTATACCATTCTTATTGTTATTCAGGGCAGGGGAAAGTAAAAGGTATTATCAGCTTCCGGGGGGGCTAATGATATCAGATTGATGATTAACGATATTAAATTGCAGATTTCTCCAGATTTGAAGCCCCCAAACCACCAACCTGCGTCATCGCGAACAGAAGGGCAGACCGTGCGGTAAGGACAAAAAATCTCAATAATAACTACTAAGCTCGTCCGGTTTTGCCTGCCCGACTGTGTCATTCAGGCGGGTAATACGGATGATATAATGCACACATAATGAAAGTGTTGTTGTCTTTCAGATTGCAAATCTGAAAGAGCTTATGAAAAATATTGGTACCGGTGTTATTGTTCCTGCGATTAACTTTTTACTTTTGCCGAGATGCAAAAAAAGTTTCTTAAAAATTTAAGCCTGATTCTTTTTCTTAATCTTTTGATTAAGCCTTTCTGGATTTTAGGTGTTGACCGGCAGGTTTATAATGTGGTTGGCCCTGAAAACTATGGTTTTTATTTTTCCATATTTAACTTTTCGTTTCTATTTTTTATTTTTCTCGATTTGGGCATCACCAACTTCAACAACCGTAATATTGCGCAAAACAATCAACTGTTGGACAAGCACTTTGTGGGAATAGGTACCATTAAATTGTTGCTGGGTATTTTTTACGGGATGCTTATTTTTATTGTAGGGTATGCCATTGGGTACAGAGGGGGGCAGCTTAAGCTTTTGGCCTGGGTAGGCTTTAATCAGTTTTTGCTTTCATTTCTTCTTTATTTGCGCTCCAATATATCAGGACTGTTGCTTTTTGCCATCGACAGTTTTTTGTCAATTCTCGACCGGCTGCTTATGATTTTAATTGTCGGAATTTTGCTGTGGACGGGAGTGGCTCATAACCGGTTTAACATTGAGTGGTTTGTTTACAGTCAGACGGTTGCTTATCTAATATCGGTATTGGTGGCGCTAATTGTCGTGCTGGCACACACCTCAAGCCTTAAATTTAGCTGGAACCCTGCTTTTTTTGTGATGATTATTAAAAAGAGCCTCCCGTTTGCTTTGCTGGTGTTGCTGATGAGTTTTTACAACAGAATAGACCCCGTTTTTTTGGAACGGCTCATACCCGGGAAAGAGGGCGATTTACAATCGGGAATTTATTCAGCAGCATTCAGGATGCTGGATGCCGGGCAAAATTTTGCCTACCTGTTTTCGGTGTTGTTGCTTCCCCTGTTCTCGAAAATGATAAAAGAAAAACAGGCTGTTGGTAAGTTGTTGCGCCTGTCGTTTTCAATTATTATTTCAGGCTCGCTGATTATTGCGGTAACTGCCTTTTTTTACTCCAAGGAGCTTATGCTTTTGATGTATGTGCCTCACGGACAGGAAACCGGTGTTGAATTTCAACTTAGAATAAACGAATCGGCAGCAGTTTTCAGGGTGCTGATGTTTAGTTTTGTAGCCATATCGTCCAATTATATTTTTGGTACGCTGCTTACTGCCAACAACAATTTAAAATGGTTAAATATCATTGCATTTGTCGGTATGTCGAGCAATATTATTATGAACCTCATACTGATTCCGCGCATTCAGGCATTGGGTTCTTCGTATGCCAGCTTAACAGCACAAAGTTTAACAGCAGTGTTAAATATTTGGCTCGCCGTTAAAATCTTTAAATTCAGGTTCGATTGGGCACTTCTGTTAAAAATTATGCTAACAGCATTTTTTACAGGCATAACAGCCTGGCTGTTAAAGTTGTATTCGGGCATCGCGTGGCCTTATACAATTTCTATTACCGTGCTCATAGGTTTAGTTGCTGCATTCGCGTTAAAACTTCTTGATATAAGGAACATGATTGCCATTCTGCGAATAAATGAAGAAGACAAAAAACAGGAATAGACCAATGTTAACTTTACTGATAAGTTTTGACAAACGGTATGGTTGGTTAAATTAATTTCCTATTTTTGCTTTCTTTACTAAAACGAAAAAATGAGTAGTAAAAATAAATCAAAACAGTTGTTTAATTCAGCTGCTCTTCTTAAAGTAGTTACAAAATATCGAACAACGCTTTTAATTGTTGGTGTATTAGCTGTAATATTATCAGCAATATTTTCAGGGCCTGCATTTATAACTCCACTTTACAAATCCGAGGTTATACTTTTTCCAACAGCCAGTAATTCTATTTCAAAGGTTCTGCTAAGCAGTACCTTTAACAATTCGAAAGATATTTTGGAATTTGGTGAGGATGAACAAACCGAACAGATGCTTCAGGTTTTAAATTCAAATAAAATTCGCGACCGTATTATTCAGAAGTATCACTTAATGAAGCATTACAATATTAAACCCAACGAAAAGTACAGGTTTACAAAGTTGTATAATCGCTACGAAGATAACTTCAGGTTTCGCCGGACAGAGTTCATGGCAGTACAGATAACGGTTTTGGACAGAGATGCGCAAATGGCAGCCGACATGGCAAACGATGTGGCTCGTTTGTTAGACTCAACCATTAACCGGATGCAAAAAAATATTGCCATAAAGGCTTTTAAAATCGTTGAAACTGAGTATAATAAACAAAAAAACCTCATTAAATTAAAGGAGGATTCGCTTACTAAGTTGCGAGAGTTGGGCGTTCACGATTACGAAAGTCAGGCCGAGATGTTTAACCGTCAGCTTGCCATTTCGATGGCAAAGGGAAATGCCAATGGCATTAAAAGGCTTCAAAAAAAGCTTGATATCCTTGCAAAATACGGTGGCGCCTATGTTTCGTTACGCGATGCTTTGGAACATGATAAAAAACAATTGAGTGAATTGAGGGAAAAATATGAAGAGGCTAAAGTAGATGCCGTTGAGAACCTGCCTCACACTTTTATTGTAAGCAACGCTTACAAAGCCGAAAAAAAAGCATATCCCATTCGCTGGCTTATTGTTGTTATTTCAACTATTTCGGCACTGCTTCTTGCCATTATTATTTTGGGAATAGGTGACTTTAATAAAAATGAAGAAGACAATATTGTAAAAAAAAAAGAAAAAAAACATCAGAATGGATAACGGTTAATAATAGCAGTAAAACTGAAACTATACAAG
>WGDP01000218.1 GCA_015493215.1 Bacteroidales bacterium | reverse complement strand
CTGACTTTAAAGATCTTTGTAAAACAAAACGGTTGCATTGCTCGGCCAAACTCATGGTGGGTCGTCCTGATTTTGTTATTGAGGAAGCAGGTAAATATACCGATTTAATTATTACCGGCATGCGAAACTTTTTTCATTTTGAAACTTCGAAATCACCTGAAAAAACAGTTTCAAAAATCATGCATCACACCCGAACACCTCTTTTAATTGTTCCGGAGGTGTTTAAACCGGTTAAAAAGGTACTTATTGCATTTGACGGGAGCAACCCTTCCATTCGGGCAGCTCAGGAATTTGCAAAGTTAACATGGAATAAGGAGTACGAAATAACCATTCTTATCAGCCATAAAAGCCGCTCGGAAGGGGATGAGTTGCTTCAAAAACTTGAAAATTACCTATCGAAACATACCCGTGCAAAAATTAATAAACAGTACTCCGATGAAAATATAATTTCGGTTTTCGATAATGAGTTTTCGGGTAGTACCGATATGGTGGTTTGTGGCATGCACTCGCAAAACATCCTGCAAAAAGTATTTGTCGGCTCGTTTCCTGAGCATTTGATAAACTTAAACAAAATACCCGTTTTAATAGCACAATAAATAAAATTAGTAATGAACAAAAAATCAATTAATATGAAACGTATAGCAATGTTCCTGTTTTCTGCTCTTCTTATGGCAGTTTTTACAACTTCCTGTAAAGAGGATAGTAACAGCAAAGTAAAGGATAATGAATTTCAGGGATATATCGAAAACACACAGGTAAATGTTACCACGCGAATACCCGGACGAATTGAAAAAATATTTGTGGATGAGGGGGATACCCTGAAAGAGGGCGACACCGTTGCCACCTTGGATGCACGCGTTTTAAAGGCTAAACGCGAGGCTTTGCTGGCCAAAATAAAAAATGTACGCGTAAATAAAAGAAGAGTGGAAAAACTGTACGAAGCAGGCGCTGTACCGCAACAAAAACTGGATGAGATTAATACGGGCTTCGATATGCTACAAGCCAATATTAAAGCCCTTGATATCAATATTGATGATATGACAATAAGGGCACCCATGGATGGTATTGTAAATGTAAAAGTTTTGGAACCCAATCAAATGATGCCTCCCGGAATGCCCGTTGTTATTGAAACCGATCCCAAAGGTACCTGGGCAAGATTTGGCATTCCCGAAACCTATCTGGAGCAGATTAATCTGGGCGATACGTTCGAGCTACAAACCAACAGTAAAGATTTAACACTCAAAGCCAAAGTAATTCAAATACTTCCCATGGCAAATTTTGCCACGCATACACCCACCACACTTCGCGACCAAAGGGATGTAAGGACTTTTGATGTAAAAATGCTGATACTTACCAATCAGCTTAAATGCAAACCCGGTATATCGGTTTATCTGACTTTGAAACCGGAAAACAAATAGTAGAAAGCCATGAAACCCATTAAATTAATATTAACCATTATACTAAGAATAGTGCTGATAACATTGGCGCTCATTCTGTTCTTTAGTATGATGGCGGGAATGTACTACAAAAGTGCTCCTACTAAAATCAGGGTTGGTATTGTTGATCAGGATCAGTCGCCATTGAGCCGTTCGATTATTTACAATATAAAAAAGTCGCAGTACTTTGATGTTACCAATCAGGCATACGATTATCTTAATTTGCAGCATCTTGTTGACGACGGTTCTGTTGATGTGGGGGTGGTTATTCCCGGCCATGCCTATAAGGATGTTCTTAACAAACGCAGCGTGTCGTTGTTAACGGTGTTAAACGGTACGGCAAACCCCATTGTGCCAAAAATTTCGTTGATGATGCTCAACAAAATTATCATGACCCTGAACATACAAATGGGTATGCGGATGCGGGTTGAAGAGCTGGGGTCGATGCCCAACACGCGCCACCCTAAAACACCGCTTTTAAAGATAAACGAAAGGGTGTTTTATTCTCCCGGGTTATCCATGGAATCGTCGATGTTGCCGGCATTTATGGGGCTGGCCATGCAAATTGTTTCCATGCTTATTGTACTGTTTGCGCTAATGGCCAACCTTAAAATTATCAGGCAAAAAGCACCTTACATCAGGTTGCCGCGCCAGTTGCCGTTAAAAGCACTTATTCCGCCGTTTATCATTAGCTGGGTAATTGTTTCAACAGCCATCTCAACTGCTTTTTTTGCAACCATGTACCTGTTTAAAGTGCCTTTCAACCATCATACCATGTGGGAGGTGAGTTTTATAATTTCTCTTTTAGTATTGGCCATGGAAAGTCTATCGTACTTTTTAGCACTTAACATTAAAAACGGGGCGGTGTTAGCAGGGCTGATAACCTTAATTGTAATGCCGGCATTTATGTATTCGGGTTACCTGGTTCCCATCGAACAAATGGCAGCCATACCCAATAAAATTGGCAACGCTTTTCCGTTAAGACATTATTTACAGGCACTTTATCCGGTTTTTAACCATCATCAACCGCTCACTTCGGTATATCATCATCTTAACATTTTATGGATGTACATAGGTGCGTTTTTGATACTGTCTGCCTTGTCAATTGGCGTTGGCCAGATAGAGCGAATTTACCGCAGGAAAAAATTAATAAAAGAAAATGCTAAATCTCAAATGGAGGAAAATAAATCATGAAAAAAACAGCATTAATCATATTTGTTTTGGCGGTGCTTGTAAGTGCCGGGACGAAGGCACAAAAAAAGCTGTCGTTACAAGATGCCATTAACATGGCACTGGCCAATAATCCCGCTGTAAATGCGGGTGAAAGTCAGGTTAAAGTGGCCAAAGCAAAAAACACACAGGCCAAATCGTCGTTTTATCCCAAGGCATCTATTTTGTCGAAATATTTTTATACCAACAACCTGCCGGGGATGTATCCGCTGGCAGGTGTAAATGTTCCGGTAATGAACAATGGAACGCCTACCGGTGATGAAATTACCATGCATCCCATGGCTCCCTATCCCAACCTTGATCGTGATGTGTTAACATTCGATTTCAACCTGATTTATCCGATTTACACCGGAAATAAAAGAAAAAATGCAGTGGCATCAACCAACGACCTCGATGAGTTTTACAACAAAAGCCTCAATGAAACCAAGGCGGGTTTGGTACAAAAAGTTAAAACAGCTTACTATAATTACATTACCATAACCGAGGTTATTAAGGTTTATAAACTTGCTTTACAGCAATTTAACAAGCATCTCGATTTGGCACAAAAAGCCTACGAAGAGGGCGTGAGGTCGCAGTTTGATGTACTGAACTTCAAAAGTAAGATTGCCGATTTTAACAGTAAAATTATTGAGTTGGAAGGAAAAAAGGCTGTGGTTGAAACAGCACTTAAAAATCTGATTGTAATTCCTGAAAACGACAGTGTAACTTTTACCGGCTCAATCAACGATATTTACAATGCTTTGGGGCTGGCCGGGCAAACAGGTCTTGCTACCATACAAACAAACAATTACAAAGTTCAGTCGTTGGAAAGCATGATAAAATTACTTGGTAAAAAAGAGAAGATGGAGCGTGCAGCCAACCTTCCGGTGGTGTTTGCTTTTGGCAATTACCATATTTATCATGGAAGAGATTTTCCACCGTTTGATGATTCGTGGCGCAATGGTTATGCCATGGGTATTGGCGTAAAAATCAATTTGTTTGATGGTAATCTTACCAAAGGGAAGGTTGATGAAGTTAAGGCTAACTCCGAAAAGCTTAACGACTACAAGGACGGAATGAAATTAAAACTTCGTTTTGAATACGAAAAAGCCATCGAAAACATCAATGCCTTAAAAACAAAAATGGAGGCCGAAAAAACAAATCTTGATGTTGGAAGAAAAGCTTACGAAATAGCTAAAACAGGCTATAAAAACGGCGTAATTACCAATATCGAACTTAACGATGCCCAACTTAATGTTACTAAAATAGAGACTTCAATATTAAATATTAAAAAAGAACTCCTGATTCAGTATGCTCAATTGGATTATCTGAATGGAGTTATGAAATAACGTTTAAAAGATAAAAAAATGGAACAGAAAAAACCGGACATCGATCAGATGTTAAAATTAATGGCAGAAGAGCTGGGCGAAACACCCGTAACCATGGAAAGCCTTGCCAAACTTAACGAAAAAGTAGTTTACGAACATGCTGCAAACAAACAGTTTGCCATGTCGGGAGATAAAATACCTCCAAAATACAAACTGTTAATGAGCCTTGCCATAAGTGCTGCTTTGGGAGTTGAAAATTGCATTGACACCTACACAAAAGTTGCACTTCGCAAAGGAATTAGCTCCGAGGAAATAATGGAAGCCATTGTGTTGGCCCGGTTTGTAAAAGGAACCACCGTAATAAGCACTTCGACAAACGCCATGAAAATGGTTGCTGACAGCCTGAATTCAAAATAGGGCTTAATGTTTTGCGCGCTGTGAGTAGTAGTTTGATTGTCGGATGGGTACTGCCGTTCGGCAGTCAGGCGCACTCCGCGTGTTTTGGAATGTGGCCGCTTTCGGGAGAATTTGGAGTTTTAATGTTTTAACATAAATGTAACATGGGCGGTAAAGTATCAGCAATACGCAAAGAAGAGATAAAAGAAGCTCTTTTTGATATTATTGTTACCGACGGTATCGGAAGGTTGTCAACCAAAAACCTTGCTCTACATGCCGGACTTAGCGAGGGAACGTTATACCATTATTTTAAGTCGAAAAACGATATCTTTCAAAGTATCGCCCATGATGTTGAAAATGATATGCTTACAGAGTTGCAAAAAATCGCTTTAAGCAACCGGTCTCCTGAAAGACGACTTAAAATGTTTATCTGTAACCACTATAGTTATTTAACCGGCCACCGGGGAATAAACATTTTGTTGTTTTCGCCGGCCTCATACAACGGCGATAAGCAGTTGTTAAATACGCTTTCCCATATTTTTCATCTGCAAAAAAAGTACTTTTGCAAAATTGTTACCGACGGAATGGCAAAAGGTATTTGGGATTCCACTATTTCTCCCGAAAAACTGTCGGGATTTTATATGGGCATCCCTACAACACTGAACATTGAGCTGAATCTTGAAAAAGGTTTTCCGCCCAACAACAAGGTTTGCCTACAGATTTATTCGTTAATAACAAAGATTTTAATGAAATAGCATTAATTTAGCAAATTATGGCAGATAAAAGAGTACGTAAATCGGGTAACGAAAGACGAGAGGAGATTAAAGAGAGTATTTTGAACATTGTTTTCTCCGAAGGAATGCACAAGCTTTCAACACGTTACCTTGCTCAAAAAGTGGGGGTGAGCGAAGGGGCACTGTTTCGCCATTATCCCTCAAAAAAGGCAATGATTGAGGATATTATTTCAGACGTGAATGTTGAAATGGTAAGCCGGTTAAAAAATATTGCCGAAGAGGCTAAGTCGCCTCAACTGCGACTTGACGAGTATATTACGTTTACGCTCAATTATCTTTATCATAAAAAAGGCATTACGCTGCTTTTATTTACCGAAGCATCCTATCAAAACGATGAAGGGTTGAAACATACCATGGATGACATATACAAATCGCAAAAGCAGTATTTTACTAAAATTGTGTTGGATGGCATTACCGAAGGTATTTGGGACGACACCATTGATGTTGAAAACCTGGCACGCCTTTACATGGGGATTCCGGTAACCTTAAACATAGAAATGATATTGAATACCGAAAATTTTGACCACGATAGTTTTTGTAACCAGATGAAAACCATTATACTTAAGGTGCTGTCCAAGAGGTAGTGCCAAGTCATCCTCAAAGTGAACGTCATTGCGATGACGAGGTACGAGGTTCCAATAAATATCGGAAGCAATCTCAATACATCACTTTGAGGATGACATGTCAGTAGTCTTTACGTTGTTTTGATGTTGAATTGACGGTATGGTAACAAGTTTGCGGGGTTGTTGAATAGTTTGAAACAGAGTTCTCCCCATAGCAATTAAAAACTTTTGTATGAAATCCGAACCTGCACATAAGATTAATGTATTAAAAGGTTTGGGAACTTTTTTTCCGATACGGCTGTTGCTGGAATATTTAAAGTACAACAGGCTCATTTTACTTTCGTGGTTGTTACCTTTTTTATTTATTACAGGTGCCATGGGCGAAAAGTTTGGCATCCAAACGCTTTTTCTTACGCCTGAATACATGGGCAGTGTAAATGCCGTTGCCTTTTTGTTTACCGGTCTTGCTACCGGTAGTTTTATTATGGCTTTTCACATTGCTTCCTATGTGGTTATGGCGCACCGGCACCCGTTTATTGTTCGGTTTTCAAAGCCCTTTTATCGGTATGCATTAAATAATTCGGCCATTCCTTTGGCTTACCTTATTCTTTTTCTCATTATAAGTGCCATTCACCAAAACCGGTATGAGCTGCAATCAGCCGGAGCCATTGTTGTTAATTTATCAGCCTTTTTATTGGGAGTGGTGGTGTTTATTTATCTCTCCTTTGGTTTTTTCTATCTTGTGGTAAGAGTAGTGCCAAAATTTATTGGCATGATAAGAGAAAAGGTAAAAATCAGTAATAAATTAAATCCTCGGCTGCTAAAGTATTTAACCGAAAAAGATGCGGCCAATAAAATAAGCGAGGCGCCCATTGGTGGAGAAAAAGAAGACAAAGTGAATTGGTATTTGTTTTCCTTTTTTAAGGTGCGGCCAACGGGAAAATACACTCACTTTACGAAAGCGCAGTTTAAACGGGTTTTCCAGTATCAGCATATAAATGCCTTTTCGTATGTAATGTTTGTGCTTGTATTGGTAATTATCAGGGGGTTGATTAAGGATGTACCGCAGCTTATTCTGCCTGCCGGAGCGAGTTTTATGATTATTTTAACGGTATTGTTATTGCTTACAAGCCTGTTTTATATTGTGTTTGGAAAGTGGACGGTTGTTGTTATTTTTACCCTGCTTTTTCTGTTTGGCTACTTTTCTCCTTTTAACATGATGAAATACAACAATTCTGCCTATGGCATGGATTATTCGGTTAAAAAGCCAATCGATGTATTTGATCATGGAAATTATCATCGCGATTCGCTCAGTACCGTTCAAATACTTACAAAATGGAAGTTAAAAAATACCCGGTCAGATTCAGCAGATTCAAAGCCGAAAATGGTAATAGTGTGTGCGAGTGGTGGCGGGCTTAAAATGGCGGTTTGGACCTATTACGCCTTGGGATATGCCGATAGTGTGCTAAATGGCAGGCTGTTGCGCAGTACCAGCCTTATAACCGGAGCGTCAGGCGGAATGCTTGGTGCTGCCTATTTGCGCGAGAATTATTTACGATTTGCCCAAGGCAGGGAGCCGTCGGTTTTTTCAACAGAAAAAACCAACAGGCTTTCAAAAGACATCTTAAATCCCATCTTTTACACCTTCTCAATGAGCGACTGGTTTTTCAGACTGCAAAGTTTTCGGTACAACAATAAATCCTATTTTAAAGATCGGGCATATATTTTTGAACAAACGTTAAACCGGAATCTCGGTAATTTATTGGACAAGCCGCTTTTTAAATATAGGCAGCCGGTGCAAAATGCAACCATTCCCATGATGATTTTAACTCCGGCCATCGAAAATGTTGGGTCGCGACTGTATATTTCATCGGTGGGGGTTTCATATCTGACAAAATCGCCCAAAGGGCTGCAAATAAAAAACATCGAGTTGCGACATAATTATGCAGGTTTTCAACCCGATAGCTTGCGGTATCTTACGGCTATCAGAATGAACGCGACTTTTCCATATGTCAGTCCCGATGTGGAGCTGCCCGGAACTCCTAAAATTTATATTATCGATGCCGGGTTGAATGATAACTTCGGACTTATAACAGCCTATCTGTTTTTAGTGGAATTTAAAAATTGGATTGAAAAAAATACCTCCGGAGTAATATTAATCAGATTGGACGAAAAGACAAAAACCGATTATCATTACATCTCAAGTCCCATAAAAAGCATGTTGCGTCCACTGGGAAGCGTTTTTACCGACTGGGTAAATATTCAGGAAGACAACTACCTACCTGTGGTTAACTCGTTGAAAAAGGTGTTTCCCGGTAAATTTGAAATGATGACATTTGCCTTTGGCGGCAGCGATAAGCATGTTCCGTTGAGCTGGCATCTTACCAAATACGATAAGCAGGTTTTGTTTAATTCGATGAAATCGGTTGAGAACCTTAAAAATATTGATGAGCTTAAAGAAAAGTTGAAGTGAGGCCGGCTGCGTTGCCATTTTATTGTTTTGTTGTAATTAAAAAGAAATGAACCCATGACCTTTAAAGAATCCATTATTAAATCAGCCAGTATGTTTGGAAAGGCGCTGCCCGTGATTACGGGGATATTAATTTTAATAAGCCTGTTTAACATTTATGTGCCCCCCTCTTATTTTAAAACATTGTTTACCGGTAGTCCGCTCGACCCGGTAACAGGTGCATTTTTTGGCGGCATTGTGGCCGGAAATCCGGTAACCAGCTATTTAATTTCGGGAGATTTGCTCAAACAGGGTGTCAGCCTTATGGCAGTTACCGCTTTCCTGGTTTCGTGGGTAACCGTGGGGGTGGTTCAGCTTCCTGCCGAGATTCAGTTTATGGGAAAAAAGTTTGCCATTGTACGAAACATCAGCGCCTTTGTGCTTTCCATATTGGTGGCGTTTGCCACGGTTCTTATTTTGGAGGTGTTATGAAAAGCAATACTGAAAAACAAAAGGGCGGACAGAAGCAGAAGGATAATGTATCTAAAGGGCCATGGATATTTCTTGCAATTTCAGCATTGTTACTGATATCGGCGCTGGTTTTTGATACTGAAAAAGGAATTCCGGTATGGCACTTCCTGCTTCATTTACTGACAACTATTTTGCCCGTATTGGCGCTGGTGTTTGTGATAATGGTGTTGATAAATCTGTTTTTAAAAACGCAAGTTCTTATAAAATATATGGGCAAAGGCTCCGGGATAAAAGGATGGGCCATTGCGGTGGTAACGGGCATCTTGTCGGTTGGAGCCATTTATATGTGGTTTCCGGTTTTAAAGGAGATGATTGACAAGGGCGTTAAACATGGGTTGATTGCAGTGTTTTTATACAACCGTGGAATTAAATTGCAATGGATGCCTGTGCTGGCACTTTACTTTTCGGTAAAATACATTGTTGTGCTTACGCTGGTCATGTTACTGGCCTCGCTGGTTCAGGGGCTGATTATTGAG
>WGDP01000217.1 GCA_015493215.1 Bacteroidales bacterium | reverse complement strand
GGTTATTCCCCTCCTTGGAGGGGTTAGGGGTGGGTTTAAAAAAAGATATTCACTTTCTGATTTACAATATTTTACCAGAAGTTCAAATAAAAGACTTTAAACAACTTCAAAAAACAAAATCATAAAATCATCAATATGAAAGCAATCTGGAACGGGGAAGTAATTGCCCAAAGCGACAAGATAATAAATCTTGAAGGAAACAAATATTTCCCTGCGCATGCGGTAAACCCGGCGTTCTTAAAAAAGAGCGAAACACACACCGTCTGTCCCTGGAAAGGCCACGCCTCCTACTACGACATAGTGGTTAACGGCAAAATAAACAAAGATGCCGCCTGGTATTATCCCGACCCCAAACCCATGGCATCAAAAATTAAAAACTATGTGGCTTTTTGGAAAGGCGTGGAAATTAAATCATAAAACCGTGTTAAAAGCTTAATAATTAGCGTACTTTTATGGTTTTTACTTAGATAAAATAAATCCCAATAAACAAAACACAATGGATAAATCACCAACCAATTGGAAAACGCTCTCCCTTGCTTTTAGCGATAAGATGAAAGATGCTCTGGAGCAGCAGCACTATGCGGCACAGTTTATTGCCAAAGCCGGGAGGCACCTTATACCGCAGCAACCCGACGACAGCAACACCAACATGGAGTACATTGAGGAAAACAAGTGGCTGCTTGGCAATCCCATGCCAAACGGAATGCAGGTTGCCTTGTATTTACCTGAATTAAAATTATTTGTTTTAAGTGATTGCGGCGAAATTAAAAAAACCATCTCCTTAAACGGAAAAACCAAAAATGCGGTTTTTGCCGAACTGGCTCAAAATCTGGCCGATCTCGGTATTGATGTCTCCAATTTTAAAAATGAACTCCACTACCAAATTCCGGAGCACCCCATTGCCAACGGAGGCGTTTTTTCAACGGCAAACAGTGATGAACTGATTGAGAACACAAAACTGCGGCACAATGCAAACATCATCTTAAATGAAATTGCCTCAGAAATAGAAAATGCAGAGCCGGTAAAAATCTGGCCTCACCACTTCGATACTGGCTCATTTATAACGGTGGCAACAAACAGCAAGGGCGAAGCTTCACAAACCATCGGCATAGGGTATGCCATTGCCGACAGCATGGTTAACGAGCCTTATTTTTATCTAAGCTTTTGGTCCGACGGCCTGAATGAAGCGCCTGAATTTGAGCCGTTACCTGCCGGCAGATGGATGATGCCGCAATGGAACGGTGCTGTGCTAACTTTATCGGACATGCTTACCGAAAGCAATGCCGAAGCACAACATCAAATGGTAAAATCCTTTTTTGAACAGGGAATAAAAACCGCTGTTGATTTTTTAAACCGATTAAAAACTGCATAAAATGGAATGGTACGGACCCTTAACAATATTGCCCGCGGTAGCCTTGATTATCTTGTCCACTTCCGGTTTCATTATCGAGTTAAACAAAGAAATTTCGATAATGGAAAAGGAGAAAAACAGTGATGCCGACATTATCAAACTTAAAATCAAACAGCTGAAACGGTTGGGAACAGCCAACGGGTTTCTGTATGGCAGCGCACTGATTTTTTTAACGGCAGGCATCCTAAAAATGCTCATTGCTTCTGAAACCCTGTTTCTGTTTATCATGTTGCTCGGTGTAGTTGCCATCACCATTGCGTTAGCCTTTTTGTTTATCCACTCCGTTAAATCAATTCATATCCGTCAAAAACATCTTCAGTTATGAATTACCCCAAAATCAGCTACCCCAAAGAAAAAGCATTGGAACTTAGCAGGTTCCGCGAAATGGATTATTATGCCGTTAACAGCCATAACCTGCCCGTGGAGCTGATGATGGAAAATGCAGGATACCATCTGGCAAGGCTGGCTGCTCCAAAAAAAATCCTCTATCGTTTACCAAAAAACACCGCCCTTTATGTGGCTGACCTCGACATCCCAAAAGAAGTTTATAAAAAGTTTGGTGTCAGTATGTTACCTTTTAATACCGGCGGGATTATAAAGTTAATCACCTAAAAAACAAAATTATGTCAACAGCAAAAAAAACAGTCTGGTACAAAGTACTGGAAAACAAACACGAAATTCCCGAAGGCCGCATCACCACCGTTACCGCCGGCACAAAGCAGGTGGCGCTTTCGCATTTTGAAGGTAAAATTTGTGCGCTTGACAACAGCTGTCCCCACCAGGGCGGCCCCTTGGGTGAAGGCAGCATCGAAAACGGCATCTTACGTTGTCCGTGGCACGGATGGGATTACCACCCCTGTACCGGCAAAGCGCCCGGTTTTGATGACGGTGTAGAGCCTTACGAAGTGAAGGAAGAAGCAGACGGTACCATATATGTCGGTATTTTGGAAGAGCAACCGCATCGGCCAACCATTTCGGATGTGATGCTCCAAACCATGGTAAACTGGGGCGTTAACACCGTTTTTGGTATGGTAGGCCACAGCAACCTTGGCCTCGCCGATGCCATGCGCCGCTTGGAAGAACAGGGTAAACTACAATATTTCGGCATCCGCCACGAAGGCGCAGCTGCCTTTGCCGCCAGCGGTTACGCCAAGTTAACCGGAAAACCGGCTGCCTGCTTCGGTATTGCCGGGCCGGGTTCCACCAATATGTTTACCGGCATGTGGGATGCCAAAGTGGACAGAGTTCCGCTGCTGGCACTTTCGGGACAGGTAAATACACAGGTAGTGGGAACGGGCGCTTTTCAGGAAGTGGATTTGGTAAAAGCTTTTCAAACCGTGGCCGGATACAATCATGCTGTCCATCAACACAGCAAACATACCGAGCTGATGAGCGGAGCCGTAAAACATGCACTGGTGCAACGCGATGTGTCGCACCTCACCTTTCCCGATGAAGTGCAGGTTCTTCCCAAACCGGATGATGAACAAGCCGACAACCCAACCGGAAGAATAACCCCTTTTACCATTTCGCCACCCAACGAGATGCTTGACAACGCGGTTAATCTGCTTAAAAAATCAAAACGTCCGGTAATTATTGTGGGGCACGGCGCACGCCACTCCATGGAGGAGATTATTAAGATGGCCGAAATGATGAACAGCCCCGTAATAACCACTTTTAAAGGAAAAGGGCTTATCCCCGACAGTCACCCGTTGGCTTGCGGTGTGTTAGGCCGTAGCGGAACCCCTGTCGCTTCATGGTTTATGAACGAAAGCGACCTGCTGATTGTTTTCGGGGCATCTTTTTCAAACCACACCGGCATCACCCCTAAAAAACCCATCATTCAGGTTGACTTCGACCCCATGGCATTAAGCAAATTTCATAAAGTTGACGTTGCCCTTTGGGGTGAAATCGGCGTAACTTGTAAGCTTTTACAACAAGCAGTTGGTAAACACACCAACACCATCGACCAAAGGCCTGAAGTTGCCGCCCGCCGTAAAATATGGAAAACCGAAAAAGAAAACCGCCTGCTCGACGACCGCGGCAACGGCATAAGCTCCATTGCCGTATTTGATGCCATGAACCGTATAACCCCTGAAAATGCGGTTATAGCCGTGGATGTTGGAAACAACACCTACTCATTTGGCCGCTATTTCGAGTGTAAAAATCAATCTATTCTCATGTCGGGATACCTTGGCTCCATTGGCTATGCTTTGCCGGCAGCAATGGGTGCCTGGGCTGCCGTAAAAAACACGCGGCCTGTGTGGTCGCTTTCGGGCGATGGCGGACTGGGACAGTACCTTGCCGAAATTACCACGCTGGTAAAATACAACATGCCCGTAAAACACATTCTGATAAACAACTCGGAATTGGGAAAAATATCGAAGGAGCAACGAACCGCCGAATACCAAGTGTGGCAAACAGCCATGCACAACCCCGATTTTGCCGCCTTTGCCAATAATTGCGGCGCACTGGGCATCAGGGTGGAGAAGAGAGAGCAGCTGATACCTGCCATGCAAAAAATTAACAACCACAACGGCCCTGCCCTGCTGGAGGTTATATGTGATGTAAAGTTGATTTAAGAGTCTGGCCTAAAAAAGTTTGGCATCAGGCTCTTTACCGGAAACGGCCAATGGCTAAAACACCCGTTGGAAAAAGCCGGCATTACGGATGCCTATACACAACAATCCATTGTTATGGCACTTATGTTCGATTTTAACGAAATGCTTATTGAGCTGGGCAAAGAGTACAACAATATTTATCATGTGGATGTGCGGGGTTTTACGCAGTTCCTTGAAGAACACGACCATCAGCCCCGAGTCTCCTATTGGTTTGAAGAGCTGCATCCGGTGGACAAGGTTTTTGAAAAAATTGCCGGTGTATATATTGCAATTATAAACAACAAAACAGCTGATAAGCAACGGGTTTATTCCGTTGTTGATTTTTACAGCGAGAGGGAGAATTAACATTTGCTCCCATATATTTTCGACTTTGCTACCAACCGATTAAAAGCTAAAACCATTTCGTCAAATATATAAAGGCTAATTCCAATTTTGATGTGAAAAAGGATTTTATCAAATCAAATAAACTTTAAACAATTTCAATATAAATGGCAATTGGTCCCGTTAGGGACAACATATTTCTAGAAATATATTTACCAATATCTAACAGTCCCGTCAGGGACGGAATATTAGAGAAATGGGTAAAACCTATATCCAATTGTATATTCAATTTGTTTTTTCAATTCAGAACCGGGCTTTATTGGTTCTGCCCACATGTAAAGGCGAGCTTTATAAATACACAACAG
>WGDP01000216.1 GCA_015493215.1 Bacteroidales bacterium | reverse complement strand
CTGAATCACCGTGTCAGGAAGCTTTTCGATGTGCAAATGAATGTTGGCAAAACTTTCCACGGGTAAATAGCCGGCAGAAGAGGACAAAGTAATTTCGCCCAAATCGAAAGCAATTGCTGCCGAATCTTTTATTATTGCTGTAGTGTCATCAGGCAAAAAGGTAGTGTCGATGGAGGACCACCACCCCTGATTGGGTACCTCAAATGTTGACAGCTTGCCATCTGTTGCAATGGCAATACCCTGCTGCTTTCCAATGGATTTTTCATTAACCTGTTTGGAATCTTTTGTTTTAACGCCAACAGCCACCACCCCGTAAATAGATTGTACGGCAGGTGCATTGCCACTTGCATCAACGGTGAAATCGGTATTCAAATCTTTCACCTTGGCTTTGGGGTTAAAGGCATACCATTTTTCACCCTGTTCGCCGAGAATAATTTCAAAACCGCCGCCCTCTTTCTTTTTCGACTTAAACCGTGCTTTCCCCTGTTGCATATAAACATTTACAAACTCCGGCGAAGCATACTCGTAATAGGCAATGGTGTTGGGCATAATGTGCAGCATTCCCCACTGATGGCCGTTGAGGAAAAATCCCAGCGAAGCAGAGCCTTCTCCGGTTTTTATCCGGCACCAGTTGTTTTGCAGTTTTTTAGCATTTTCGGGTGCAATGGGAGTGCGTATGGGTATCCAGTTTTGGGTGGCATAATAGCGGTATTGCACATCGCCACGGGCACGAAAGATTTTTGCAATAGAATTTTTTAAGGGCATGCGCGGAATGTCTTCCTGCAACAGTTCCGTTATCTTATCAAAGATGTTAGTTGACTCGGTGATGGGCTCATCCTTGGGGAAAAAATCCTGAATGGCAGGAGAATGAATATAACCATGCATGGCAAACCAGTCTTTTGGGAAAGGATAATCTTTAACACCATTTAGTTTGGCCGATGAAATGGTAACCACACCGTCGTCGGAAGCAAACTCTTTTTGTGATGTAGCCCAGGTATGAAACCAGCTGTCGGGAAGGTAAAAGGGAGAACGTTTACGAATGCCGTAAATCAATGCATACTGCACATTTTTATCCAGATGCCGGCCTTCGCTTTCACCCCGGTTCAACTCTTCGAAAAACTTACTGTTGCTGTTGAGTTGGGCGTTGGCAATTTCGTGGTAGCCCGTACTTTTAGATGCCATGTAACCGATAATCTCATCAATCCACGAAGCTCCGTGATTGGGCGTTCCCACCATAATCAGTTTGCGCACATCATTTAAAATAACAGGCTTTTTAAAACGTTGTGCTTTAAGCTCATCGCGTGACAGTTTTACATCGTAGGGAATCCAGATGCCGGCCTTTTTGCCGTATTTTGCCATGTTGCTGATGTAATAACGGCTGATTAACCCGCCCATGCTGTGTGCCACAATATCAACCCGTTTTTGCAGGAAACGGTTTTGCAGATAAGCATCACGCACCTCCTGGATATATTTTCCCAGCTTTTCCGATTGCCGCTGAATGGTTGATTCATCCACAGGCCCTTTGTAATACTCGCGGACAACAGGCTCGTATTTTCTTACCCGCAGGTAGTTGGCCAAATCGCCCCAGGTGGTTTCATCTCCGGTAAAACCGTGAATAAGCATCACCGGCGGACGGGTAACAAAAATGGTGAAGGTGTAACTGCCCGGGTTTCCTTCCTCGTCTTCGTAGGTTATGGTTACCGGCACTTCGGCAACCCAAAGCATGGGAGAAATTCCGTTTTTGGCTGAGGTGTCCGATTTCAGTGTCAGGTGTTTGGTAAGCTGGTCGGAGGTTAAGTAGGCAGGGGGAACATACTCCATTTCGCCGGTGCCGTCCTCATCTAAGGCAAGGGCGAGGTTAAGCATGGTGTGCCCCGTAAATTCACCCAGAGCGGGTTGTTTTGCAATTACCGTTCGAGGTTCGATGCCGTTGGCAATCACTTTGAGCTTAAGGGTGGTAAATCCATCGGAAACGATGCCGAAACTGTCGGAAACGGCTTGTCCCAGCTCTTCGTTGTATATTTTGAACCCTATCTTTTTTAGCACTCGTACAATGTGTTCGGTATAAGGTTTTTCTCCATCACCAACGGTTTTTATGGTGAATGAACCTGTTGAGTCGGATAAAACAAAACTGTCACTTCCCCTGAAACTGATTTTAGCTCCTTCAACAGGCAGGCTGTCGGCACTCAAAATTACCCCTGATAATGTAAACCCGGAAGCCTCAAGCGAGCGTTTCGACAAAGCACCTGAGGTGGACACATAACCGGGAGCCGAGATTTCATAAACTATCTGATCACCTTTTTTGTTTTCTTCAGCACCCTCTCCGCAATAAATTGCATCCCAGTCGGGTTTTCCGTTAGGAAGAAGATGGTAGTTGTTAAGGCATATCGAAACTATTTTATTTTCGAAACAGCGATAAGTTGTATTGGTATTTCGGCCATGCTCCCTGTTGCGGTGAGATTCGGGGTTTTTACAATGTTTTAATGCCTCTTCCCTGGTGGGATACTCACCCTGCAAAACAGTTGCTCTGTATTTTAGTTCCGGATAAGGCCCTTCAAATTTGTTAATTGGGCCGGACAGTGTGTTGTATTTATCGGTATTCCAAAGATTTACATCATAACTATCCGGATACCTGTCTTCATCCCAACCAAATTCTAAAGGGATGTTTTTTTGTGCTTTGGCCTTTTCAGCTTCTGACATGTCGGAGTAAAAAATTCCTTTTGCCATTTCCATATTCTGATGAGTATAATCAACTCCGGGGTTGCCATCAACACTTATCAAACACTGTTTCAGGTTGCTCATATCGGAAAAATGAACAGAATTATCTATATAATCAGGCGTGGCAGTAAATGACCCGTCCGGTTTTTGGTAGAGCAATTTATTTTGTTCAGGAGAAAAAGCTACTTTCAACATTTTTGTTGAGGTCAATTTTTTTCCGGTTTTTTCTTCACATTTTATGGTAACGATATGTTGTCCCTGCGGCAGAGGTACACCAAGAAAAACAGGAACCTTCCAATAGGTTCCCGAAACAAAATTACCGTCAAAACGATAAGGGTTAATGTAAATATCTTTCGAGGGTTCCAGTGTTCCGTTATTGCTAACAAAGTAGTATTCCGTTTTCTTTTTCCCCGATTTTTCATCTTTAAAAGTACGGCTTACAACAGGCTTTCCTTTTTCATCCAAAAAAGGTCCCAAATAACCCGAAACATCAAGTTTGTGCACCTCACCCTTTTGTTGCTGTCCATAATAAATCAATAGCCAGGTGTAGGCGTCAATACCGTGTTGTTTTTGAAACGACAGATTTTGCAAGCGATAATAAATATCCTTGTCAAGGTTATGAACCATGTAACTATTAAAGCTGATGTTTTTCATGGCATCTAAGCTCCTGTTCCCGGGTTTAAAGCTGATTTGATGATATCTAAAGTCCTTACTGTATTTAGGTCTCTGCTCCCGGAATATCCCAATCTGCGGAAACTGATTGTTAAAGTAACAAACAAAAAAACGTTTGTCAATAATAGATGCCGGAATGGTAAGCGTGGCATATCCCTCTTTGTTGGTAATTATTTCATCAATTTTTTTGCCGGTTTCGTCAAATACGGCAATTTTACGTATGGTGTCAGTTTTGATAAGATAATTAAAAGGTAGATGCAGCTTGCCCGGCAGGTCGCAATAATATTGGCCGTTTTTTTCTGAAACGGTAAACTTTATAATTTCAGCACCCATGTACAAAAGTTTGTAACTTGCCGGCATAAAGTATTTAAAATCAATGGTATCCTTATGTACATTAGCTATGTATCCCACATGTCTTACAGAGCCGGCTGTTAAAACGACATCAAAATAATCAGGCTTTAATTCTTCGGCCGGAGTACCGTCAAGATAGGTTATGAGCCTTTTTGTTTCAAAGAATTTGGGTTTTTGCGTTTGTGTATTTTGGGCCTGTAGAATGGCTGGTAAAATAAAAATAAGTCCGGTTAAAATCAATTTGGATGAAAATGAACTTTTCATAACGCAACTTGTTAAAGGGTTGGAAAGCCAAATTTAACAAAATTAATAACAGGGTGTACTTGTTGCGTTACCTTCCGGCTATTTTGTTTGATGGTTTGCTTGCTCAAGTGTTCGATTGTTACATTTTGCGGTAAGGGCAGGATGGTGCTCCCGATAGCTATCGGGAGGTCCCTCGCTTCTTGTCTGACTTCGTTATACAGGCGGGCAATCTGAAAGAAGATAATACCCTTAAAACTAATCTGTTAATAACCAGTCAGATTATAAATCTGACCGAGCTTTGGGGTACAATTCGGGTTGCAAACTTAAATTAGCGGAGTGTGGTATTTTTAGCATCTTCAGGCAAATAAAAAGCCCTCTCCAACAAAAATTGAAAAGGGCTTTTTAATGTATTGCGGTAAAAACAGTTATTCAATCACCACATCATCAATTTGAATGCTGGTTGATTCGGTGTCGCTGCCTTTATATTTAAAAGCAACGGCCACATTGCCAACATACGATGACAGGTCAACACTACCCGACTCAACCCACTCGTAATTTGTGCTTGAGGAGGTGGGCAGGGTGGGTGACAGTTGTGTCCATGTTGCCGACCCGAAATTGGTTCCGTCAAAATCGGTGGAAACATATACTTCCAACGGATCGTTTGATGTATGTGCCCAGTAGGCCATGGCTGTTTTGAACGACAGGGCTTTGTCACCAGCGGAATTATCCACAAGTGGAGTAATCATCCATGTTTCCATGTCATCCAGCCCCGAGTTATAACCGGTAGCCTGGGCGTACTTGTTTTCGCTGTAAGTTTTAGCAATCCATGCTCTGTCCCCGGCAACAACAATGTCGCTCCATCCGCTTTTGTTAATTGAATCATAATCGGCATACTCATCAAATGTTTCATTCAGGCTTGGCAGCACATCTCCGCCGCCGCCACCGCCACCGCCACCATTGGCGCTGATTTTAACGTCATCAAGAGTGAAGGAGGTTGATTCGGTATCGCTACCTTTATATTTAAAAGCAATGGCTACATTTCCTGTAAAATCAGACAATGAAATGTCACCCGACTCTACCCATGTATAGTTGCTACTACTTGCATCGGGCATTATAGCTCTGGATGTAATATCGGTCCAGTTGGCGGTTTCAAAATTAGAACCGTCAAAATCGGTAGAGGCCAAAATTGTATAGGGTACATTTGTGCCGGTATGTGTCCAATATGCAATGGCACTTTTAAACGATAAGGTTAAATCGCCTGATGTGTTAATAACCGGAGGCGTAATCAACCATGTTTCCATATCATCCAACCCTGAATTATAACCGGTAGCCTGAGCGTATTTGTTATCACTAAAAGATTTTCCTGTCCATGCTCTTGTTCCGGCTACCACCTGATTGGTCCACCCGTCAATGCTAATATTCTCATAATCAACGGCACCATCAAAGCTTTCATTCACCTCATCAACAGGGGTAATGGTGTTTCCACCGCCACCGCCACCACCGCCGCCGCCATTGGCGGAGATGTTTACATCATCAATGGTAAACGAAGTTGATTCGGTATCGCTACCCTTGTATTTAAAAGCAATGGCCACGTTACCGGTAAAATCAGCCAGTGAAATTTCACCCGATTCAACCCATGAATAATTGCTGCTACCTGCATCAGGTAATGTTGCCATAGATGTAATATCGGTCCAGTTGGCTGTTTCAAAGTTGCTTCCATCGTAATCGGTGGAGGCTAAAATGGTATAGGGCACATCAGAGCCTGTATGCGACCAATAAGCGATGGCACTTTTAAAAGTTAATTTTTTATCGCCGGAGGTATTTACTACCGGAGGTGTAATTAACCAGGTTTCCATGTCGTCCAACCCTGAGTTATAACCTGTAGCCTGAGCGTATTTGTTATCACTAAATGATTTTCCTGTCCACGACCTGTCACCTGCTACAGCAATGTTGGTCCAGCCATCAATGGCAATATTTTCGTAGTCAACAGCACCATCAAAATGCTCATCTACTTCATCAACGGGAGTGATGATACCACCACCGCCGCCACCGCCACCGCCGCCGGTGCAACGTTCGCCCGTGAGGTTTACTTCCGACAGTGAGCGGATGTATAACTGGATGGTTCCATTAAAATCGCCTGCAATGGCGGTAAAATCACCATTTCCATCAGCCACCAGGGTTTCGGCAAAAGAGGCGTAATTACTGGTACGTACAATAATACTGTTTCCATCACAGTCTTCCAGATTTCTGTTGGCAGAAGCATCGGCATCGGCATAGGGTTTTCCCAGTTCCGAGCTGTTAAACTGTACCGAATTTAGTTTAACCAATTTGCCCTGATAATTTCCGGTAAGTAAATCAGGGATAGTAACCAGTTCAGGATCACGGTATTTTTGAGTGGCTAAAATTACAAGGTTAGAGTCAGGGTTTACATTGTCCAGCTGAAACATGCCAGCATACTCCGATAGTACAACATTTTTCAGATAAACTCTTATTGAATCGCCAATACGCAGGCCACCGGCAGCGGTTTTATGCAGGTTAACAGCATCCGTAGCGTCCTGAATATAGGCACTTTTGTAAATGTTGCCGGAGCTTTCGTCCATGGTTACCACGGCATAAACCGAAGCATCATAATTAATCATGTAAGCACCCGAATCGGCATACATTT
>WGDP01000215.1 GCA_015493215.1 Bacteroidales bacterium | reverse complement strand
GAGTAATGGAGTACTTGGATCTTGAATATGATTAGGATGTTATTTTTGATGTGGCATCAACATATGCCGAATCATATCGCGACATGAAACTTATTTTGAGAAAAGGCGCTAAACTTCTCGCCCTGACCAAACAAAAAAGCCCCCACTAACGTGGAGGCTTTTGTTGCCCGACCAGGGCTCGAACCTGGACTCTTCTGATCCAGAATCAGACGTGTTGCCAATTACACCATCGGGCATTGAGGGCGCAAAAATAGTTAATTTTTATGCTTTGTCAAGTAATCTGATAAAAAGATTTAAAACAAAAAAAGAGCTGCTTTTTAAGCAGCTCTTTTTATAAAATAACTATTTAAATCTATTTACATTTCAGCACCTGCTCAACCTGATACTTGGCAGCATCAACATTGGGGCCTGCTTTAACTTTTTTAAAGTAGGTACAGGCATTGGCATTGTCGCCGGCACCCTGATAGGCTTGTGCCAATACAAAGTAAATGGCGTTTTTGTCGCCATCACCTTTTAAGGTTAACGATTTTTTGGCTGCTTCAATACCTTTGCTGAATTTTTTCAACGCATTGTAACCCAACGCCATATTTAAATATAAATCAGCATCACCGTTACCATATTTTAAAGCATCGTTAAAAAATGCAATGGCTTTTGACGAGTTACCTTTTCCAAGCTCTTCGCCACCGGCTTTGTATAATCCTAAATAAGCAATTCTTTTGGCTTGTTGAACCCGCTTGGCCTGTTTTGAACTTCCGGCACCGGCCTCAATGGCTTTGTCGGCATATTCTTTCATTTTGGTAAAGTCACCTTTGTCTTTATAAACGCTTTCTTTTCCCATAAACGACCTGATACATTTTGGGTTTTCAGCAAGCCCTTTGTCAAATTCGGCAAGAGCCTCATCGTACTTTTTGCTTTTTAACAGGCTGTTACCGTGTCCGGCATATATTTGTGGAATAATCGACTGAAACTTTTTGGCTGATTTTTCATCACCATATTTTTTTGCAGCGGCAACGCCCTCTTTTAAAACTTTTACCGATTCATCATACTTTTTCTTTTTGTATAAAGTTACTCCGTAATATTTGTATGCTTTCATCAAAGCCGATTGTGCACTTGAAGTCATGTCGGCAGCTGCATCGCCAACTTTATTACCCATATCAACAGTTTGTTTTAATGCGGGAATGGCTTGTGCATAGTTTTTTGCTTTATACAATTCAATGGCATCGTTATACTTTTGTCCTACGGCTTCAACCGTTTGGGCTGAAACAGAAAGGCCAAAAGCCACCATGGCTGTAATCATCAATAATTTTCCGTACAATTTCATAATCTAAATATTTAATAAGGTTAAATTTCTCAAAAAAAAGTGGCGCAAGATACAAATATTTGCGGATGCTATGGTGCTATTATTGAGTTAAATAATTTTAAAATATGGGTCAGCTGCTATTTTGGATGGTTTATATAAGCGCATTGAAACAGATGGGATACCGTTTAATTGTTAGTTCTTAACAATTTCTGCTGTTTTCAACATTTTCTGTGCACACATTCATAACACATGTTGTAACAAATAGATTATTAAACCAATCAGGCTAATAAAATCTCTGCCGGTATTTTTAATCCTTTGTAAAGTGATTTTATCATTCCTAATGTCAGCTTTCTTTTTTTATTAAGAATCTCACTTACCCTGCTTTGACTGCCCAAATATTTTACCATATCCGCATTGGTGGTTCTTTCCCAATGTGCCACACTTCGACTTCCTGCCCGACTATGTCATAGAATACAGGCGGGCGCTCAGTGTGACACCAACAACCTGAGTGTATGGTTGTATAGGTTTCCATTTCCTTGGTAAAGAGACCCACCCCTTTATCCCCTCCAAGGAGGGGAATGACGAACCTTTTACCTGATGGGAGTAAAGATACCGGGGCTATTTGCATTTTCAAAAATAATTACTGCTCTTTTTGCTTGAGTTGTATCAACTCCCCTCCTTGGAGGGGATAAAGGGGTGGGTCAGCGCTTATTATGTTCATGTATCCAATTCTTAATAATACCTAAAACATTTTCTATATCC
>WGDP01000214.1 GCA_015493215.1 Bacteroidales bacterium | reverse complement strand
GAATCGTTTACAAATAACAAGCTGGAACTCGACCCGTTTAATTTTGTAAACCAGTCAGATATTTTGGCAAGCCCTGCCAAAACCAGCATCGAAGGGGTATTTGTTGCAGGAACCGCTTCGGGGCCTATGGACATCCCCGATTCCATTCTTTCAGGCGGCGCTGCTTCTGCTGAAACAACAAGTTATTTAAGGAGGTCATCGATATGAAAAAGAAAATAGGTGTTTATATCTGCCATTGCGGAGGCAACATTTCCGATTACGTTGACGTAAACAAAGTTCGCGAGGCTGTTGAAAGCGAAGCCGGTGTGTTTTTGTCGAAAACAACCATGTTTGCCTGTGCCGACTCCAACCAAAAGGATATGGTTACCGACATCAAGGAAAAGCAACTTGACGGGGTGGTGGTCGCTTCCTGTTCTCCCAAACTGCACCTACTGACTTTCAGGGGGGTAACCGAACGCGCCGGACTGAACAAATACAACTATGTTCATGCCAATATTCGGGAGCAGGTTTCGTGGGCACACTCCGACAACAAAACGGGAGCCACCGAAAAAGCCATTCAAATTGTTAAGGCAGCCATAGCAAAAGTGCGCAATGCCGAATCGCTTGAACCGGTTAAGGTTAAATCAACCAAAGCCGTGGCCGTTGTTGGCGCAGGCATAGCCGGAATGCGGGCTGCCATTGAGCTGGCCGAAGCAGGAGCAGAGGTCTATTTAATTGAACGCGAGTTTTTTGTCGGTGGTAGGGTAGCCCAGTGGGATGACCTTTGCGTTACCGATGAAACAGGAAAAGAGTTGATTACCCGCCTTTATGATGAAGTGATGAAACACAAGCATGTAACACTGTTTACCGGAGCGGAGATTGTTGAAAACAAAGGAAGTGTGGGTAACTTCCAAATAAAGGTAAAGGTACAGCCACGCCACTTTAAACTTCAGTGTTCCGGCAACGAATTGCAAAAAGCCATCGACATTTGTCCGGTTGAAGTTCCCGACGAATTTAATTTTAACATCACCACACGCAAGGCCATCTATCATAATTACCCCAGCGAATACCCACAACTTCCTGCCATCGACATGAAAAGCTGTACCCGTTGCGGTAAATGCGAAACAGTTTGCAGTGCTGTTGATTTCAGTCAGAAAACAGAAGTTCTGAACCTGAAAGTCGGCTCCATTTTGCTTGCCACCGGATTTGACCCTTACGAACCTCCCAAAGGCGAATTTGGTTACGGAGAAATAAATAATGTGGTTACGCTCCCTCAATTTAAGCGCATCATCCATTACAACGATGAAAAGTTGATGTATCAGGGCAAGGAGATAAAAAACATCGCCTACATCTATTGCGTGGGAAGCCGCCAGTTAAACGGCGAGAACAAATATTGCTCGCGCTATTGCTGTACATCGACCATTCATACGGCCATCACAGCCAAAAAGAAATACAAGGGAATTCACAATTTCCATTTTAACCGTGGCATACGAACGTACGGAAAAGCTGAGGTACGCTATGATGAATCATCGCGCCTTGGCGATATTTACTTACAATCGTTTGAGTATGACCCACCTGTTATTGAGCAACGCAACGGACAGACTTTTGTAAAGATAAAAGACTTGTTAACAGCCAATAAAGAGCTGGAAGTTGCTGCCGATTTGGTGGTACTTGTAACCGGAATGGTTCCCCGAAAAGACAACTCCATCGGTAACCTGTTAAAGGTTCCCAAAGGGAGAGATAAGTTTTTTAACGAGATTCACATGAAGCTGCGGCCTGTGGAAACGGTAATTGACGGTGTAACCATCGCCGGTGCCGGCCAGGGTCCCAAAAATATTGTGGAGTCGATGAACTCGGCTTTGTCGGCAGCCACCAAATCGTTTTCGCTGATTGATTCCGGAGAGCTGGCGCTGGAGCCAACGGTTGCCGAGGTAAATGAAGAAACCTGCGAGTGGTGTGGCAAATGCGATGAAGCTTGTCCTTACAGTGCTTTTGAAAAAGTTGAAAAAGAGGGGAAAATGATTGCCAAAGTTATTCCCTCGGTATGCAAAGGGTGTGGCATGTGCCTGCCGGTATGCTCCTCCAATTCCATTGACCTTATCGGGCTTTCCGATAAAGATGTTGAAAGTATGATTGATGTATTAATTAAATAAAGAAATGTTATGTCACACTGAGCGTAGTCGAAGTGTGACGATCTTCCGGCTCAACGAAACAATCGAATTGTAAATGAAAACATATCCGGCTTTTTTAAAATATTAAAATTGAGAATGATGGAAATAGAAAAAGGAAAAACAGCCAAATACCTGAAGGAAAAACGTCCGGTGCCAAAAGCAGTAACCGAGCAGTTGAAACAGTTTACCAAAACAAAAAAGAACATCCTCAACGCTTTAAAAGAGGGCGATAAAACAATACCCCAATTAGCCGAAGCACTTGATATGCCTAAGGATGAAGTGGTGTTTCAACTGATGAGCCTGCTCAAGTACGGTTTTGTTGAAACCGGTGAAATAGATGATATGGATGAATATTTTTATTATAAAATAAAGCGTCATGGCAACAATTAATCCCGGATTTAGCGACGAGCTTAAAAAATATGGTGCTTTCGATTTGAACGCCTGCTACAACTGTGGAAACTGTACGGCAGTGTGCACCCTGTCGGATGAAGAGAACTCCTTTCCCCGAAAAATGATTCGATACAGTGTGCTGGGTTTGAAAGATGAAATTGAAGTTTCACTCGATCCGTGGCTCTGCTACTATTGCGGTGAATGCAGCACCACCTGCCCCCGCGAAGCCGACCCCGGAGAGCTGATGATGTCGTTGCGTAGATGGCTCACTGCCAGATACGACTGGACCGGCTTATCGGGACTTTTGTATAAATCGTTGCCGGCATCTGTTTTTGCTTTTCTGCTGTTGGCAGTGGTTGTTATCTGGTTTGGAATTGCACAAAAATTGAACGTACAAGCCATTATGCACTATGGCCATCTGTTTGAAATGGCTGCCATCACGCTGGTGTTTGCACTAATCTTGCTGCCCAACATCCTTCACATGTGGTGGCTTACCATTTACAAACCGGGTATCAAAGCACCCTTTACAGCTTATGTAAAGTCGCTGCAGGATTTGGTGGTTCACATGTTTACTCAAAAACGGGCTTTGGGTTGCGATGACAACCGGTTTCGCTGGTTTGAACACTTTGTCCTTGTGTTGGGTTACCTGTTGTTGCTGTTTACAACGGTGTTTCTCAACTGGTTTGAAACGTCCAACCTGTTTGTAATCGTATTGGGTTACGTTGAGAGCATTATCATTTTAATGGTAACCTTCGATTTTGTTCGCCGCCGGATTCAACAGGATGCAGCCATTAGTATAAACTCACATCCCAGCGACTGGTTTTTTGTAATCTGGCTCTTTTTAATGGGGCTTACAGCGTTTCTCGTCCGGTTGTTTATCGACCTTAACATACTCGAAACCAATGTTTGGCTGTATTTGGTTCATTTAATAATTCTGGTACAGTGGGCATTGTTGATAGTCCCCTTTGGTAAATGGACACACTTTTTATACCGCTCCTTTGCCATTTATTTTCATAGGGTTGGGGAGTTGAAAATGGAGTAGGTGGGTTTTTTTTTGAATTGCGGCGTTTTAGCAACGAGAGTGAAGATAAAAATTACCGGTGCTCTGCACTCATAATATTTGTTGGTAAAATATTCGTTTCTATCCATAGGTGCAGCGCACCGAAACATTTGTAGGTGCGGAGCACCGTAATATTTATTACGAATCCCACGTTAGCACATCATCGAAAAAACCGAACAGGTATTCGTTTTTATATTGGATTTCAAATTTTTCCAACATCTCAACGTATTCTTCTTTGAATGTTTTTTTATGATGATGTTTCTCTTGATTTAAAACATATTTTGCAACCGTATCGATGTTTGAATGCGAATGAGAAAAGGCTCCGTACCCCTTTTGCCAGTTGAATTTATGGGGTGATAATCGATTGTTTTTAATCCAGTGGTCGCTGGATGTTTTAATATCTTCCACCAAATCAGGTATGGTTTGGTTTAGGTTATAGCCGATAAAAATGTGAATATGATCCGGCATGGAGCCAATGGCAATCAGTTTATGTTTGTTGTTTTGAACAATGCCGGTGATGTATTTTTCCAGGTCGTTTTTCCATGCTTTTTGTATTAGTGCTCTTCTGTTCCGTACGGCAAAAACGATATGGAAGTAGGCTTGTACATAAGTGTCTCCCATTTTGATAGTTTTTTGTAATATTACGGTGCGTTGCACCTAAAGGTTACGTTATTTGTATGTTTTTTACAGATATTACGGTGCTCCGCACCTAAGGAGTTTGTTATGTTTCCGGTTCTTTACAAAGATTACCGGTGCTCCGCACCTCGGCCTTATCATATTTGTGTGTATAATTCATTTATACCCTTAGGTGCAGCGCACCGCAAACCTTTCCACCTCAAATTACGATAAACAAATCACAGGTGCAACGCACCAATGATCTTTATAGGTGCAGCGCACCGAAACATTTGTAGGTGCAGAGCACCGTAATATTTACAGCTCCAGTTTAACCCCCGCCACAAGGTTTCTCGTTAAACCATCTGCACGGTATTTCCGGTCGATTACAGGAAACGAAAGGGAGTATTCAAAAGATTTACCGGTTTTTAGTTTTTGTATGTAGGTAACACCAAGATTGATGGTTATTCCATTGGAGCCGGTCAGATAAATGTTTTCATCATTTTTGATAATCTGATCCTGCTGCATACGATAAATGCCCAGAAGTGTAGCTTTTATGCTGTTTTTCACTTTAACAACAAAGGTTCGTTGAAGCCTAAGGTACATATCATCACCGCGCTTTAGCTGAGCTGACTCATAATAGAGTTTGTTGTTATCGGTTTCTTCTGCGGGATGCAGATATTGGTTATTGTTCCGGTTAAAAGGATGTTGATAAGCGACATAAAAATCCCATTTTTTCCAATAGTAAAAAATACCCGTTAAGATGTCGTAGGTTCCAAGACTTGTTTGATAGGCCATGGGTAATGGATTTCCATTAATTTCAAAATCGGAATTATTGCTTTTTAATCGGGTGCCCAAAAGAAAGCTCATTCCCTGCTTTTGTCCTGAAAAAATTGCCTGAGTAACCGAAAAAATCATGTCGCCCACTCCGGTTGTTGAGCCAAGGTTTCCAATGGTGAAAACAAAAGGGGCACGAAGTTGAAGTTGTGTGTTTCTAAACAGTTGGTACCGGATGGTAGCCGTTGACTGTCCGATTAACACAAACTTCTCACCAAGCCCAAAAGTTTGCTCAAAGGAAACATTTAGTTTTGTAGGGCTTGTTTGCTCGTTCTGCAAAAAATCCATGGAGCCTGCCGAGCAGGCACCGGCATCGCTACAACCCTGCCCTGCAACAATATCAACAACCATAAACAGTAATCCTGCCAACAATGCTTTTTTCATACGTAAACAGTCGCTGGCAGAGGCTGTTCCTTACAAAAGCTATAAAATTTTATTACATTTGCATAACAAAACAAAAGACTTATTTTATTCTCAATCATTATGAAACCTTATTTTAAATTTTCATTCCTCTTTTTAATTATTACAGCCGTTTTTTCATGCAACAAAAACAACAACAAATTACAGGTAACCGACTATCGTCAGGTTAAATTTGTTAATAATATCCTGAACGGTGACAAAACCGAAGCCAATTATGAATACAACAATAACAGATTAGTCAGATCATTTGGTTATAATTGGTCTGATAGCGTAAAAACAGAGCTTGTTTATTATGATGATTCCGTTGTAGAAAACTATTACTCTAAAACCGACAGCAATTGGGTATTTTTTCATTCTGCGGAATATAAAGTAATTGACAACAGACTTATTTCTATAGTGTATTATGATTCACCAAATGCAACAGGAGAAATTTCTTTTATATCCGAATTTAAATATGACAATAACAATAACCTCTTGGAGTATCATAACTATGATAAAAAAAGTGATACAATACTGGAAAATAGTTCCTGCTATTATTTTTACGATACCGAAAACCACCTAACGAAAACCACTATGTATTTCAGAGTACATCCGGACGAAGAGATGGTTTTGTATGTTAAGCGGGTATTTTCATATACCAACAATAAGTTGAGTGAAGAATTGATTTATAACAGCAATTACGGGTTACCCATTCAACTTACGGAAAAAAAGGAGTATTTTTACAATGATAAATTATTAACCGGAGTAGATCATTATGCATATAAAAACGGGAAATACGAACTTGGTAACAAAACAATATTTAATTATGATGATCACGGCAATATGATCAATCAAAAAGTTGTATTTGCAAACGGTGAATTGTTTTATACAAACGATTATACCTATGAAGCCGGCAAAACAAATATAAAATCTTATTACAATGCATATTCCGGCTCTAATTCAACATATCCGGTACCGGATGCCGTATCAAAACAAAGTGGGGTGGTATTGCCTGGCTTCAATCCGTTTGAAAATGGAATGGCAAACATTGTGCCCGGATTAAGTGTCAATGATTTGCTGCGTAATAATAAAAGCAGCAGGTAGTCTGGACTCATGTTTCTCATACGTCATTTCAATCCGCTGCAGGTTGATAAATCTCAATATTTTAATATTCAATACTCAAAAACCGGGGGAATTAAAAAGTACTTTTTTATAGAATCAGCCGGAAGGTTTTGAGTTTTGGATTTTAATTATTGATTTAATATCGAAACTAAGTTGTTACCTTCGCCACAAATATTTATTCGCTAAGTACCTGTTTTGTCATGTACAAAAAAAATCATTCTTAAATTGCCTGTAATATCTAAATTTGTGTACATTTAGAGCTTAAACAAAAAACAATTTTTATTACCCACATTTTGTTGTACATGATAACTCCACAATTAAAGAGCCAAAATCAAATATACCTGATTGTAGCATTTTTATTAACCTCATTTGCAAACAGTATCAATGCTCAAACCGAGGCAATCGACAGCCTTAAAGTTTTATTGTCAAAACATCACAATGCCGATACCATACAGGTTAATTTATTCAACGAAACAGCCTCTAAGTTTTTTAGAGTAGATGAGGATGAGTTGTTTAAATATGCTAAAGAAGGCTATAATCTTGCCAACAAGTTAAATTACGATAATGGTAAAGCAAACAGTTTGTTTAACTTTGGATTATACTGGTATGTGAAATCCGACTTTGCCCAAAGTCTTTCCAATTACGAACAGGCATTAGCTATTTACCAACGCCTAAATAACAAGAAACGCATATCACATTGTAGAAATAATATTGGATTGCTTTACCGGTTAAACGGTAATTACCCAAAAGCCCTGGAAAATTATTATGCATCCTTAAAAATTGCCAAAACTATTAATGCTGAAAAAACCATAGCCTATTGTTATGGTAATATTGGCATTATACAAAGAGATTTGGGTCATGACACACTTGCTCTCAACTATTTTCAAAAATCGTTAGATTCAAAATTAAAATTGGGCGACAAAAGAGGTGTGGTAACCAGCTACATTAATATTGGAAGCATAGAAAAAGGTCGTGGCAATTATCCGGAAGCTTTAAAGAATTTCAGAAAGGCTCTTGAAATAAGTAAAGCTATTAATTATAAGTTTGGCATATCCACCGGATACAAAGAGATGGGGGAAATCTTTGAAATAGAGGCCAATTATCCTCTCGCACTTGAGTATCTTAATAAATCTCTTAAAATCAGGAAAGAATTAGGTAACAAAATTGGGGTTTCGGTGCTATATTATGATATTGGAAAAGTGTATTTAGCTAAAAAGGACTACAAAACAGCCATGGATTTTACCCAAAAGAGTTTAAAAATTATCAACGATATTGGTGCTAATATCAGTAATAGCGAAATATACCGGCAACTTTCTGATATTTATGCCGCACAAAAAAATTACCATTCCGCTTTAGAAAACTATAAACTTTACAAAGCGTATGCCGATACGCTTTTTAACGAAAAAATTGTTAAAGAGATTTCTAAGATAGAATCGCAGTATAAATACAACAATGAAAAAGAATTAAACTTAATTAAGCAGCAGAAGAAAGAGGCCGTTTATGCTGAAAAGATGAAACGGCGCGAAATGTTTATTATACTTATTATTGTAGTATTACTAATTTCATTTACTGCTTTAGCGCTGCTTTTTTATCTGTATCAAACCAAGAAAAAAGCAAACGTCAAATTATATCAAAAAAACCGGGAAATTAATTCACAAAGAGAGCTGCTCGCCAAACATAAAGATATTCTTGAAGAAAAAGTTAAACAACGAACCAGCGCGTTACTCATTGAAAAAGGGAAAGCCGTAGAAAGTGAAAAACTTAAAACAGCTTTCCTTAATAATATTTCTCACGAATTCAGAACCCCATTAAATGGAATTCTCGGATTTTCCTCTTTGCTGGTTGATTCGGGCCTGACTGAGGAGGAGCGGCTAAATTATTCGAATATTGTAAAAGAGAGCTGCGATCATTTATTAAATATTGTTGACGACACCATTGAAATATCGGAGGTACATAGTAATCAAATAGCAGTTAGTAAAACACCCGCAAACATTTCGGAAATTATTTCGACGGTAATTAATGAACTTAGTGTTTCTGCACAACTTAAAAACCTGAAAATAAATGTAGATATACAACTAAACCAACAACAGCAGATCATTCTTACTGATGAGTATAAAATCAAGCGATTTTTCTGGCATCTGATAAACAATGCTATTAAATTTACAAATGATGGTTACATAAACATTACCGGAAAAATAACTGAAAATAATCAGTTTCTGTTTACAATTGAAGATACGGGTATTGGAATTAGTGATGAAATGTTGAAAGTAATTTTTGAACCGTTTAGACAGGTTGAAATTGATACTACAAGAAATTACGGTGGTAACGGAGTCGGTTTAGCTCTGTCAAAAGCATACATCGAACTGCTGGGTGGCAGTATTTGGATAAAATCGAAACTAAATAAAGGAACAACAGTATTTTTCACTTTTCCTGCCGAGTTTTTACCAATACCAACTTCAACCAAAAAAGAAAAACCAAATAAAGATTTAGGTAAGAAAACCATTTTAGTTGCCGAAGACAATGAACTTAACTACATGCTGATACATGAGTTTCTGTCAGAAGAGAATTTCGATTTGATTCATGCCTGGAATGGCAAAGAGGCATTAGATAAATTCAAAAAAGCTAAAAATATTGATTTGATATTAATGGATATAAAAATGCCTGTTATGAACGGCCACGAAGCGTTTGTTGAAATTAGAAAAATAAATAGCAAAGTCCCAATAATAGCACAAACAGCCTATTCCCTTAGTCAGGATATTGGTAAAATAAACGAAACCGGATTTAACGCTTACATAAACAAACCACTGAACAAACAAACTTTATTAGATTTAATTAATAAGACAATTTTCAAATAAAAAATACGAAAACAGGTTTAACAACACTGATTTGAAAAGTGAGTTTTTTTAGAAATCAATTTTTTGCCTGAACAGATGAAAATAATTTTACTCAATCGAAAAACCTTTCTCTTTTTCAATTTGTTTGAGGATTGAGTATTTATCAATAATTTGTGAGTCTCGTAATTTTACAGCCAGATTTTTTGCCTCCTTAACCTTTTTCTCTTCCAATAAAATTCTAATGACGTTTCCATACAAAAAACCATAGGGATAGTCGGGAAACCGGTCGATGGCCGACTGAAAAGATTCAAATGCCAACGACAGGTTTTCATGGGTATAAGCATCAAATCCCTGATTGATAAGAGCGTTCATTGTTGAGTCTAAAATCAGCCCGTTAATTACCAGGCAGTTTTCTTTGCAGTTTTCCACAAGATTTACAAAATGTACAGTAGTATCCACCACCGGAAAATAAAACGAAAAGGTTAGTTTTTCACCAATCCATTTAAAGTGATACACATCGGGGCAAACCGGAATACCTTCGGAATAATTCATTTTAAAAAGTTTTCCGGTAGTTATATCTTTTAAAACTATATCCTTACCGGCGCAAAAATATCCGTTGGGCAGTTTGTTTTCAAGGGTAATTTGAACAACAAAAGCACTATCGGTTCTCGAAATTTTATCAACGGTTACCGGATGGCTGCCAACGGCAAAGTTAGGCTTAACAATGGTTTGTGCGCTCAACTCAAAAAGGCCGATAAACAAAAAAAGTAATAAAAGCGTAAGATTTCTCATAACTTATAAATTAAAAAAAGGCTGCGAATTTACTCCGCAGCCTTTTATTTTTTACAGGCAAATTATTATTTACCGAGTGTGAAATCCAATCCCAATGAAAAGCCGTATAAGCTCTTGTCATAGGTTTGCATAAAAGCAGTTCCATCATAGCTTCCGCCCAGCGTTTGGGGAGCATAATTTACCAGATAGCCACCAAATTGAATGGTAAACATATCATTAATTTTATAGGCACCGCCCAAAGCAACAGTACTGGTGTTAAGACTGTAAGTTAAGTCGCCCTGATACGAAGGGTTAACACCGGTAGCGGCATAAAGAAAACCGGTACTCAACAAAAAGTTATTGGTAACATGGAACTCGGCACCAATAGCATATTCCTGAAAGTTATGGTTGATTTTGGTATCAACATCTTTCCAGCCGGTTTTTCTGTCCATATAAACGTGGAAACCACCATGAAGCGTAACCACTTTACTAACGTTAATTTTAGCACCAACCGATAACATTGCAGGCATATCGGCATTTGTTTCACCACCATCGGGATACATTTCGATAGGTGTTCCGTCAGGATTTAATCCAATAACAAATCCTTTTCCGGCAGGAGTAGAGTTAACCAGTGTCATTTTGGTTTTAAATTCGTATTTAATACCAAAATTCAGGTTGTCATCCATTAACGAAATATTAGCACCTATAATTGGTGTAAAGCCGTTACCTGTTTGTGTCACATCAATATCTTGATCGCCCAATAAAATGGCGCCGGCAGCCAATTGTAACGATTGCTTATGTAAATCTTCTGCCAAACCGGTTAAATAAGTAGCAGTACCGTAATAAGTTTGTTGTGCCTGATCCAGTGTCATGGCATCAATTTGTTCCTGTGTATAACCAAATTGCAGTAAACCGCCTTCAAATTGCGCTTTTTGTTCTTCAGTCATTACGCCCCCGGCAACAGCCTGATCAAAGGTGTAGCCACCGGCACCGGCACTTGTCCAGTTACCTAATCCATCACCTCCGTTAGTTGCTGCAGAAGCACCGGCAGCAGCTTGTCCCGATCCGGCTTCAGCCTGAGCAGAAACCCCATTCATAAAATCGGGTACAGGAACGTAGCTACCATCCTGCAAACGGAATTTATTATCTTTAATATGACCAACATAGCTGTTTTTTGCCATTACATATCTGCCACCGGCAAACAGCGAAATATTATCGTTGATTGCATAACTTACACCCAGCTGCAGCCCCCAGTAAATAGAGGTACCTTTTAAATACAAGTCGGTTGAGTATCCTGTTACCCCTGCTGACGACAGCGAATGAGCAGTATTGGCCAGTGGCATTTCTGCCATGGGAATACCTTTGGCAAACTCGGCACTTCCACCACCTCCAATGGGCATAAACCCAAATGAAAACGCCCATTTTCCTGTTTTGTAAGCTGCAAAAAGGCTGGGGAAAATAGGTGCGTTGGTGGTTCCATCATAAACATCGTTGTTTAAATAGGGAAAAGTGTTGGTAAGAGTACGCGTTTGAAAAATTGATTGATTGCTAAGCGAAAGGTGAAACCCGTCGGACAATTTGGTAAGGGCTGCCGGGTTGTAATAAACAGCATCAATACTGGTAGAAGCGTCTCTAACCAGCATCCGCGTCCAGGCAGTACTTTGGTTGGTGTTTGTAACCAGACCACCTGCATAGGCAAATCCGGCCAACAACAACATACTAATCAATGAAATTGTAAATTTTCTCATGGCATTTATTTTTTGTTAATATGCACAAATATAGAAAATTTTAAGTCGTTGTGAATAAATAACCCAAAAAACTAACAACAAAGGGGTGTTAACAGGTAGAAATTTATAAGTTTTGCTACATTTATCCATACAATGTTCCACGAAAACCACATTTTACAAATGAGGAGTTTTTCCATATTTTTTCCGTTCTTTGCGTTGCATACTGTTTCAATAAAAAAATAAGTCGAAAAAAGTGAACAAAGCATACATTAACGGCATAGGTTCGGTAACACCACAAGGGCTGTCGCAACGCGGCGAGTTGTTGCCCGAAATTATTGAGTATAACGAAGAGTTCCTTCAAGTTCAAAAACCCGATTACAAAAAGTATGTGGATGCCAAATCGCTGCGACGCATGAGTAAAATAGTGCGTATGGGGGTTTATGCCGCTTTTGATGCCATGAAAGATGCCGGCCCCGGCCAACCCGATGCCATTTTAACCGGCACAGGCATGGGCTGCCAAAAGGATACCGAAAAGTTTTTAAACGGGATGATTGACAACAACGAATCCTTTGGAAACCCAACGGCGTTTATGCAATCGACACACAACACCGTGGGTGCCCGCATTGCGTTGATGCTTCGAAATCAAAACGAAAACTTTACTTATGTGCACCGGACATTTTCGTTTGAAAGTGCCCTGATTGACAGCATGCTGATGCTGGCCGAAGCGGACAAAAAACAGATTCTGACCGGGGGCATTGACGAAATTACGCAGGAAAGCCGGCTTATTAAAACCCACATTAACCACTATAAAAAGGAAGCTGTAAACAATTTGCAGCTGTTTACCGACAAACACCCCGGTGCGTTACCCGGCGAAGGCGCCATGTTTTTTGTGCTCTCGCACGAAAAATCCGACAAAAGCTATGCTGCCGTTGCCGATGTGGCCACCTTTTTTCAGCCCGAAACCCTTGAAGAAACCACCACGCAAATAGAATCGTTTTTAACCAAAAACAACCTCAAAGCCACCGACATTGATTTGATTTTATCAGGTTACAACGGCGATGCCGAATACGATCTGTTTTATAAAAAGGTTGAAAACAAGTTGTTCAACAATGTGGCAAAAGCACGTTTTAAACACCTGACAGGTGAATACGATACCGCTGCCGCCTTTGCCATGGTGGTGGCTGCAAAACTGATAGCCGGCGAAAACCCGCCGAAAATATTGTTTACACAAGATATGGTTCAATCACCCAAAAACGTACTTATTTACAATCAGTTCCGAAACATTAACCACAGTTTAATACTGTTAACCGATGGATAAATCGAAATTTCATTTAATAACTTATAACTGGTTGTTTTTGCTGTTTGTGTTTCTGTTTTTATACTTCTGGCAAAACATCTCCGTTTGGTATATTATCGGTATAATGATTGCTTATTTGCTGATACTGGCAGCAGGGTCAATCTTTTTCAGATGGAATTTTTATTTGAATGCTCTTCATCGGGGAAGTGGCAGGATAAAACAGGTTTCGTTAACCTTCGACGACGGCCCTTCATCCAAAACGGAAGCCATTTTAAACATCCTAAAAGAAGAAAAAGTGCCCGCTGCGTTTTTCTTAAAAGGAGAAAATATTACAAGCCTTCGTAAAATAGTTAGAAGAATTTACGAGGAGAATCACCTTTTGGGCAACCACTCATTTACGCATAGCGTGGGGTTTACCTTTCAGAACAGCCGGAAGGTAACCAACGATTTACAAAATGCCGCCAAAGCAATTGAACGGATAACCGGAAAAAAGCCCTTATTTTTCAGGCCTCCCTACGGCGTTACCAATCCCGAAATAGCCAAAGCCGTCAACCGGTTGGGATATACGGTGATCGGGTGGTCGGTTCGCTCCTTTGACACCAAATACCACAACCCCCGGCGGTTGTTAAGCAGATTGAAACAAAAAACAAAAGCGGGCGACATTGTTTTGCTGCACGATTATCCCGAAGTTACCCTGAAAATATTGCGCGAATATATTCAATGGCTGAAAAAAAATGATTTTCAAATTGTATCTTTGGAAAAACTTATCAATAAAAAAGCTTATGCGTAACCTTGCATTGATTTGGATACTGTTTTTCCCTTGGATTGTTTTGGGGCAAAATAGCGGGGTGTTGCAAAAAATAAAGCAGCAATCGTTGCAAATAAAAACCATTGACGCCGATTTTGTGCAAACAAAAAACATTTCGTTTATCGATGAACAGCTTCTCTCCAACGGCAAATTTTGGTTTAGCCGTCCCGGAAAAATGCGGTGGGAATATCAAAAACCCTTTTATTATTCCATCATTATCAACGGCGACAATATCACGGTTATCGACGATAAAAAAGAGAGCCGTTTTGATGCTGCATCCAATGCCATGTTCGGGCAAATTAAGCTGGTAATTATGAACATGGTAAACGGCAAAATGTTTGACGACCCCAACTATCATGCTACACTGAAACAAACCGGTGACTATTACGTGGTAAATTTTGAAACGGTAAACGCGGCCATGAAAGCCTACATTTCATCCATCGACCTCTACTTTACAAAAAACGGTTATCTGATGGAAAAAATCAGGATGAATGAAGCTTCGGGCGATGATACCGTCATTGAATTTAAAAATCAACAACTCAACAAACCCCTTAAAGATGGCACTTTCAAGCCTTAAATATTGGTTGTTGTGTGTTTTTGCCGGATGGGGTTTGGTTGCTCACACCCAACATACGGTTACAAAATACAACGCCAACATGGTGGTGCAGGGCAAAAGTCTGTCGGGCATTTTAATTCAGTCGTCTTCCGATACGGCTAACCGCTTTGTGTTTGTAAGCAAACTCGGTTTAAAGTTTTTTGATGTGGAGACAAAATCCGAACAATTTAGTTATACCATTCACTACTACAGCCCGGCCTTTAAAACCGAAAAAAGGGTAATTGGCATTGTAAAAGAGTTGTTTGTGCTTGGCTTTAATGGTGAGGTGGCCAAAAAGAAGGGGGCTTCGGTAAAATTAATCAGTACCAAAGAGGGGTTTTGCAAAAGGGCATTCGGCCTGTTGGGGAAACGTGTCAGAGTTTGTTACGTCAACGATAACATTACCATTCAATGTAAGTTTTATCCGGTAAGCTTTAACCTGAAAACCATAAAATGATGTTGATAAAAGAGTTTTATACCGTGCAAGATTTTTCGGTAAATAATAACGGTATTGATGCTGTATTACTGCTTAATCCCGGCCACGAAGTTTATAAGGGGCACTTTCCCGGACAGCCCGTGGTGCCGGGTG
>WGDP01000213.1 GCA_015493215.1 Bacteroidales bacterium | reverse complement strand
GCCAGATGAACCCCCATTTTATTTTTAACTCACTCAACTCAATACAGGGTTTCATTTCGGCAAACGACAGCTTTAAAGCCATGGGCTTTTTGTCGAAATTCGGCCACCTGATACGCCGGATTCTGGAAAACAGCAGAGAGAGTTTTATCACCCTGGAAAACGAGATTGAAACCCTCAGACTCTATATAGAAATGGAAAAACTCAGGTATAAAGATGTTTTTGATTACGAGCTGTTTATTGACGACAACCTCGACGTGGAGAACACTTTTATCCCACCGTTAATCATTCAACCTTTTGTGGAAAATGCCATTGTACACGGCTTAAGCCCCAAAGGAAAAAACGGAAAATTAACGGTGTCGTTTTACAAAGAAGGTAACAAGCTGATTGTTAAAGTTACCGATAATGGTGTTGGCAGAAAAAAAAACCCTGCTACCCGGCCTGATTCGGAAAATAGTCATAAATCGCTGGGCGTTAAGCTAACACAGGAAAGATTAACCCTTCTCGGCAAAAAAACCAAAGCCTTTGCTTCGTTTGTAATAAACGACCTGAAAGATGATTACAACCATCCCACAGGTACCGAAGTGGTAATTATTGTACCTCAAAAAGAATAGTTTAACAATAAATTTGTTTAAAGTTAACCTAATGATAATGAATGTAAAATATTGTAAATCAGAAAATGAATTCCACTATTCCCCTCCTTGGAGGGGATAAAGGGGTGGGTTTAAAAAAGACATTCACTTTTCTGGTTTACAATATTTTACCATAAGTTCAAATAAAAGACATTAAACAAGTTCAATATTTATTACATTTACGTCAACTATGATAAAAGCTGTAATTATAGACGATGAAGCCGAAGGCCGCAATGTTGTATCCAACGTACTTAAAAACTATTGCCCTGAAGTGGAAATACTTGGAGAAGCCGACAGTGTTGCCTCCGGTTTTAACCTGATTAAAAAAACCAGTCCAAACCTCGTTTTCCTCGATGTTCAAATGCCTGATGGGACCGGGTTCAACTTACTTGAACAGTTTGATGAAATAGCCTTTCAGGTGGTTTTTGTAACCGCTTACGAGCAATACGCCATAAGAGCTTTTAAATACAGCGCCATCGACTATATATTAAAACCCATCGACCCGCAACTGCTTATTGAAGCGGTGGAAAAAGCCGGGCGGTTTACTCCGGCAAAAAGCCAGGCAGCCGAGCGGGTTGTCAGCCTGCTCGAAAACAGCAAAAACATTTCTAAAATTGCACTACCAACGCAAAACGGATACCGGTTTGTAAAAGTTCAGGATATTGTACGATGCGAGTCAGACAATAATTACACCCTTTTTTACTTGCAATCCAACGAGCATTTTATTGTAACCCGCACTCTTAAGGATTACGAGGAGCTGCTAAAAAACGAATCATTTGTGAGGGTACACCAATCGCACCTGATAAACCTCAACTATGTGGAACAATACATAAAGGGTGATGGCGGCACCGCCATTATGAGCGATGGTTCGGAGATAGAAGTATCGAGAAGAAAAAAGGAGCTGTTTTTAATGCGTATTTTGCACAAATAAAAAAAACGGCTGTCTTAAAATAAAGCGCTCTATAACCAAAAGCCACATTGTTATCCCCTTCAGTACTTGATTTCAATGCTTCGGTTCCAACTCCCGTATTGCGGAACCATCGGTATTTACGGCTACCTGAGAAAAGAGGGTGTTAATTTCCACTATCAGAACCATGCATGTTACATTTATATTCTTCATCTTTTTACGTTTATAGCATGTTAGGAAACTGTTAGTATCCACCGGGAAATTGCTCTCGTAAGAACAATAACCCGGTTTTTACCTGCAAAAAAATCAGAGGTGCCTACGGGCTTTTCAGCCAATCCTGCTTATCTTCCAACAAATACTTGCTTAGCCGTTTGACCCGAAGGTTCCGTTAGTTTTACAACAATAAATTGGTTGTTTACGGGCGAAACCAGCTTTATCATTCTGTTTTCAGAGCGGATGCTTTTCAGTTTTCTGCCCAACATATCATATAAAGTAACGGTTGCCTTTTTTCCACGACTTTCTTTTAATCTTACAATATAAATATTGTTTCCCGAAGCATAAACAACTGTTTTGTCAGCATCGTATTCCGTGCCCGTACTGTTTGTGTTGTTGGTAAAATGCAGTTTAAACCGTTCGGGGTTTTGATAGGAGGTGGCAGTAAAATCATAAACCCGCTCTTTTTTAAAGTCGATAAATTTATTCAGTTTTGTGTCTTCGAGGTAGATATTAAAACTGTCCATCAGCTCTGTTTTTTTCAATTGCAAACGTTGTGTGCCCGATGATCCGGCTTTAAAATTAAGCGATACCACCTTTGTATCGTTAACCAGTGGTGGAAGGCTTAAAATACTCAAATCCTTATTGTTATCAGTTATCCAAATTTGAGGTGCTTCATCTAAAGAAAAGAATTTTTCCACGTCGTAGCCGTCATCAAAGTTATCGGTAGCTTTTTCCGAAAAGCTAACCCATGCTTCGTCTTGCATATCATTTTTGATACAAACAATGGTTGCATAAGGGTTGGTTGCTGTTTTGGTATCTTTATAATAATTTATGTGTGTATGCACTCGTGCCGAACCGGGGATGGTAAAATACATGTTACTGCTTTTGGCGTGGATAAAGAAACCTTGTCCGCGGGGAATAATGCCATCGGTAAGGCTTCCCTGTCCTTGCGAATTGCGGTAAGCATAATTGCTTGTGACGGGGTTCCACACCCAGATACTTCCCGAAATATCGGTGGTATCCCATCCGCTGCTGTCCCAATCGAGTGCGCTGGGGAATGGGTTGCCCACAAGATTATAGCCGTGTGTGGCTCCCGAATAAAAGAGCTGTGGTGTTGACCATGGCGAACCATCAAGATAAATGTCGTCGCTGTTGAGAGCACCGTGGAAGGTAATCGTGGTATCGTGTCCGGCTTCCACCCAGGCTGCAAAACCTGCTGCCAATGGAAGCGGGGTGTTTAAATCTACAATGTACGACCATGTGTCGGACGATTCGTTGTATTTAGTTAGCCATACATCGGGATTATGATTTAAAAAGAGTTGGTTTACCGTGGCATTTTTTACGGGTGCCGTTATCAGGTGCCATTTTCCTGCCGACAGAAACTGCTGTAAATAAATGGAATCGCTCACTTTCAAAAAGTTTTCGCCCATCAGGGTAGCATTTTCGGCCTGCGAACCCAAAGTAAAGTTTTTGGATAGCGAAAGTTTGGTCAGTGTTGGATAATTAGCCGATATGGCAGAAACGGTTACATTGGTGTTTGCTGTGGGAATGGTATCATTGTTCCAGTTTGCGGCATTGTACCAGTCGGAACTGTTGGCTCCGGACCAGGTAGCAACCGAAGAGTTTACATTTACGTAAATATCGTCGAGGTATATTCCTCCGGAACCTATGGGGCTGTTGGCATGAAATCCGAAATAATAGACGCCTGTTGTTGCAGGAGTAACATCCGCTTTGCCAAGGTTAAAACTCCAATCAATAATATCGTTATTAGCCCAAATAGAGGTGCTGTTCATGGAAGAAGATTCAGGATAACTGCCATACTTCACTTCCAACGATTCATGGCCACCAACGCTGCTGTAAACAAAAGCAATTTCGTAAGAAACCCCTGCCTGTAGCGTAAAGCCGGGGGTAAAAAACCAATCATCCGACGATTTATTTGCAGGTGTACCAACAAATACGGTTCCGCTTCCCGAATAGCCATATGAGTTTTGAGTTTGCCATTTATTACCGTCGTTGTTTGCATCTTCAACGCTCATGCAAGAAGGCAAATTAGGCGTGGTTACATTTTCAAAGTCCTCAAAATAAGGCAAGGCTGAAGGATTACAGGGTGTCGAGAAACTTTCGGGACCCGACCAATCGCTGTAATTTCCGCCGCCGCAGGAAGAACGCACATACCAATCGTAATCCGTACCGGCGACAAGCGAAGTAATTGTTTTGGGGTTGGAAGTGTTGCCGCTTATGGTTATGCCGGTGCCTTGTGTAAATCCCGCGTTGCCGTATTCAATATCCCACGAGGTGGCGCTGCCTCTTTCCGTCCATTTCAATTGGGCTGTGGTGGCGCTTATGTTTTGTGTCCAAAGCGAGTCGGGATAAATGCCGGGACAGCTGTTGTCTTCGATGGTAATATCATCGATATACCAGCCTTCT
>WGDP01000212.1 GCA_015493215.1 Bacteroidales bacterium | reverse complement strand
TATCGGTTGATTATCGTTTTCATCATTCACTTCTTTTTCATAATATCCTAAATAAAGTTTCATTTGACCGATATGTTCGTATTCAACTTCTCCGATTTTCAATCAGTTTTTTATATTCCTTATTTTCAACTAATTTATTCATGTTTCTCAATTTGTGAGACAGTGTCTCACATTTCTACAAATATATTGATTATCTGTTTGTTGTTGTCATTATCGTAATTTTCTTTAATTGGAGGTATCAAACATATATGTTTCATGTGTTACTATTTTACAATTAATTCTACCCGGCGGTTTTTCGCTTTGCCTTCGGATGTGCTGTTATCGGCCACCGGCTGCGATGCTCCGTATCCGCTGTATGAAAGTCTTTTGGCTTTAATATTATGCGCAGTTAAATAGTCAAAAACAGCTTTGGCTCGTTGCCGCGACAAAGATACGTTATGTTTAGCACTTCCGCTGTTATCGGTGTGCCCTCTTATTTCAAGTTTTAAGGAGGGGTTAAGGTTTAGATAGGTTATTAATTTGTTTAACTCGGAAAAGGATTTTCCGTTTAGCTCGGGCGAATCGATTTCAAAGTAAAGGTTCTTCAGGGTAAACCGGCCTCCCTGTCTAATGGGAGTCAGACGGAAAGTTTTGGTAATGTGCAAGCTGTCGGAAGTCAGGTTTTTGGCGTTATATTGATCCGATAGCATTAAATATCCTTTTGAGATAATATTAAAAGCATAGGTCTGGCGAGGCTCCATTATCATTAAAAAGGTGCCGTCATCGGGGGTGCTGTGGCGGCTTGAAAGCTTTAAACCTGTTGCCACATCGGTAAGAATAACTTGTGCTGATACCGGTTTTGCGGTTTCGTTATCAATTACTTTTCCGTGGAAGAAAAGTATTTTTTCCGGTTTTATTTTAGGATAGACGGGTATTTCGTAAATGTTAAAATTATGCTGTTCTCTATCCGATGAAATTGCGGCCTGTTTACCGTTAAGACTGTATATAAGATTGATTTCATTGTACTTCGTATTGACGGGATATCCGATGTTTTGGGCTTTTTGCCAAATGCCGGCGCTGTTTTTACGTGCTATAAACAGGTCTTGTTTTCCCATTCCGGGATGTCCATCTGACGAAAAAACAAGTGTTTTGTTGTCGGCATATAAGAAAGGTGCCATTTCGTTGCCGGATGTGTTAATGCTGTCGCCGAGATTAACGGGCAAGCTCCATTGGTTGTTTTTTAGTTTTACCGACATCCAGATATCGCTGCCGCCATACCCTCCCGGCCTTGTGGATGCAAACAGAAGGTACTTGCCATCGGCTGACACAAAAGGCTGCGATTCCCATGCAGGACTGTTTACCGATTTTCCGAGGTTAACAGGCTTTTGCCAGATACCGTTTCTAAGGTGTGAGTTGTAAAGGTCGCACCTGCCTATGTTGCCCGGCCATCGGCAACCGGTAAAATAGATGTCTTTTCCATCGGCGGTTAAGCTCATGGCACCCACATTTTTGTTTTGTGCCCAGGGTAAATTCAGGGCAACGGGTTGTTGCCACTTGCTGCCCTGTTTAGCCGACTGGTAAAACTGCTCGCGATAGGTATCTCTGTTTGTTTCGCTGTCGGTAAGTTTTTCTTTTCGGGTAAAAACAAGTTTGTTGTTGTTGGAGCTTATGTAATTTACATATTCATCATCTTGTGTGTTGATTAATGAATCAGCTTTGCTAATGGTTACCCGAACGGGATTTTCCTTAAGTTTCTTGCCGGCCTTGGCCCATGTCAACTGTTTGATAGCTTTTGCTTTAAGCGCCGGTGAAATGTTGTTGTTTTTTAAAAAATCTCGAAAAGCATCAGCCGCTTGTGCGTATTCACCTGAATCCAACAGCAGGTTTCCCATAAAATAGCTGGCCGGAGGGAAAAAACCGGGATCAATGTCAAGTGCATGCCGGTAGGCGGCAATGGCCTTTTTATTTTCGCCCGTGGAAGTGTAAATATCTGCTTTCAGCAGCCATCCTTCAATAAATGAGGAGTCTTTTTTTATTGCGCGCGATAGCAGAAGTAATGCTTTTTCTGCCTCCTTTTTTTTGTAGGCATCCTGTGCCTGATGATACCATTTCAACGCCTTTTTATTTACTTCGCCATTTTGGGCAAACGAGTGGCCGGGAATAACAAACAGCAACAACAGGGAAGTTGGTAATATCAAATGGATTATTATGTTTTCTAAACGTTTCAAATTCAAGGTTTAATGGTCGAAATTATTTTCCGTATTTTTCATTTTTTACAGCTTCGCGTTGTACCTCAAACTCCTCTTTCCGGTACTCTTTACGTCGTTTCCGCTGCTCCTTATTGTTAAATCCAAGGGTTGACAAAGCTCCGCTTAAGGTGCTTTTCCAAATGTAGTTGGCTATTGATTTGTTACGGTCTCTTTTAAAATAAACAATACCGACTCGTGGACGTTTAAACCAATTTGGGTTGTTGGAGCGCAAAACAAGTCCGTTTAAAATAAAACGTACCAGCGGGGTTGTAATTCCTCCGTTGTGGTTGGCCTTTTTGCGGTTGTATAGCCCCACCTTTAAACGCCGGTATTTAAACATCATGTTACCCATGGCTACCGTATCGTTGGCCGTAACCAAGGGTATGTCGAGGGTTCCTCTTCCGCTTAAAATGGTAAGGCCTGCGTTGGGTTGCGTCATCGTATTTAAAGTTGTAAGGTCTAATTTTTCCGATTTGCCCGTAAACCAAAACTGCGACAATTGATTGTCAGATAATGGAAAATAAAAATCGACATGCACTTTACCGGTTCCCATAAGTTTTCCATCGGCAAAAAACTTGGTTAACATTCCCTGCGTCTTGTTGGTAATATTGGTTACGTTAATGCCTGTAAGGTTTAGCCCGTTAAAGAAAACATAACCGGCTTTATCAGAAATCTTTTCTTTTTCGCTGTATTTAAAATAGCCATTGGTTATTAATAAGGTGTCGATAACGAAAGGTTGGTTTATTTTTTTGAGTGTACCAACAAGCAGTGGCCTGATTAATGAATCGCGGGGGAATGCTTTGTCGCGATACAGGTCGGCATGAAAACCTTTTGCGATTACTTTGCTCAGATGAAATGGGTTGTTTTTGTTCAATTCATCAAGTTTGATACCGGAAAAAATGATTTGCGGAATAAAAAGGTTGGTGCGATCGGTTTGCCACCTGCTTTTTTCAAAAAAGGTTAGTGTGTCAAAAAGTGGCTTTACATTAAAAGAATCTACAACAAGCGATTGTTCCAAATGATTGTATAAAAAATGGCCGGCACTAATTTCATAAAGGCTGTCGCCGGTAATAAATTTACGGTTATTCATATCAGCCGAAAGGCTGCTAAACTGTATGGGAAGGGTGTCCAATGCTTTTGAAGGGTTTATTAGGAAGCCTCCGATTTTAACTTTTATTTTTTCGGCACTCCACTGTTTTTTGAGGGAATCGCCGGTGTAGTAAGTTGCGCTGATGTTTGGAAACAAAATAGTGTCGATGGTAAAACTGCTTATTAGTTCTGAGTATTTGTGAAGTCCTGAAAACCCTGAACTTTGCTGCTTCTCCTGCACCCGATGTTGAGGGCGTGGATTTATTATTTTCATCTCTGTTTTTGAGACGTTAAGCCTTTTTACACTAAATGTAAGCGGAAAAACATCCGAAGCAGTAATTCCGCTCATTGAAATTAATCCCGATTCAATTCGAGTACGGTTACCTGTATTTATGGTAATATTTTGTAACACGAAAGTGCTGTCGTAAGTATTGAAGGCAGCCTTTTTGGTTATTACTGAAAAGCCTTTGTCTGCATTTGAAAAGGTGGCCGAATCGAAATGGAAGATGCTGTTGTTGATAAAAGGAATGCCCGTAACGATGGTGTCGTTTTGTTTTGCAAGCGGAATGTATTTAAGGTTGAAATTATTTATGCTATAAACCGATTGGCTCTGGTTTTCTTCTACGGCATAACGAATGCCAATGTTTTCAATACGGATGGTGTCAAAGGTTGTTTCAAAGGGTAACAATGTGTTTACATCAATGGATGTCGGTTTGTTTCCGGCTGTTATCTTTTTGGATAGATTGTGCTGCTTTTGCTCAACATCAATCTTTACCCCTTTAACCAACAGATGGCCGAACGTTAGCTTGTCTTGTCCCAACAGGTTGTTATAATCCATTGCTTTAAAGCCGATAAAGTTTATGGAAAAATCGTTAATGTTTAAAACAGAATCGGAAAGGCTGTTTATCTTGATGTTGTTGAACCCTAAAAAGCCGTTATCGCTTGCCAAATGAAGATTTCCGATGGTTGCCTTAAGTCCTGCCGAGGTTATAATAGTGTTTGAAAGTGACAGCTCCAATTCCTTTAGTGAGCTAAAAGGGTGATCGGCAAGGTGCCCTGTTCGCAGATGGTTCCACGTAAGGCTGTAATCCGATTCAAAAGAGGCCAAGGCGGACGGTTTAATGGATGCGACCTTTATTTTTCCGTGTTCTACGGCAAAGTGTTGTATGTCAACTTTAAAAGATGTGTTGTGTTCGGCATTGGTAACTGTTTTGGATAAAACAAAAGCGCTGTCTTGTTGGGCTTTGTTTTTTTTGGAAAGGTTCCATTCGGTTTCGGGAGCAATAATAATAAGTGAATCGGCAGAAAGTTCTTTATTGAAGATCAGTTTGTTAAGATTAAAAGATTTTAGTCTGAGGCCGTTTAGTGAGGTTTTGTTAGAAGGATTTGACAGGGAATTAAACAGGGTGTTGTAAACGGTTAGATTGTTACCATTAAGACGGGTGGAGCCTGCCTGTACGATAAAATTATTTTGTTTGAAGAATGAAAATTTCCCCGTTACGAGATTTAAGGTGTCCCACTTAAATTGCCTGCTGTCGGCATTAAACAATGGGTTTTTCACCAATAGGTTGGTGTTGTTTAAAATAAGGCTGTCGGCACCATTATTTAAAAGGGTAATAAAAGTTCCGCCGGTAATTTTTACCTCACGAGGGATAAGTTTTGTTACTATTCCGGATGAATCGTTTTGAAAGCCGGTTTTATGATTGTTTAATCTTACTTGTGCATAAGGCCTTATCATAAAAACATCAAAGGTTTGTTTTTGGTTCTTTAGAAGCTTTTTGAGGGACAGGTTGAGTTTTATTCGTCCCGAATGAAAATGAAAGTTGCTTGCCGAATCGCGAATAAGAAATCCATCTAACACAAACTTTTTCCGTTTACTGTTGTATAATACTTTACCGCTTTCAAGGTGTAAGCCGGGCAGCAGCGTATTTGAAACAAACGACCGGGTAGAAAATGAAAACGATTTATAGTTAAAATGTTGATTTGGGTTTTTAAGGAACAGCGAATCAATTTGTATGTTTTTTAAGTTAACAGCAAGGTTTTTAAAAAATAAAACAGTATCGCCCCGGTTTGTTTCCAAAAACAGATCGTTGTGTTTAAGTATCAGCGTGTCGGCGGTTACATATTTAAAAAAGAAATCTTCGGGAGTGGCAACTGTTTTTTTCCCATTGCTCTTTTTCTTTCTGATGTGAAGGTTGCCGTTGGTAAGCACAAGCTTTTGAATCGTAGCTTGTTGAAGTGTGTCGCCCAAAAGGTGAAATTCGTCAGCCGTTAAGCTGCCGGCTTTTATTATAAGCATACCTGCCGTGTCGGCCACCCTGGTTGTTGGCAAAAAATCGAATCCAAAAGCCTTGAACCTGTTTTTTTCCGAATGCCAGATAAGCGAATCAATTGCCAATGCGTAGTTTGATTGAAAACTTTTATATAGATCTTCGGCTTTGATATAGAGTGTTTTTGAAAGGGAGTTTAACCTTTGTTCGCTGTTGTTGTCTATCGTGTTAAAATCCTCCATATATACGGTTAAACTGCCGGTTGAGAACTTTTTGGCGCTGTTGTGCCTGTCGGTAACATCAATGGCGCCGTAACGGATTTCAACCTTTTTTAATTTGGCAGGAAAAGAAATATGAAAACCGGAAGTGCCGTTAACAAGCCGGATTACCTCTTCGGGATTTATCTTAACGGCAGTGTCGGCTTTATTGGCAGTTATATATACATCAGGCTTTGTGAAGATTAGCTTGTCAGCTTTTAATTGCTTGTCAAACAGTAATGACCAAACATTAAAGTTTTCCAATTGTACGGATGAAAAGGTTAGCTTTTCAAGCAGTGTATTGTTAGATTCGTCAATAAAAACACTATCGAAGGTAATTTGAATACTGTCTGCCGTAACACTCATTGTGCCCGGGTTAAAATTCAGTTTGCTCAGGGTAAGGTGTACATGGTGGTTGGTTTTTTCTTCCGTTATTTTTTGAAAACTGTTTATTAAAATATAGTTGCGTAAAAGCCACAGCCCCAGTAAAGCCAAGACTATTAATGCTGATGAAAAAATTGCTATTTTAACTCCTTTTCTCAAATGTTTACTGTTTATAAACGTCCACATAAACGGGCAGGTGGTCGCTGTACCCTCCGTTGTAATTAAAACCCACGAAAGTACGGTTTAATTTCATTCCAAGGTTTTTTTCGTCCTTAATCAACAAAAAACCTGCATCAAAAATATGCATATTGTTGTTTTTTAAACTGATGCCCTTTGACAGGGACATCCCGCGCGAAACAATAACTTGATCAAAAATAGCCCAGTCGGTGTTGTGCTTAATGGTTCCCGAGGTGTTGCCAAAGTCGAAAACGGGGGATAGTTCCTGCAATTTATGTTTTCCCTGATGCAGCAGTAGCTGAATGCTTTTGTCGGTGGGATTATCGTTGAAGTCACCAAGAATTAAAACCTTTGCCAGAGAATCTCTTTCAAGAATTGAATCCGTTTCCCGTTGCAGAGTGCGCGCAGCGAGGGCACGCAACGGTACTGTGTTCATCATGCCTCCGTACCGCGATGGCCAATGGTTGTAGAAAATATGCACGGTGTCGTTTTGCAAAATGCCTTTTACATAAAGTATGTCGCGCGTATTAAATTTGGGGTTGTCGGGGTTTTTTACCGGAACCGGTTTTGCCAACAGCACTTTAAACCGTTGCTTTTGGTATATCATGCCCACATCGATGCCGCGTTTGTCGGGCGATTCAAAATGTACAATGCCATAGTCAAGTTTTTTTAGCGGAGTGTTGTTAATCAGGTCTTCCAGAATTCCGCGGTTTTCAATTTCGGCAAATCCCATCACCGAAACGCCATTCCATCCTCCAAGGGCGGCAATCACCTTGTAAATATGCTCCCTCTTTTTATAATAACGGGTTTTTGTCCAATGGTGGTCGCCTTCGGGTGTAAAGCCGTTAAAGTATTTGGTCGAGTCGTACCGGGTGTCGAAAAAATTTTCAACATTGTAAAATGCAATCCTGTCAAACTCCTGCGAAAGAGCAGATAGTGACGTTGTTATAACCAGTAACAATAATATGAATCGCAGGTTCTTTATCATTAACTACAAATTTAAGATTTTTAAAAGAATCGGCAGCCTCTTTATTTATAAATTTGCATTTTTCAGATTAAAAACGTTAAACAAGCTCATACTATTAGATAGAAATTTTACAAAAATGAAAAAAATTATATTGTTGTTATTTATTCTGTTGCCCGTTTTTATGTTTGGGCAAAACAGCACTCGTAAAATTAAGGTTGTAATTGACGGTTATGCCGACAGCACGCTTTACCTTGCCTATTATTATGGTAACAAAGTTAAGCTGGCCGATACCGCTGTAAGACACAACAAAACTTTTGTTTTTAACGGAAGTAAGCAACTGGACGGTGGAATTTATATTGTTGTTAGTCAGGAAAAAAGCAAGTTGTTCGAGTTTGTGCTGAACAAAAATCAAGACTTCACTTTAAAAACCGATACAGCCAATTATTCGCTTGATTTAAAGGTTTCGGGTTCGCCCGAAAATAAGCTGTTTTTTCGCTATCTCAAGTTTAAAGAGACCGCTTATAAAAAGATAAAATCACTTTCCGATTCGCTTAAAAAGATGGATGCCGAAAGCGATGAAGCAAAATCCATAACCGCTGAAATCAAGAAACTTAACAATAAAAATAAGGCTTTTGAGCTTAAGATGATTGAAAATAATCAGGGTACCTTTGTGGCAACGTTGTTAACAGCTATGCGCGAAATTGAAATTCCCGATTCGGTAAAAAACAGTCCCGACAGTACGGCCGCTTTTTACTATTACAAAAATCATTTTTGGGATCATTTTCCACTTAACGATGGCCGTCTTTTACGAACCCCGCTGTTTGATAAACGGATAAAAGAGTACTTTGGCAACCTTGTTTTGCTCAATGCCGATTCGGTTATCACTGCCATCGATTATGTTATCGGCCTTGCCGAACCCAATCAGGATGTGGTGAGCTATCTTGTTTGGTATTTTACTTCGGAATATCAAAATCCGAAATACATGGGATTCGATAAAATTCTGGTACATTTGGTAGATAACTATTTTTCGAAACGCCCCATCGAATATACTACCCCGTCGGTGTTGGAGAGTCTTCAAAAACGAGCCGATGTATTACGAAAACTGCTGATTGGAAAAGAGGCGCCTAACCTTATTGTAATTGATACGGCAGGAAATTATAAGTCGTTTTTATCCATGCCCAACCAATATACTATTTTGTTGTTTTGGGATTACAAGTGCAGTATTTGCAAACGGGAGATTAAAGCACTTAAAAAAATGATGGCCGAAAATCCGCCGTATGATATTGGAATTTTTGCCATAAACACCAACGGCGACCTTAAAAAGTGGAAGGAGACCATCCGGGAGCGCAATCTGGAAAGTTGGACCAATGTAAATGGTACGCGCAGTGTTACCAAAGATTTTCATGATATTTACGATGTAAACGGCACACCGGTTCTGTATCTGCTCGACAGCGATAAACGCATCATTGCCAAAAAGTTAAAAGCCGATAAAATTATTATGTTTTTAGACCATTATACCCGGGCTGAAAAGTAGGGGGCTTTTACATATTGATGTGTCTGGATTATTTATTTGTAGTTTTACCGTATGATTTGTTTTCCCAACGCCAAAATTAACCTGGGCCTTCAGGTTACACGTCTTCGTGAGGATGGATTTCATAATTTGAGGTCGGTTGTCTGTCCGGTTCCGTTGTATGATGCTGTTGAATTTAAGGCCTCTGAAAAGTTTTCGTTAACGGTTTGGGGAACCGGAGGTGAGCAGTTATTCAAAAACAATTTGATTGAAAAGGGGTGGCAGTTACTGTCCAAACGGTTTGATATTTCTGCTGTTGAGGTACATTTGTTAAAAAATATTCCTGTTGGGAGCGGCTTGGGAGGAGGTTCGGCCGATGCCATCTTTTTTTTAAAAGAGCTGCTTGCCCATTTTCAAGTTAATTTGGCTGAAAAGGAGTTGCTTCAATTGGCTGCGGAGCTGTGCAGCGACTGTTCGTTTTTTGTTTTTAACAAACCGGCGTATGTAATCGGGCGGGGCAATGTGGTGGAGCCTTTGGATTTTAGTCTGGCAGGATTTTACCTGATGCTTGTCGTTCCTGACGAGCCTGTTTCAACGCCGGAGGCTTTCAGGAGGATTGTTCCGAAAGCACCGGAGTATAATTTGAAAAAAGTTGTTATGCAACAGGATTTTGATGCCTGGCAAAAAATCCTGAAAAACGATTTTGAGGCGGTGGTTCCAAAACATCTTTTATCGATAAAACAGAGGTTGTACGATGCAGGTGCCCTTTATGCATCGCTTACCGGAAGCGGTTCGGCTTTTTACGGGATATTTAAAAACCAACCCGAAGCGGTTAATATACCGAATGCTAAAACTGTTGTGTTGCGGGTGGGTGGCAGCCCGGGGAGAATATAAGTCAAGCTTTTGTTCCTATCAGGTGGAAATACTCCTCTTCTCAACCTTTTCGGACTCCACCGCACCTGCTGTTTTCGACCGAAAAGGTTTTCTTACCTTACCCTAACCTCCGTACCAACCGGAACGGAGATGCCTTTGGGCAGGTTGTTCATCTTTAACAGCTTGCTGAGCTTCATACCATAAAGTTGTGCCACATCGTGCAGCGACTCGCCCTGACGTATGTGATGATATTTGTATTTTTTACCGGCTCTCGCTTTTTTCTTTTCCAGATAAATAATTTCACCGGTAACAATTTTATGCTTTCGGCTCACCTCATTATATTTGTACAGTTGCCAGGTATATATCTCAAATTCGGCGGCAATTTTTTGGTAGGTGTCTCCTTCGCGGGCAAGGATTAGTTTTCGTTTGTTGTTGATAAATATTTTTCTGCCAGTGGCCGATGTGTCCGATACGGTAAAGGTTGATATTGTGGGGATGGCTCCTTCGGGATGGGTTTTTATCTTCTTTTTTCTTTTCTTTTGTTTTCCCAAAGCCTCTTTGTCGTATTGATCGAGATGATACTTTTCAATAATCTTGATAAGAAGCTGGGGGTATCTTGGATTGGTTGCGTAGCCGGCTTTTTTAAGGCCGTAAGCCCATTTTTTGTAATCGGTAATGTCGTAATCAAATAAAAAAGAGTAGCGGCCGCGTTGTGTCAAAAATTTGGAATGGTCGCGGTACGAGTCGGCAGCCTTTGGATATTTTCTGAAACATTCGTGCTTTTCGTCGTCATCCATATAGAATTTTTTGCCGTGCCAGTCTTTGTGACATTTAATTCCGAAGTGGTTGTTTGCTTTGCGTGCCAGCCGGCTGTTGCCCGATCCCGATTCAAGTACACCCTGCGCCAGTGTGATGGAAGCCGGAATGTGAAACTCCTTCATCTTTTTGATGGCAACCTCTTTGTATTTTTCAATATACTCTTCCGTTGTCATCCGCTGAGCGTATCCCATATAGGAAACAATCAACAAAACAAACGTAATGACAAACGAAACCGGTTGATGGAGTTTTTTCTTCATTTCCTCGCAAAGGTAATCGGTAAGTAAACGGAATTTTTACCCTTTAAACGGACTTTTACACAAAAGATTGTTTATGAGTTTTTGATGGTGAAAATTGGCATTGGTTTTTTTTAACCCAAAGTTCGTTCAGATTAGCCCGTCTGTCCGGCAGGTAGTATGAATGAGAAATTACGTTTATAATGTAATGATTACCATCTTATAAATAAGTAAGATATGATAGCTTGTGATTAAATCATCCGGATTACAAATCCGGACGAGCCGTGGGTTTTTGAGTTGTTTATGAGTTTTTGATGGTGAAAATTGGCATTGGTTTTTTTTAACCCAAAGTTCGTTCAGATTAGCCCGTCTGTCCGGCAGGCAGGTAAGCCTTGATCTGAAAGGTTTTTCCAAGGACTACGCACGCAGGCAGGCAAATCCGAACGAGCTTGGAGGGTTTTGCTTTAAAAATGGTTTGATAAAAGTTTTATCTCCATTAATAAAACCACGAAGTGGTTTACTTGAGTTTGGATTTAACTAGATAAAAAAATCAGGACAAATGTTATTGTTTTGATTTTTTTATTTACTTTTGTATCTAGTTATATAACTAGTATTAATTAAAATTTAAACATCATGGGATTTTCAACAAAGGTTCAGTTAATCAAGCGTA